>NZ_JBBJUL010000042.1:0-328 GCF_037725245.1 Sphingobium anseongense | reverse complement strand
GGATTGGTTCTGGCGGGTCTCCTGCAGAAGACCGAGCCAGCAAAGCGGCCGAAGGACATGGACATAGACCAGTGACTTTAGATGGTAGTCTTTGTCGCTGGCGCCCATCAGTCGAGTAGAGAATTGCTTGTCCGTCACACCTGAATGGGCTTCGACATTAACGGCCTTAAGCACCGAAACCCATTCGATATCCACCATGTCATCATGACCGTTGGCAAGGAGCAGATGCTGGGCCAAGGTGATCCATAGGCTTCCTGGATGCTCAAACAAGTCCTTGCCCGTCTTGGTAATGTGCAGGAAGCCTTTGCGATGGCGCGCGAGCTTGGCG
>NZ_JBBJUL010000041.1:0-380 GCF_037725245.1 Sphingobium anseongense | reverse complement strand
ACGCACATACAAAGCCCCAGCAAAATCAACACTTTGCTGGGGTCTTTCTTTGCCTAAAATTTTCCAATCCAACAAAATCAATGGTACGCCTTCGGTGAGGGCCGCCTTGCGGTGATCGTCTGATATTTGGAGATAGCACTGGTGTTTGCACCGGTACTAGAGACGGTGCGATGGGTCAGGTGACGATAATTTCGGGCGTTGAGCGGCGGCGGGTATGGTCTGACGACCAGAAGCGGGCGCTGGTGATGGCGGTGTCGCAACCCGGCGCGAACGTGGCGGAGATCGCTAGGGAGGCGGATTTACGGCCCGGCCAGATCTATCGCTGGCGGCGACAGATGTTTGGCAATACGCAAGGGTTTGTGGCGGTGGCGGTCCAGCCT
>NZ_JBBJUL010000040.1:0-446 GCF_037725245.1 Sphingobium anseongense | reverse complement strand
CCGATCTCACCGGGACGTCCGCCGGGATGCGGACGGGTCAACTCTTCCATCACCGGCATCGTGGGGACGGGCTGGGGCTGCAACAATGGCGGCGCTGGCGCGACGGCGACAAGATCGCCCTCCGGCACGGCCCCATATGAGATGAAGGCCAGTGGTTCGCTCGCGATCTTCTCCGCCTGCCGCCGTGCCGTCCGCCAGCTATAGATCAGGCTCTCGGCTATATCGTGCCGCTTCGCCACCTCCCGCACGGTGACATCTGGCGCGTCAGCCTCCCGCATGATCGCGGCCCGTTCGGCGGGAGAATATTTACGGCGACGCTCCGTGCGGGTGATGACCTCGATCCGGCCCATCTCCTGATCTCCTTATGGAGTCCAGAAGGAGACTCCTATCCGCCCTCCCTCGCCAAACGGGCCGAACCACGCAACACGCCGAAGGCCGGACGCTTA
>NZ_JBBJUL010000039.1:0-455 GCF_037725245.1 Sphingobium anseongense | reverse complement strand
GAACGGTTCTTCACGAAGACACCGCTCTGGCCTCTCGCCCTGACGTTCGAGGGTAGTTTGCCGCTGCCGTCGGTCACGAAACATTGACCGGATGTAGATAGCTGCCCGAATGTTCGTCCAGACCCAACCAGGCAGGCACCATAGCTGCCAGACCGTCCCCGACCCATTCTTGCCTTTCAAGCTCCCTAATTTCGTCCTCAGGTGCCGACTGTCCGCTTTCTCCGCTGCACAGCATCCACGACGCATTGCGGAATGACTGCTGCAGCGCCCCCACGGGTGGCCGTTCACCTTTTGGTACACATTACTTTGTTGCCGAAACAGGGCCGAGGTCATTCACAAGTTGGAATATGGTTGTAAATGACGCTCCTTGGGGGAATGGCGAATGGGCATTCAAAATCTTCAAACATATCTTGTCTATCCGAATAAGGGGGTGGCAGAACCAAGATTGATTAGCG
>NZ_JBBJUL010000038.1:0-548 GCF_037725245.1 Sphingobium anseongense | reverse complement strand
AGAGGCTGTTTGGAAAATCGGATTGAAGGATTTCCTTGCGGCATGAAGTCTGATTCAGGGCGCGGATGTGGACTGAAGCGAGCCGTGGCCGGATATCGAAGATCGAGCGCAAGACGAAGCGTTACCCGAGCGATTTGACCGATGAAGAGTGGGGGCGGATCGCACCGCTGATGCCCCGACCTGGGCGGCGCGGCCGCCCCCGCGAGGTGGATCTCCGGGAGGTGATCAACGCGGTGCGTTACCTCGTGCGCTCGGGTTGCGGCTGGCGGATGCTGCCCATCCACTTCGGCGCCTGGCAGACGGCCTACGGCTGGTTCCGCGAACTGTCTCGCCGCTTCCTGTTCCAGACGATCCACGACATCGAGTTGATGCTGGACCGCGAGCAGCAGGGTCGAGAGCAGAGCCCGAGCGCGGCGGTCATCGACAGCCAGTCGGTCAAGGCGCCATCGGCCGACGAGCGCGGCTTCGACGCCGCAAAGAAGATCGTCGGACGCAAGCGACATATCGCGGTCGATACCGACGGCCGGTTGCTTATGGTGAACCTCACG
>NZ_JBBJUL010000037.1:0-724 GCF_037725245.1 Sphingobium anseongense | reverse complement strand
TGAAAAATTCGGCACGACCGACGATGCGATCCGGGCGCGGTTCGCGGCCTATATCGACCGTTTCGCGCCGCTGCTGTCCTAAGAAGAGAAGGCGACCGTGGGCGACATCGAGGAACGGCTGGCGCAGGTCGAAGCGCGCTTCGCGATAACCGATGTCGTGCACAAATTCTGCCGCGCCGCCGACCGCAGCGATCTCGACGCCATCCCCGGCCTGTTTCACGACGATGCGGTGGACAATCACGGCTTTTACGAAGGCGATGTGCCGGGGCTGGTCGAATGGATGCGCGAACGGCACCGGCACATCCTGCACGCCAGCCACAATGTGACCAACGTCCTGATCGAATTCGCCTGCATGGACTGCGCGCTGGTGGAATCGCGGGTGACGGTCTGCATCCGCTATTCGGCGGCAGGCGCGGCGGCGTTCGCCAGGGCGGCCGGCCTTTCGGTGGAGGGCGACAGGCCGGTCGATGTCGTGTCTTTCGGGCGCTATGTCGACATATTCGAACAGCGGGACGGCGCCTGGAAGATCGCGTCGCGAACGGCGATTCCCGACCAGAACCTGATTTTCGAAGTCCCCGAAGGCACCGGGATCAGTTCCCCGGTCCTCGTCAAGCCACGCCGGGATCAGGAGGATCTCGTTTTCCAGCTACGCCACGACATGGGGCTGGTCTGACCCCGTGATACCAGATGTCTGCAATTTAATTGGGAGATATATATGAGCAGT
>NZ_JBBJUL010000036.1:0-827 GCF_037725245.1 Sphingobium anseongense | reverse complement strand
CCGATCATCATCACGTCGATGCCGCGCACGGGCAGCACGAAATTGCAGCGGCTGCTGGGCGCATCGGGGGATTTCCAGCTCGTCGAATATTGGAAGGGGCATATGTTCGCCCGCGTCCCCGGCGCCCCCGACGGCGGCCGGGAACAGCGGATCGCCGAAACGCGGGCCTATGAAAAATGGCTGTACGAAGTGTCGCCCGACATGATTACCGGTCACCCCGTCTTCACCGACGAGGCCGAGGAGGAGATGCAGCTTTTCGAATATTCGTTCCGAACGGGGGCGATGATGGTCTTCGGTTCACCATCTCTTTTCGGATGGCTGTTGAGCGCGGATACGACGCCGGCCTACGATTATCTGAAAATGCAGCTGCAATATCTGCAATGGCAGAACCCGGAAGATCGCAAGAAGCCCTGGCTTCTCAAGACGCCGATCCATTTCGGACTGGAAGCGCAGTTGAACCGGATTTTCGACAATCCCCGCTTCATCGTCACCCATCGCGATCCCGTCAAATGCGTACCCTCGATCGCGGGCGTGGCCTATAACTGGCACGTGCTCTACGCGGACGTCGAACCCGATCTGAACGGGGGCGAAGCGATGATATCCTATTATGGCCAGTCCGTTGACGATCATCTGGCCTGGCGCGACAATGATCGCGATCTTCAGATCCTCGACATCGGCTTTTCCGACATCACTTCGAACGATGCAGAGGTTGTGCGTCGCATTTACGAGGCGTTCGGCCTGCCGCTGACGGAGAAAAGCCTGCGGGGGATGCGCGAATGGTCGGAGCGCAATCCGCGCAACAAACATGGCGGCTATTCCTATTCGGC
>NZ_JBBJUL010000035.1:0-842 GCF_037725245.1 Sphingobium anseongense | reverse complement strand
AACGGCCCCGATATTGGTCTTGCCACCGCTTGCACCAAGGACACCATCTCTCCGCCGGCTCTTGGGCAATGGGCCGAAGCCAACGGCTTTGAATCGCTGTTTTTCGGCGAACATTCCCATATTCCGGTCGATCTGAAATCCCAGCGCCGCAGCTACAAGGAAGTCCCTGAAAGCTTCAAGGAAATGTACGATCCGCTGCTGTCTCACATGGCGGTGGCGGCGGTGACGAAGACGCTGAAGCTGGGCACCTCGATTTCGATCATCACCGAGCACCACCCGATCAGCCTGGCGACCAGGATCGCAACGCTCGACCATTTTTCGGGCGGTCGCTTCATCCTGGGCGCGGGCGCCGGCTGGAGCGCGGAAGAAATGGCCGACTATGGCGTGGCGTTCGAGGATCGCTGGAAATGGGTGCGCGAATGCGTTCTGGCGATGCGCCAGATCTGGGGCAATGAAATTGCCGAATTCAACGGCGAGATGGTCAAGTTTCCGCCGATGTGGTGTGGACCAAAGCCCGTGAAGGGCGGCAATCTGCCGGTCCTGATCGGCGCCTACACCAAATTCGCGTTCCCGCGCATTGCCGAATATGGCAACGGGTGGATCCCGGTTGACCAGAATGACGCCATGCCCGCCGCCGTGGCCGATCTGCGCGACTATATGACCAGCAAGGGGCGCTCCATCGAAGAACTCGATCAGACGGTCATCACGCATCATCTGGGCCTGTTCGACGGCAATCCCGATCGCCTCAAGCAGCGGGTCGAGGAACTGCACGCGATGGGTTTCAACCGCGTCCTGCTCCAGCTTCCCTCCGAAAGCGCAGACACCCAGTGGCGGACGCTGGA
>NZ_JBBJUL010000034.1:0-857 GCF_037725245.1 Sphingobium anseongense | reverse complement strand
TCTAGGCCGTATCGACATTCAGGATTCCCAAATGGGTTGAAGGCTGATTCATAGGCATCCGTGTTGAGACGCGGAGCGGATGGTGGGTATCAAGCGATATGAGTTGAGCGAGGCGCAATGGTCGCGGATAGCGTTGCTGGTCCCGGGCAAGGCGGCTGATCCGGGGCGCACGGGCGCGGATAACCGTTTGTTCGTGAACGGATGTTTGTGGGTACTGCGCTCGGGCGCGCACTGGTGCGACCTGCCGGAACGCTACGGCAAGTGGAAGACGGTGCACCGGCGGTTCAGTCGCTGGTGCCATGCCGGCGTTTGGGAACGGGTGTTCGAGGCGCTGACGGCGGATCGCGACAACCAATATTTGATGATCGACAGCACCATCGTTCGCGCTCACCAGCAGGCTGCGACCGGAAAAGGGGGGCCAGGGATCAGGCGCTGGGGCGTTCCCGAGGCGGACTGACGACCAAGATCCACATGCTCGCCGACACGTTCGGTCGGCCTCTGCGACTGCGCATCACGCCCGGGCAGGCCAGCGACATCGCCTCTGCGCCAGACTTGCTCAAAGGTCAGCAGGCCAAGGCCGTGCTTGCCGACAAAGCGTATGATGGAAATGACTTACGCGACCAGATCGCAGCCATGAACGCCACGGCGGTGATCCCGTCCAAGCGCAATCGCAAGGTCGCAATCCCGCACGACGCCGCCATCTACAAGCACCGCAACCAGATCGAGCGCTGCTTTGGACGCCTCAAACATTTCCGCCGCTTCGCCACCCGCTACGACCGCCGTACCGTTCACTTCACCGGCTTCGTCCATCTCGCCGCTGCCATGATCTGGTTACGTTGAATGTCGATCCCGCCTAG
>NZ_JBBJUL010000033.1:0-901 GCF_037725245.1 Sphingobium anseongense | reverse complement strand
GTAAGCGTCCGGCGTGGACCGTCGAAAAATGGGGCTTGTCAGGCAGGGCCGTAGCGTTCCTTTCCACGCTCTAAGATTGCTGCCATGTTATTCCCGTCATTCTGGAGGGGCAATCAAGTGGCATTGAGCGGCGGGAGATGGGTCTGCGCGATAAGTTGTGTCTTCTCGGCGGCTTTGGCCGCCATGGGCGTAAAAATGTGGGGTGATCGTGCCTCAGCGACACAAGCAGATTTTTTGCGATCCATCCAAATGCATGCTCGTTGCATTGATTACTGGGCGGTTCGAAGCCCATTGGCCGACGCAACATTCGAATTTGAACATGGAAGGCGCGAACTGCTCCAGACCGTTAAAGCGGTAGATCCGTCATTAGATTTCTGGGTTCCGGGGCTACGGGAAGGATCGGTCGCTACGGTAAGGAAGGACTTTCCGCTTAAGGGGCCGAAGTTGGATGACCTTCAACAAAAAGCTGCATCATTGGTCGGTCCGTTTCGTTGTGACGAAACCACCTACGCGTGGGACTACAATGTGACGATGCTTCGATTGTCAGGAAGAGAGCAGGAAAGTGAACTGCGATCCGCAGGCCCGGAATTTTCAAGTCAGCGATGAAGGCCGGATCAAGGTAAGCGATTTTGCCATTTCCACGGCAGCAGTTCGTCGATCCGGTTGATGGGATGGCCCTTGCCGATCCGTTCGAGCACATCGGCCAGCCACGCCTGCGGGTTCACATCGTTGAGCTTGGCTGTCTCCAGCAACGAATACATCGCCGCAACCCTTTCCCCGCCGCAATCGGCACCGGCAAAGAGCCAATTTTTCCGGCCCACGGCGATGCCGCGCAGGGCATTCTCTGCGAGGTTGTTGTCGATCTCAAGCCGCCCGTCTTCGGTATAGGCGAGCAACTGGG
>NZ_JBBJUL010000032.1:0-1103 GCF_037725245.1 Sphingobium anseongense | reverse complement strand
GTAAGCGGTGTTCTCAGCCCACGGCTGTCCAGGGCATGAGCTCCCTGACGCCATTGGCAGGGTGACCGTTGGCGAGCTTGGTTAGCGTTTCTGCCAGCCAGGCATGCGGGTTGATACCGCTAAGCTTGCAGTTCTCGATGAGCGTGGCGATCACCGCCCAGTTGTCGCCGCCTTCGTCTGATCCTGCGAAGAGGGCATTCTTTCGGCCCAGCGCCAATGGCGGGATCGATCGCTCAACGGTATTGTTGTCGAGATCGATACGGCCGTCGTCGAGGAAGCGCACGAGGCCGTCCCAACGGGTGAGCGAGTAGCGGATCGCCTCGCCGAGCTTGCTCTTGGCGCTGACCTGGCGGCTCCGGGCCTCGAGATACTGGCGAAGATCGTCGACGATGGCGCGGCTGCGATCGTGACGAACGGCGCTCCGCTCCTTGGCCGGTAATCCCCGTATCTCATCTTCGATGGCGTAGAGCGCGGCGATGCGGTGCAGGATCTCGGTGGCCACCGGGGAACTGTCAGCTAGCTCGTAGAACTTACGGCGAGCGTGTGCCCAACAGAAGGCCAGGCTCACCTGGCTTCGGCGCCGGGCAAGTGCGGCATAGCCGCCGTAGCCATCGACCTGCAGGATACCGGCAAAATCGCCTAGATGGGCATCGGGCCGCTCCGCCTTGCGATCCGCGGCATATACATAGGCGACCATTTGCGGGCTCTCTCCGCCGCACGGTCGGTCGTCGCGGGCATAAGCCCATATCTGGCCGGTCTTGGTTCGCCCACGCCCCGGATCGAGCACCGGCGCCGTCGTCTCGTCGGCGAAGAGGCGTTCGGATCGTCGGAGCCGTTCGAGCACATGATCGCGCAACGGGCGAAGATACCAGGCCGCTCTTCCGACCCAGTCGGCCAGCGTCGATCGGTCGAGTACAATGCCCTGCCGAGCGTAGATCTGGGCCTGTCGATATAAGGGCAGGTGATCGGCGTACTTGGACACCAGAACCTGGGCGATCAGCGCTTCGGTCGGAATGCCGCCCTCTACGATCCTGGCTGGCGCCGGAGCCTGCACGACCGCACTCTCACACGAACGGCAGCCGTAGCGCGGCCGGCGGGTGACC
>NZ_JBBJUL010000031.1:0-1170 GCF_037725245.1 Sphingobium anseongense | reverse complement strand
GAATTTGTGCGTCTTGGCACGAATGTACCGATCGGCAGTGGCGGTCTCAACTCAAGCTACTCCTGCGCGGTGCCCGGGGGTACGGGGCGCGGCCACCGGCGAGGTGCAGGATCTGGGCTGCGAAGCCCTAAGCTGAAGGAATGCGTGGCCGATCTGGCGCTGAAAAACTGCCTGCTGAAAACGAGCATGACAGGGGATGCGGAGACGATGAATGAGATATCGCGCATCCGACAAGCTCGATATAAGGTCATCGTGCGCCAATGCCCATAGGGCACCTTGGCATTGGCGCACGATGACCAACCGGTGCCCAGCCGCGCAACGGCGCCATGTTGGTCTTGGCCCACGTCTCATCGATGAAGACGAGGCGCGCCGAATCAAGCCGACCCTGATACGTCTTCCATTGCTCGCGTCGCCGGGCGACCTGTGGCCGGAACTGTTCGACGGGCAGCACGCTTTTTTTTGAAGCTCAGTCCCTCGGCATGAACGAAGCCCAAGACCTGGACATAATCGACCTTTACCCCGCGTTCGGCCACAAGGCCGCGCAGCGTGAAGTCTCTGGGCACGCCGGCGCCGATGGTGCTGCCGGACGGCCCGAACCAGCGCTGGCCGTTCGACTTCGTCTCCGACACCCTGACGTGCAGCCGGCGGTTGCGCATCCTGTGCGTGGTCGACGACTACACGCGCGAATGCCTGGCGCTGGTGGCCGACACGTCGCTATCGGGCGTGCGGGTCGCTTGGGAACTGACGCGGCTGATCGGGATACGCGGCAAGCCGCACATGGTGGTCAGCGACAACGGGACCGAACTGACCTCGTCGGCCATCCTGCGCTGGTCGCAGGAGCGGCAGGTCGAGTGGCATTACATCGCCCCGGGCAAGCCGATGCAGAACGGCTTCGTCGAGAGCTTTAACGGGCGCCTGCGCGACGAGTGCCTCAACGAGACGCTGTTCACGTCGCTATCGCATGCCCGATTCGTGCTCGATGCCTGGCGGCACGACTACAACCAGGTAAGACCACACTCGAAACTGGGCGGGAGAACCCCCGCCGAAAAAGCCGCAGAACCTGTCTGGGGGCATGCCCCCAGACAGGTTGCCATCGCCTCAACCAACCATCATGAAGGAGCCCGACTCTACCTCTGACTGGTAACAATCAGGGGAGCACGTCACAACACC
>NZ_JBBJUL010000030.1:0-1575 GCF_037725245.1 Sphingobium anseongense | reverse complement strand
ACTTGTGCTGCGACCACTGGCTATGTCTTTGATCAGAATGCCGTGCTTCACGAGATCGTCGATGTCGCGCAAGGCCCTGTCCTGTGAGCATTTAGCGAGCATGGCCCATTTGGAAGTGGTCAGCTTACGGGCTCCTGGAGCGCCAGCGAGTAGAACGCAGGCCGGAGGCAACGCCATTGGCCATTTGTTCTCGTTTTGATTTTCTGATTTTGAGAAGATCGGTTAAAGTCCGAACGTGAGGTCGGGCAACTTTAGCAGAGTTTCAAATTTCTCTCGGGGCAGACTCCCTGTAGCAAATCGCATGTAGGTGCCGAATGCCTGGGCAGGAATGCGTCCTTCCGACAAACTCACCGCATCGCCGTCCGGATTTCCCATCCAAACGCAGGTCGTAAGGCCGCTGGAAAATCCCAGAAACCAGCCGTCCGCTGACGAAAGGCTTGTTCCCGCGAGACCAGCCATGGGACGATCCAGCATGGCGGGTTTGGCAGAACCGGAGACTGCGGCACTCTGGAGGATGTCCGTCATATCCCGGACAATGTCCGCGCTTATCACGACCCGGTCGGGCTGCGCCTTTCGCTCATAGACAACCGTTCCATCCAGCGTTGTCATTTTTGTCACGCCAAACGGGTCGATCCACTTGCCATGTGCCGAAAGAATCGCAAATGCCCGCGCCATTTCGATAATGCGGACTTTCGAGGTTCCAAGCGGCATCGAGGGGTGTGTGGATATTGGGGTAGATATTCCAAAATGCCTCGCGATTTTCTCGATTCGAGAAAATCCTTTGGCGCGGTCATATCCGCCCGCCACGCCGAGTCCTACGAACACGGAATTTTTCGAATAGGCGAAGGCTGTACGCAGATTAATCAAACCCGCATAGCGGGTTTGGGGAACGTCCCACCCATCAACCCGCACGGGCCCATCCATAAAATTCCATCCAGCCGCGATGCCACTAGTGAATGCTTCCGCACAAACAAAAACTCGCCATGCCGAGCCCGCTTCCCGCAAGGCATCGATGGCGAGGCCGTGTCCAGCAGAAGTACCAATCCCACCAACCATGGCGTGAACCGCGCCGCTGCGATCAATGGTTGTCAGAACACCTTCGGCTCGTGATGGAAGAAGCGGCTGAATCGTGTCAATGGCTGTTCGTTGAAGGCGGAGGTCAAGAGTCGTCTGCACCAAGAGGGGTTCGCCATGGTGTGGAGCCACCTGGTTCACTTCAGGTGCTACCCAATCGATGAACTGCTCAAACAGCCCCGAATTGCCGATTTGGCGGTCGATCGGGCGAAGGCGCTTGCCTTCGAGTATCAAGATCAAAGTGTCTGTATCGTCGCTCGACGACACATAGCCCGATTCGCTTTCTTCGCATGGCTGCGTTGCCTGTCGAGAGCTTCCAGGGAAATAGCTCTTGATTCCATCGTAAGCCGCACTTCCCAAAACTACGGCAATCACCCGATCTACCTGCTTTCGGATTGCCCCAGTTCGACTGCTCTCGTCAGACCGGGGCTGCCGCAAATTTTTCGAATCAAGATTCAGGTCCGACTCATGTAAGTCTTCGTCTGGTGTCAGAGGCGAAGA
>NZ_JBBJUL010000029.1:0-1703 GCF_037725245.1 Sphingobium anseongense | reverse complement strand
GCACCATAGCTTCCATACCCCCTTTCAGGTCGGATAAAATCCTGAAAGGTGAGGTAGTTAGAGCGGAGCGAACTCCGTCTTTTGGACTGTAGGACGGACGCTCTGCAAAGGTCAGTTTCAAGACCATACGCCGCACTTCCAGCGAACCATTTTTGTATATCTCCCAAGGACTTGCGAGAAAGACGAGAGCGGAGCGAACTGTCTTTTCAAAATCGCCTTTCGGACGCCCCAGATTCGCGGCTTTTTCTGCGCACATCGCCTTGTTCTGTTCAAGGAGACGAAGGCGATTCTCGTAAGCCTTGATGATCGTAGGATTATCCGCTTCGATAATTCGGTCGAGCAATTGGTTGATCGCGCGTTCGTTGGAACGCAACTCATCTTCCGCGGATTGACGACGGGCCTTCGATGATGCCAGCCTTTCGTCTCACCAGTCTTTTAGCAGCGCCACCGCCAATCCAAAAATTTCTCGGCTGGGCTGAAGCTGCTGAAGGATCGCTTCAAAATCGCCCTCCAGCTTTTCACGGCGAATGGATTTCCGATAGGAGGGGCAATGCTTCTTGAAGCAGAAGTAGATCGCGTACCATTTCGACCTGCCCTTGGAGTAGCAGGAGGTAAGTTGGGTGCCGCAGTCGTGGCATACGACCACGCCCCGCAGCGGGAACTCGGCGGAAATATCTTTCCGCGCTGGCGCGACCGATTTGACCTTCAAGCGATCCTGAATCTTCAAATAGTTCTCATAGCTGATCAACGCCGGGTGATGCCCTTTGGTGATACCGATGTTCCAGTTGGGAGCCTCGACCATCCCGGCATAGACAGGGCGCGTCAGCAACGCGCTCACATGCTGAAACAAAACATGCCCGTTGCGGTCCTTGGGATATTCCGGCTGGGCTTCAAGGAAGCGCACGACCTCAGCTTGTGACCCGAACCTGCCGCTGGCAAATCCTTCGAGCGCTTCGGCTATGATTGTGGCATAAGGCTCATTGCGAAAGAGCATCCTGCCGCGCCCCTTCACCATGCGATAGGAATAGCCGATGGGCTTCGCGAACACGTAATAGCCATTGGCAACCCGTGCCTTCATCCGGTTGAGGGTTTGTTCTGCGTTCTTCTCGCGTTGATGCTGATAGGAACTGGCGAGAATGTTTTCATGGAAGCGGCCATCTGGGTCTTCGCGGAATTCATGGCTGGGTGAGGCCATGAACGAGCCGATGGTCTTCACCATGCGGCGCAGTTGCGTATGGGCTTCCACGTCCCGCGCGATCCGGCTCAAATCGTCTACGATCACGAAATGGGCGATCTTTTTCTTTTTGAGATAGGCCATCATCTCCTTGACCGCCGGGCGATCCGATGTCTGGCCCGTGAAGTCGTCGTGGAATGTCTGGACGACGCGATAGCCTTTACGCAGAGCGAATTGGCGGCAGCGCGTTTCCTGGGAGTCGAGGCCGTTGCCTTCGGATTTCTGTTTCTTGTCGCTCACGCGGCAATAGATCACGGCGGGCGGCTGGTGGTCGCTACTCATGGGTTTCGTCCTCTCCGCGTTGCTCCGCAGTCTGGTTGAATGTCGATGTCAGGTGATGGTTCGATTCTATCCCAGCCGAATCCAAATCGGATAATAAATCCAGTGTTGTCCCCAGCAAAATTTGCTCTGGCGTTTCCTCGAAAGCCAGATCGACAAAGCCGCGCATCATGTTGCTGACAATCTCGAT
>NZ_JBBJUL010000028.1:0-1839 GCF_037725245.1 Sphingobium anseongense | reverse complement strand
GCTTGAGCTTCACGGCATAGCGCAGCGCCTCAGCCAGCGGCGACCGCGCAGAAATCTGGCTCAGCACGCCATCGGCCCACGCGAAGAAATCCAGCGCCCGCAGGCGGGACAGCTTGCGCGCCTTCCGGCGATCATCGGCAGGGTCGCAGGCGATGCCACGCTCGACATCGTAAAGCTCGCGGATGAGCTTCAGCCCCTCAGCCGCGACGGAATGCGGGTCGGCCTTGTAGACATCGTGCAGCTTGCGCCGTGCATGCGCCCAGCAGGCGACAGGCGTTATCAGCCCCGGCTGACGGTCGGGCACATAGAGCCGTTCAAACCCGGCATAGGCATCGGCTTGCAGGAAGCCTGCGAATGCCCTGAGATGTTCGCGCGGACGCTCGCCCTTGCGATCCGGGCTGTAGCGAAACAGCGCCGCCGGTCTGTCGCTCGGTCGCCATCGTCGGTTGTCGCGCAGATACACCCATAATCGGCCCGTCGCGGTCTCGCCGGTGCCCGGCGCCAGAACGGGCACGGGTGTATCGTCGGCATGGAGCTTGGGGCTGGCCATGACATGGTCGGAGATGCGGTCCACCAGCGGCTGCAACAGCCAACTGACCTGTCCCAGCCAGTCGGCCAGGGTAGAACGGCTGAGATCGACGCCCTCACGGGCATAGATGCGCGACTGCCGATACAGCGGCAGATGGTCGGCGAACTTGGACATGATCACATGCGCCAGCAGATTGGGACCGGCCCGACCGCGCGGTATCGGCAAGGATGGCGCCGGTGCCTGGCTGATGGCATCGCAGCGGCCGCAGGCCAGCTTGGGGCGGACATGACGCACGACGCGGAAACGCCCCGGCACATACTCCAGCACCTCGGTCACGTCCTCGCCCAGCTTGCCCATGGCACCGCCGCATGCAGAGCAGCCATCAGCGTCGGGAGCAGCATGCACTGCCTCGTCGCGCGGCAGATGATCGGGCAGCGGCAGGCGCTTGGGCTTCCGGACTGCTGGTGCCCGCTCTTCCGCTGCTGCCGGTTCGCCGAGGGCACATGCGGCATGGGCATGTTCGGCTTCGAGATCCTCCAGCGTCAGTTCAAGCTGATCCGCCATCTCGGTGATCCGCTCGGACGACTGACCGAACTTCATCCGGCGCAGCCGGGACAACTGGACCTTGAGCTTCTCGATCTGGAGCGTGGTCAGCTTGACTGCGTTGCGTGTGGCCTCATGGGCTGTCCGTTCGGCTTCCAGCGCCTGTTCGGAGGCCGCGATACGCGCCTGCATATCGGCGAAAAGCGCGCGCAATGCATCGGGATCGGCAGGGAGGTTTATCTCGTCGGCGGACACGGTTCCCCATAGCAAAATGGGCCATGTAGACCAAGGAAAATGCCCGGTTTTACGCTACTTTATGCCTACATCTGCACCGGTATCCGGGGCGCTTCCGGCACGATCGTGCGCCGCCAGTCCATCGCCTCGATCAGCAGCGCGAACTGCGCCGGGGTCAGCACCACGCCGCCCTCGACCAGCGGCGGCCACACGAAGCGATGCCGCTCCAGACGCTTGGCGAACAGGCATATACCAGAACCGTCCCAGTGCAGGGCCTTGAGATAGGTGCCGCTCTTGCTGCGGAACAGGAAGACATGGCCGCAATAGGGCTCGACCGCGAACAGCGGACGAACCAGCGCCGCCAGACCATCGAAACCCAGACGCATGCTGACCGGCTTGCTCGCGAGATAGACCTTCGTACCCGGTGCCAGTGAGATCATGAAATATCCCGCAAGGCCCGCAACACGCGGGCCAGTGCCTTCTCGTTCACATAGCTGTCGACTGACAGGCACACGCCGCTGGGCAGGTCGATA
>NZ_JBBJUL010000027.1:0-1860 GCF_037725245.1 Sphingobium anseongense | reverse complement strand
GCGCTGGCGCTTAATCGGGCTGGCCGTTCGCGTACTAGTTTTGAAGAAGCCGTGTTTGAGCAGTGTTTCGGCTGTGAAGCGTATATGTTCGGACATCAGCCGTACGGCACGATCCGCATCACGGTCGATGAAAGCATCCGCTATGCACCGATGTTCATCATCCAGATCGCGATCTGGACGCGAAGCGGCTGCGGCGAACCAACGATAACGGTCTCCCTGGGCTGCAAGGGTTTCTCTCATACGAAGCAACCAAGGGTTGTCGCATGCCGATACGAAAGCTCGATGCAACTGGTCATGAGCCTCCGCCCACTCGCTAGTCACTCGGCCATCCTCGCCATAATGCTGGGTACGTGTTAGGCCATGGAGCGCAGAAACGATGGCTTGTTCCCATGCCAGGTCGCCGGCATCGATTGCGCGCCGGATGCACATTTCCTCAATCGGGATCCGTGCATCTGTCAGTTGGCGCAAGTCCACTTCCGTCAGAAGTGATGCGCGAAATCCCTTCTGAGGCTCGGCAATGACCAACCCTTCCGCCGTCAATCGCGCCAAGGCTTCGCGCACCGCGCTCATATTCACGTCCAGCGATGTGATGAGATCGGTAATCTTGAGCTTGGCGCCAGGCGCGACCCGACCAAACAGAAGCAGCGCCCGCAGGCGTTGATATGCGTCTTGGGTCAGGCTTGGCAAAGCGGAGTTTGGTTCAGACATGTCGAATTGCCTACCGCATGGCCCTGAAAATATCTAGTCGGTCAATAATGTCGATATCTCCTTGACGTATCGATATTATAACTGGCATCTCTTGTGTCTGCCCGTTAGGGGACGGACGGAGAGGAGCTGTGATGAAAAACAAGGTTGTGATCACCTGCGCCATCACGGGTTCGGTGCACACGCCGACCATGTCAGACGCATTGCCGATAACGGCGGATGCCATTGCGGAACAGGCAATCGCAGCAGCGCAAGCGGGGGCGGCCATCCTTCATCTTCATGCACGGGACCCGAAGGATGGGCGTCCAAGTGCCGACCCGAAGTTGTTCATGGGGTTCTTGCCGAGGATCAAGCAGGCGACGGATGCGATCTGTAATCTGACAACTGGCGGAAGCGTCAAGATGACGCTGGATGAGCGTCTTGCCGCACCTTTGATGACGTCGCCTGAAATGTGTTCCCTGAACATGGGGACGATGAACTTCGCGCTCCATCCGATGGCCGATCGTTACAAAAACTGGAAATATGATTGGGAAGAATCCTATCTCCGTGAATCAGACGATGCGATCTTTCGGAACACGTTCCGTGACATCGAGAAAATCTATCGCGCCCTCGGTGAAGAACATGGCACCAAATTTGAGCACGAGTGCTACGATGTAGGACATCTTTATAACCTTGCCCATTGTGTGGATAAAGGACTCTTCAAGCCACCGTTCTTCCTCCAGTTCATCTTCGGCATTCTTGGCGGTATTGGGCCTGAGCCGGAAAATCTCATGTTCATGAAAAATACCGCCGACCGTCTTTTCGGGGATCAGTATGTCTGGTCGGTTCTTGGTGCGGGTCGCGCGCAGATGCCGTTCGCCGCGCATTCGGCATTGATGGGCGGGAATATTCGCGTGGGCCTGGAAGACAGTCTGGGTATCGGCAGGGGGCGCCTGGCCTCCAACAATGCCGAGCAGGTCGCAAAGATCGTTCGGATCGTCGAAGAGTTCGGCCTCTCGCCCGCGACACCCGAAGAGGCGCGCGCGCTTCTGGGTCTCAAAGGTGCCGACCGGGTCAGGTTTTAGGCTGGCCATGCGGTACTTTTTCGAATTCGATGTGACCGTGCCGCAGAGCATGCCGCACGAGCAATTCCAGCAAATGCGGGATCAAGAACGG
>NZ_JBBJUL010000026.1:0-2229 GCF_037725245.1 Sphingobium anseongense | reverse complement strand
CGAGTAAGCTGGACCCGTTCGTCGAGCGGCTGACGGTGTGGCTCAGGCGAGAGATGGGCCGATCGCGCAAGCAGAAGCGCACGGTCAAGCAGTTGCATGCCGATCTGGTAAGCCTGGGCTTTGACGGGTCCTACGGCCGTGTGGCAGCCTTTGCGCGTGCCTGGCGCGATGATTATCGCCGCCAGCAGCAGATGAGTGGCAAGGGCACGTTCGTGCCGTTGTCGTTTGCGCCAGGTGAGGCGTTCCAGTTTGACTGGAGCGAGGACTGGGCGATCATCGATGGCGTGCGCACCAAGCTGCAGGTTGCACACTTCAAGCTCAGCTACAGCCGGGCCTTCTTCGTTCGAGCCTATCTGCTCCAGACCCACGAGATGCTGTTCGACGCGCATAATCACGCGTTCCGCGTGCTGGGCGGCGTGCCACGCCGCGGCATCTATGACAACATGCGCACGGCGGTCGACAAGGTCGGGCGCGGCAAGGACCGGACCGTCAACGCCCGCTTCCTGACGATGGTCAGCCATTATCTCTATGAGGCGGAGTTCTGTAATCCAGCAGCGGGTTGGGAGAAGGGGCAGGTCGAGAAGAACGTACAGGATGCGCGGCATCGCCTGTGGCAGCCCGTTCCCCAGACCGAGACGCTCGACGCCCTGAACAGCTGGTTAGAAGAGCGCTGCAAGGCGCTGTGGCAGGATATCCCGCACGGGATCGAACCGGGTTCTGTCGCTGATGCCTGGGCCGAGGAGGTGGCAAGCCTGATGCCGATGGGCAGGCCGTTCGACGGCTTTGTCGAGTATGGCAAGCGGGTCTCACCGACCTGCCTCATCCATCTGGAGCGCAACCGCTACAGCGTGCCGGCGTCCTTTGCCAACCGTCCTGTCAGCGTGCGGCTCTATCCTGACCGCTTCCTCGTCGTCGCGGAGGGGCAGTTGCTGTGCGAACACCAGCGCATCATCGATCGCTCCCACGACAAGCCAGGGCGCACCATCTATGACTGGCGCCATTATCTGGCGGTCGTCCAGCGCAAGCCTGGCGCCCTGCGCAACGGCGCGCCGTTCCTAGAGATGCCCGATGCCTTCCAGCGGTTACAGCGCCATCTCTTGCGCGCTCCCGGGGGCGACAGGGAGATGGTCGAGATCCTTGCCCTGGTGCTGCATCATGACGAGCAGGTCGTACTGCGCGCGGTGACCATGGCGCTGGAGTCCGGTGTTCCGACCAAAACCCATATCCTCAACTCGCTGCACCGGCTGATC
The DNA here is from genome assembly GCF_037725245.1 of Sphingobium anseongense. Lineage (NCBI taxonomy): Bacteria > Pseudomonadati > Pseudomonadota > Alphaproteobacteria > Sphingomonadales > Sphingobiaceae > Sphingobium > Sphingobium anseongense. Next base: position 979 of record NZ_JBBJUL010000026.1, on the reverse strand, counting down.
GACGGCAAGCCGCTGGCGACACCGCCGATCACGGCGCCCCAGGCGCTCAGACTGGTCAGCGAGCCTCTTGCCAATGTGGAACGCTATGATGCGCTGCGCGGGGAGAACCGCCATGCGTCATGATCCCGCCAGCGGCGCCATCATCGTCATGCTGCGCAGCCTCAAGATGCATGGCATGGCTCAGGCCGTCACCGATCTCATGGAACAGGGAGCGCCGGCGTTCGATGCGGCGGTCCCGATCCTGTCGCAGCTGCTGAAGGCGGAGACCGCCGAACGGGAGGTGCGATCGGTATCCTATCAGCTCAAGGCCGCGCGGTTCCCGGCCTATCGCGACCTGGCGGGCTTCGACTTTGCCAGCAGCGAGATCAACGAGGCGCTGGTCCGCCAGCTCCACCGCTGCGAGTTTATGGATGTTGCCGACAATATCGTGCTGGTCGGCGGCCCCGGCACCGGCAAGACCCACATCGCCACAGCGCTGGGCGTTCAGGCCATTGAGCATCACCGCAAACGGGTGCGGTTCTTCTCCACGGTCGAGCTGGTCAATGCGCTGGAACAGGAGAAGGCACAGGGCAAGGCGGGCCAGATCGCCGGAAGACTTGCCCACTCCGATCTCGTGATCCTCGACGAGCTTGGCTATCTGCCGTTCAGTGCCTCGGGCGGCGCCCTGCTGTTCCATCTGCTGAGCAAGCTTTACGAGCGCACCAGCGTCATCATCACCACCAACCTCAGCTTCAGTGAATGGGCCACCGTGTTCGGCGATGCCAAGATGACCACCGCGCTCCTCGATCGGCTCACCCACCACTGCCACATCCTTGAGACCGGGAACGACAGCTTCCGCTTCAAAAACAGCTCGGCTCAGCAGCCCAAAACCCGGAAGGAGAAAACCCCATCTTGACCCACCCCTGACATCCGAAACATAATCGCAAGGTGGGTCACTTCTCGATGAAAACCCCGGGTCACTTCTCAGCGGCAATCAACA
>NZ_JBBJUL010000025.1:0-3378 GCF_037725245.1 Sphingobium anseongense | reverse complement strand
AGCTGAATGAGCAGTTTGCCGAAGTTTTTGCCTTTGAGCATGCCGATGAAGGCGTCAGGAGCCTGATCGAGTCGGCGGACAGTATCCTCGCGATATCGAATAGCGCCATTGCTGATGCCGGCTCCGACCTCTTCCAGAAAGGCAGGATAATATTCCATCAAATCATAGTTTATGAAGCCACGGACGGTGAGGCTCTTGACCAGGATGTCGCGCATCAGAACCAGGAACTGATCGGGTGCCCCGGCCGATTGCCCGGAATAATGGGCAACCAGGCCGCAGACCGGGACGCGGGCAAATGGATTGAGCAGCGGCATTACGGCTGCCAGCACCCGGCCCCCGACATTCTCGAAATAGACGTCGATACCATCGGGGCAAGCCGCGCTCAGCTGGCTTTCGAAATCCTCGGCATGATGATCGAGCGCTATGTCGAAGCCGAATTCATCGACGAGCGCTTGACACTTCACCGCGCCGCCGGCGATGCCGACCGTGCGGGCGCCTGCTGCCTTGGCAAGTTGGCCAACCATGGATCCCACCGGTCCACTGGCGGCGGCCACGACCAGCGTTTCACCTGCTCCTGGCTTGCCGATTTCCTTAAGGCCGGAATAGGCAGTGAACCCTGGCATGCCCAGGACGCCGAGATAGGCCGACGCTGGCGCCACCTGCGTGTCGATCTTGCGTGCCTGCGCGCCGGCCACGGCTGCATGTGTTGCCCATCCTGTATGGGCGGCAACTATGTCGCCTTCTGCGAAACCTGGAGCGTTTGATCGGATCACCGTCCCGACCGCTTCGCCCGTCATCACTTCGCCGATTTCGACCGCCGCGGCGTATGATTTCTGGTCGTTCATCCGACCGCGCATGTAAGGATCGAGCGAGAGATAATCCCCACGGACAAGGATTTCTCCCTTGCCCGGGACCGGGATCGGCATCTGTTCAAGCCGGAAATTATCCGTGGTTGCCTCGCCTTTCGGCCGAGAGGCAAGCACGATCCGCTGCGCTTGTTCCGCTTCAGCCATTGTTTGAACTCCCGTCCAGTTCGTTCATAACCGGCACCACCGAGGCCCTGTCGGATACGGCAATGTCGCCGAGGACGGGATCGGCCACGAGCGCACCCGATTTTTCCAGCGCGTCTATCTCGGCATCGCTGAAGGCATATTCACGAAAGACCTGCCGATTATCCTCGCCACGGAACGCTGGCCGCCCAAGTGGTTCGAGCCGGTCGCGCGAGAAATGCCAAGGCCTTCCGGGCAGGCGATAGGTCCCGCCGTGCCGATCAGGTACCTCCTGGACCGCTCCCCAATAGTCCGCCCAATCCGTCTCCGCCAGCTCTGCCATGGAACGCAACTCTCCCATGGCAATCTTGCCTTCGTCGAACTGCGCATCGAGTGTTGCCATGTCGGGGAAGGTATAAATCCAGTCCTGGACGATCTGGTGGAGCAGATGCCTATTTTCCAGGCGAGCGCTCGCTGTCGAGAAACGGGGATCGTCCTCCAGGTCCGCCCTGCGCATCGCGTGCGCATACCAGGGGAATGTCGCCGAGCCTACGAGGCTTGCCGCCACGGTGAATGTTTCGCCACCCGGGCCTGTGAAGAAGGGGGTGTCAGTTGCCCCGAGGATCGCCGGTTCAGATCCAAGCTCGAAATGATTCAGGTCGACATGAGCGCGTTCGTTCATCGCAAGCAACGTCGCAGCCATCGACACATCGATTGCCTGACCAATGCCGGTAATCGACCTGCGGTGAAGCGCTGCCAAAATTGCGATGGCGGCCGCCGTGCCGGCGTAGACATCGGCATGGCTCAAGCTGTCACTTCGCGGTGCCGCCAGTGCGTCGCCGTAATGGCGGACGCTGTGATGGGTAAGGCCAACCTCGGCATGAACAGCCGGCGCATAGGCCATGCGGCTGCGCCATGGGCCTGCCTGACCATAGCCGGTGATCGACGCGTAGATCAGGCGGGGATTGCGTTCCGCCAGAACGTCGTAATCGAGATCGAAGAAACCGAGCGTTCCCGCCCTGAAATTCTCCACCACGATGTCAGCCTCGTCGCAAAGTTTAAGGACAAGCTCTCGCGCTCCGGGCACATTAAGGTCGATGCTGACGTTGCGCTTGCCGGCATTCTGTTGCGCATAATAACCGGACATGCCGGGCGCTTGAGGGAAAGCGAGCCGCGAAACGTCAGGATTTGGCGGCTCGATTTTGATGACCTCCGCGCCCAGGTCTAGCAGTGTTCGGGCGCATAATGGCCCCGCCAGGACGCGGGAAAAGTCGACAACCTTGATGCCTTCGAGGGGACCCGCCATGGCTCAGCGTCCCACGAACTTGGCGGCGCCAGGACCAGCTTCGTTGAACGCCTTGAGACCGATTTTGAGGTCCTCGGACGCCCAGATGCCCGATTGAATCTCTTCCATTGCGGCATCCGCAGCCGCGACACCTTCGTCGAGCGCGATCTGGGCAAGCTTCTTGGTGGCCGCGTGGGCGACAGTCGACCCGTGGGCGATTTCTTCGGCAATCGTGAATGCGGTTTTTTCAAGCTGGTCATCCGGAACGACCAGGTTAATCAGGTTCCAGCGCTCCAGCGTCGCTGGATCGTAACGACGTGCCAGGATCGACAGCTCCTTGGCGCGCAGCGCGCCGGCGCGCTGGACCTGACGTTGAACGCCACCCATGAGCGGATGCAAGCCGAGCGTGGCCTCGACCGACCCGATCTTCGCTGAGCTGGCTGCGACGATATAGTCGCACATCATGGCCAGTTCAAAACCGCCGCCCAGAACCGCGCCGTGAAGCGCGGCGACGATCGGGATAGGGAAGCCTTCCCATTTCTGCATGAAGCCCAACAGGTCCGGCAACGCGTCGGCCTTCCCGGTTACGATGCGCTGCTCAAACATATTGAGATCCGCACCCGCCGAGAAATGGCGCAGAGAGCTTCGCAAGAGAATGGCGCCAGTGTTGGCTTGGTCGACGCGATCGAGCGCGTCGCTCAGTGCGGCGATAAGATCGAACCCAAGCAGATTATATGGCTTGAAAGCCATAGTCATTACGGCAACTCTACCGCGCTGTTCGAGTATAACATGATCTGTCGTCACAATCTCACTCTCCATTGCGTTTTCATATAGTCAGAATAGTCGCTACCCGTTTTGAACGCCGGGGTTGAACGTCATCACCAAAGGCAGTTTCTCTTCGAATGTGTAGGGACTTGCCTTGTTTTCGTCGATCCACCGCTTCTCGCCGACGGATTGGAAGGGCGGGGGGATCTCACCCTGGAGCGTCCATAGATCGAAAGGCGTTTCGTTCACCGAGACCTCCCAGTCAAAGCCCTTGTCACGCAGGAGCGGAGCGAGCGACGACTCGATCGTCCTCATCCACCATTCACGCATCACCGCGCC
>NZ_JBBJUL010000024.1:0-5473 GCF_037725245.1 Sphingobium anseongense | reverse complement strand
TGCGTCGATGATCTCGTCGAGAATTTCGGGATGCTCAGCGAGGTCTTTTTGGAACCACAGCCGGTTGATCAACAGGCGCAAGATGTTCTCCCGCAGATGCTCGACGCGATCGGGGCGGACGTCTACCTCGGCATTGACACCCTTCACGAGCATGTCGAGGCCTTCGCGGAAATCATCCGGTCCAAAGTCGGACAGGCCGGTCCGATCCTGAGCGGTTTGCAACAGTTCCTGTGCGTCGAGCACTTTCATTACCATTCTCTCCTCAAGGTCAGCGGCTTATTGCGTATCCACTCGAATAATGAAGGAGGCGGTTGCAATTGATACAAAGAGCAAGGTCCGCCGTTTGAGGCCAATCAAGACTTCAGCTATAGTGCGCCAGCCGTAATCCTGGTGTTTCCCAGCGGGTCTTGAAGAGACGCCCGGTCGTTCCCAGCGTAATCCAGGCATCCTGCATGTCCTTACCGCCAAAGCATATGTTGGTAACGACCATTTCATCCAGGGGATAGTTGGTGATCTGACCGCTTTCCGGATTGACCGATGCAATCCCCGGCCTCGCCGCCACCGTCGCCACCGCGACATGCCCGTTCGCTAGGACCGCAAACGAATCCGGCATTTGATGGGCCGCAAATTGACCAACAGGCCGGCCCATCACAAACCCTGTTGTCGGTGCTAGGTCGCCCGGTCCCTTTATGTCGAAGGCGACCAGCAATGACTCGTAAGACGGGGCGGTATAGAGGGTGTTTCTATCGGGCGACAGGCCAATGCCATTATAATGTGGTCCAGCCACTGCGCGCTTGATCAAGGAGCCGTCCGGCTTGGCATAAAACAGGCCTCCATACCCTATGCTATGGCTAAGGTGCTTGCCGAAATCCGTGAACCAGATGCCACCCTGATAGTCGAATACGATATCGTTGGGCGCAGAAAGGGGATGGCCCTCACAATTGTCGTAAAGCCGCTCGACCTTCCCCGTTCCGATGTCGATCCGGTCGAGCCATCCGGACTTGTAACCCGGCAAGGCTTCGCCGGGAATCGTCAGGCCATCGCGTTCGTGGCAGACAAAACCGCCGTTATTGACCACGTAGAGAAAGCCATCGGGACCGATTGCGGCCCCGCTCGGGCCGCCTCCTGGCTCTGCAACGGTTTCCTTGCGCCCATCAGGCCATACCCGGGTGATCCGGCCTGCGCCGACCTCGACCAGAATAATACTGCCATCCAGCATCCAAACCGGGCCTTCCGGAAAGCAAAGCCCATCGGTAACAACTTCATATTCCATCATCATTCTCCAAAATATGTCAGCCCATGGCGTTCAGTGCTTCAGGCGCAAGATATCCAAACGCTAAGTCTCGGCAGGAAGATTTTCCCTTGAGAGCGGCGGTTCAAGGCGGCGTCCCCGCGGTACCCTCGAATTGTGATGCTGGCCTGTTGTCATCGAAAGAACGATAAAAAGAAGGCAGCACAGGGCCATGACCGCAGCGATCACGGCAAATGGCGTCGTATAGCCGCCGGTGGATTCGAAGATGAATGCGATGGCGGGTGCGGCAACGAACAGAAAAGGCAACTTTATGCCGTAGCTCAGGCCCATTGCGCGGCTGGCGCTGTTCGACGGAATCAGCGCGCTTAGCGCGGCGCCGTGAAGCGTAAGCATGGGTGTAGCGCACAAGCCCAAACCCGCCGCGACCACGTACAGACCGCTGGTCGGGACCAGGATCATGGCAAGCCAAAGGAGCGTCAGCAGAAAGCTCGTCAGCGCGAGTGTCTGCGGCGGACCGCGCCAGTCCGCGATGCGGCCCCACAAAAGCACGCCGACCAGACCGGCGGCGCCATAGGCTGAGAGCATACCGCCGGCCGCCAGCAGGGTCATGCCCCGGCCCATGGCGAAAGCGACGATGTGCACATAGAAGGCCAGACTGGCCCCGGACATGATGCCCATGGCAAGCGAGAGAAGCCAGAAAGGACGCATGGAGAGAATTTGAAGGTTCGTGAGCGCCGAGCCGCCGCCTGTCTCTTCGACCACCATCTGCGACGTCGTCGCGCCGTCGCCGGTTGCGCTGAACCCGTTGGCCGGTGGATCGCGCAAGAGCAGGAACAGCGGCGCGATCGCGACAAAGATGACCGCTACAGTCGCAAGTATGGCCGATCGTCCGACGTGCGGAAGGACGCTACCGATGACGAAGGGCATGACCAGTATGAAGATGGGCAGTTCTGCGATCGATAGCGCGGCACCGCGACCATCCGTATACCAGCGGCTGATGACGGTCAGCGGCCCGATGATGCCGCTCAAAGAGATGCCGGCACCGGTCAATATAAACATGAACAGAGCCAGCGGATAATAGTTTAGCGTCGCCAGTCCAAAATAACCTATTGCACTCAGCAAGCAGCCACCAGCCATCGCGTGGCGCACCGGGACTATCTGCATGACATTGCCGAGAAAGGGGGCAAGGCCACCTACGGCCAGGGTGACGAAGGCCATGCCCAGGGACGCAGCAGGGCGGTTTATCCCAAAATGCTGCTCTGTACTGGCCAGTAGCGGCCCAAATGAGCCAAAAGCGAAGCCCATGGTCATGTTGCAGCCGAGAAAGCATATGCCGATCAACATCCACCGTGGCAAAGATCCACGTACAGGCATATTTGAAATCCTCTTAAATCCGCACGGATAAACGGGAAAGGCATTTTCTTTCATTGCTCGACAACTGCATAGTCAATGCCCACATTAGCCATCATCGCACTATATTAGATGAAAGCTATAGTCTGACTTCCACGCTGAAACACAGCATGGAAGTCAGGACATGATGCATCAAAATTTGTAGCCAACCCTGACCCCATATGTCCGCGGGCTGCCGGGCACCGCGCGGTCGGTAAAAGTCGAAGCGCCGAAGGAGTCCAGATATTTGGTGCCGCCAAGATTTTTGCCATATGCAGCGATGGTGAACCTGTCACCGGGCAGTCGCCATTCGATCTGTGCGTTGACCAAAGTGTAGGCGTCCTGATTCAGCCGGTTGATGGCGTCGAAGAAGAAGGCCGATGTGTGGAAAAGATGGGCAGAGGGCACGACCGAGCCACCAGATGGCAAATCGATCGTCCAGGAAGCGCCGACGTTAAATGTCCATTTCGGCGATCGAACGACCCTGTTACCAGACGCATCCACCGACACCGACATATTGCCGGTCCCATCGGGGGTCAGCGGCGGGAGTCCCGCTGCCCTCGGCACGAATGCCTGTGCCTTGTCGAAATCCTTGTATTTGGCGTCAAGATAGGAAATGCCCGCATTTATATCGAGCCGCGGGATCGGCCGGATTGTCGCTTCGAATTCGAAGCCTTTCGTCCGCGCCGATGCAGCATTTTGCAGAACCTGGAGATTGGTAACGGGGTCCTGAGACTGAACGACCAAGCCCTTGATATCATAGAGATAGGCGGCAGCGTTGGCCGTCAGCCACGGTGCGGGCTGGAGTTTCAGACCAAGTTCGTAGGCATTGATCCTCTCGGGGTCGATGGGTGTGCGTGAAAAAGCCGTCTGGCTGAACGTGCCGCTCTTGAAACCCTTCGAGTAGCTCGCATAGGCCAAGACATCGCGGCTGGGGTGATAGCTCAGGACAGCGCGGGGCGTTGCCGACGTATATTTCTTCTTGAAATCGTCAGCTCTCAAAACGCCATTTAGCGACCCCGTATATGTGAGTCTGTCTATATTATAGCGTATACCTCCGGTGAATTTGAAGTCGCCCAATGTGTAAGTGCCATCCGCGAACACCGCTAACGCCTTTGCATTGGTATTTGTCCTGAAGATCGTGCCATTAAAATTGAGATCGTTCCAGCCTGCATCCTGATTTGAATAGAAACCGCCAACGACCCATTTGAATGGCCCATCACCATTCGATATAATCTGCAGCTCTTGAGAAAAATTGTCACTATACTCGTCAAATGAAATGGTTTGATATTTGATCGGCGTAACGTCAGTGTCATAGTCCCGCACCGCATAGCGGTTTTTTCTCTTCGCTGTTATGGATACGACGCGTACGGGGCCAGCGTCCCAGTCGATGTGCAACGATCCGCCATATTGCTTGATCCGGGCAGAAGCGTCTGTGTTTAACGCGACATCATAAAATCCGGTCGGATTAGGAGTGATCGCCATCTTTCCCTGATAGCCATTGCGGGGCTGCTGCGAAATTCCGCTATTATCATCATTCTTCGCGTAATCGGCGTTTACCGTAAATGTGAGTTTATCGGTCGCCCGAAACAGGATGGAGCCGCGAGCCATCGTCCTCTCCAGTTCGCCGGTTCGCTCATTTCGGATGATATCATGAAGGTAACCGTCATCCTTTTCGTAGCTGCCAAGCAGCGATATCGCGACCCGGTCCGAAACAGGGCCGTTCACGTAGGCACCCACCTTGCGAGAATCGTAATTGCCATATTGGGCAGATAGCTTGCCCTTCCAGGTAAAGCCTGGCTGTTCGGTGTTCAATATTATCGCGCCGCCAGCAGTATTGCGCCCGAAAAGCGTTCCTTGCGGACCTTTTAGCACCTGCACCGATTCTATGTTTGCCAATTCGTACGAGGCACCGAAGGGGGACGGCATGAAGACGCCGTCGATATAGGTGGATATACTCCCTACCTCGCCAGGAATGATCGCTGTTGATCCGACGCCCCGGATGAAGGGAAGCACAACGTTCGACTGTTCGCTCATCGTCAGGCTAGGTGTCATCTGAGCAAGATCGGAAGTCGTATTTATTTGCTGCGTTTGCAACTGTTGCGCATTGAAGGCAGAAACGGAAATCGGAACATCCTGAAGGCGTTCGGCGCGTTTTTGAGCGGTCACGATAATGTCCGCGATGTTCGACGTCTGCGCGTCATCTGCTGCAGGGGACGGATGCGGGACATTATTGCTCGGCTGCGCTGCCCTCGCCGCGCCCGCTGGGGGCGCTGAGAGCGCAGCCGGCACCTGAGCCGGTGCGGGCCGGATAATGATCAGCCCCGAACTGCCGGTTTGTCCGACAAGACCAGTGTCTTTCAACAGGAGGCCAAGCGCCGTACGGGGCGTATAACTGCCCTTCAGGGCTTGCGTGCGTTTGCCCGACAGCAATGCGGCGTCAAAAGTAATTTGCATGTGCGTGGCACGTGCCAGTGTCCTGAGGGCGCGATCAAGTTCCTGCGCCGGGATATTCAGACTATAGGCTGCCTCTTGTGCGTAAGTGGGCATGCCCGCAAGAAAAATTGCCGATGCGGCAATGGAAGTTCCGCAGCTAAGGCGGCATCCTTGGAATCTTCCAATCATTGCTTTTCCCTCTCCAAATTCTTTTTTGTAGAGAGCAAGACGCGCCATGGAGCGGCGGGGACAGATGGTGCGTAAGAAAATTTACGGCCATTCTCCGTTAGAAGGAACAAGTTGCGCATAGTTCGCCCCGTCTCGGAGCGGTTTACCGAGTCACGCTTGGGGGAACGGCGATCCTGTCCCGGAATGTGGTGTAGTCCGCCTTTTCTT
>NZ_JBBJUL010000023.1:2500-5876 GCF_037725245.1 Sphingobium anseongense | reverse complement strand
TTGGTTGCGGGAGCAGGATTTGAACCTGCGACCTTCAGGTTATGAGCCTGACGAGCTACCGGGCTGCTCCATCCCGCGCCACCAAAGGATAAGGGCGGACCTTTTTTGGGTCCGCCCTTATTATGAGAGATCATGAATGGGTTTTGTCTTTGTTGATGCGCGTGCTTCAATGCCTGGCGACGACCTACTCTTCCAGTGCTTGAGCAATAGTACCATCGGCGCAGACTGGTTTCACGGCCGAGTTCGGGATGGGATCGGGTGGGTCACAGACGCTATGGTCACCAAGCAATGAAGCAGGCGCATGAACAAAGGGTTTTCAATCGATACCGTGCACGGTGTTTTGGGTGATTATCGGGCTGCGTAAATCATCCGCATCATTATCGGGCGCTGTTTTCCAGTGCTGATATTGATGGTGGGACTCTTAAGCGCGAACAGAGCAATTAGGACTGGTTAGCTTCATGGATTACTCCACTTCCACACCCAGCCTATCAACGTCGTGGTCTACGACGGCTCGATGAAATCTTATCTTGAGGGAGGCTTCCCGCTTAGATGCTTTCAGCGGTTATCCCGTCCATACATAGCTACCCAGCTGCGCTCCTGGCGGAACGACTGGTACACCAGAGGTATGTTCAACCCGGTCCTCTCGTACTAGGGTCAACTCCTCTCAAATTTCGACGCCCACGGCAGATAGGGACCAAACTGTCTCGCGACGTTCTGAACCCAGCTCACGTACCACTTTAATTGGCGAACAGCCAAACCCTTGGGACCTGCTCCAGCCCCAGGATGTGATGAGCCGACATCGAGGTGCCAAACGATTCCGTCGATATGAGCTCTTGGGAATCATCAGCCTGTTATCCCCGGCGTACCTTTTATCCGTTGAGCGATGGCCCTTCCACGAGGGACCACCGGATCACTATGACCGACTTTCGTCTCTGCTCGACTTGTCAGTCTCGCAGTCAGGCGGGCTTATGCCATTGCACTCTAACAGACGGTTTCCAACCGTCCTGAGCCCACCATCGCGCGCCTCCGTTACTCTTTAGGAGGCGACCGCCCCAGTCAAACTACCCGCCACAGAGGGTCCCTGCACCGGATAACGGTGCGAGGTTAGACATCAGAAAACAACAGGGTGGTATTTCACCTATGGCTCCACGACAACTGGCGTCATCGCTTCAAAGCCTCCCACCTATGCTACACAGTTCTTTCCTAATGCCACTCTGAAGCTGCAGTAAAGGTGCACGGGGTCTTTCCGTCTAACCGCGGGTACTCCGCATCTTCACGGAGAATTCAATTTCGCTGAGCATATCCTGGAGACAGTGGGGAAGTCGTTACGCCATTCGTGCAGGTCGGAACTTACCCGACAAGGAATTTCGCTACCTTAGGACCGTTATAGTTACGGCCGCCGTTTACTGGGGCTTCAATTCAGAGCTTGCACTCCTCCTCTTAACCTTCCAGCACCGGGCAGGCGTCAGGCCCTATACGTCGTCTTGAAGCCGACTTAGCAGAGCCCTGTGTTTTTGCTAAACAGTCGCTACCCCCTGGCCTGTGCCCCCCATCAGAGCTTGCGCTTAGATGGGGCCTCCTTCTTCCGAAGGTACGGAGGCAATTTGCCGAGTTCCTTCAGGATACTTCTCTCAAACGCCTTGGTATACTCTACCATTCCACCTGTGTCGGTTTAGGGTACGGTCTATACGGAGGGGCTATTTCCTGGGACGATTTCACAGCCTGGAGCAATCCAATAAGCCCAGACCATTTACACCATCCGTCACACACCTCCAGGCCCACGAATATTAACGTGGTTCCCATCGACTACCCCCTTCGGGCTCGTCTTAGGGGCCGGCTTACCCTGCTCAGATTAGCTTTAAGCAGGAACCCTTGGAATTTCGGCGACAGTGCATCTCACACTGTTAATCGCTACTCATGTCTGCATTCGCACTTCCGATACCTCCACGACCCATTACCAGATCGCTTCATCGGCCTACGGAACGCTCCGCTACCGCGTGCAGTAAACTGCACACCCTAAGCTTCGGTGCATCACTTTAGCCCCGTTACATCTTCGCCGCAGGATCTCTTATTTAGACCAGTGAGCTGTTACGCTTTCTTTAAAGGATGGCTGCTTCTAAGCCAACCTCCTGGTTGTTTTGGAAATCCCACATGCTTTCCCACTTAGTGATGACTTGGGGACCTTAGCTGTAGGTTAGGGCTGTTTCCCTTTTGACGACGGACCTTAGCACCCGCCGTCTGTCTGCCGAACTAGACTCGTTGGTATTCGGAGTTTGGTTAGTGTTGGTAGATCTCGCGACCCCCGCAACCATCCAGTGCTCTACCCCCAACGGCAATCATTCGACGCTCTACCTCAATAGATTTCGCGGAGAACCAGCTATTTCCCGGCTTGATTGGCCTTTCACCCCTAAGCACAACTCATCCGACAATTTTTCAACATTGAACGGTTCGGCCCTCCAGTGCGTGTTACCGCACCTTCAGCCTGGTCATGCATAGATCGCCGGGTTTCGGGTCTAATGCATCAAACTTATTCGCCCTATTCAGACTCGCTTTCGCTGCGCCTACACCTAACGGCTTAAGCTTGCTTGATACACTAAGTCACAGACCCATTATGCAAGAGGTACGCGGTCAGGTCTCAAGGACCCTCCCACTGCTTGTAGGCATCCGGTTTCAGGTACTGTTTCACTCCCCTCATCGGGGTGCTTTTCACCTTTCCCTCACGGTACTGGTTCACTATCGGTCATGTACGAGTATTTAGGCTTGGAGGGTGGTCCCCCCATGTTCAGACAGAGTTTCACGTGCTCCGCCCTACTCAAGTCCTGATGTTTCATTTTCGCATACGGGGCTGTCACCCGCTATGGCGTGCCTTTCCAGACACTTCTGCTAATTAAACACCAGGCGCTGGCCTGGTCCGCGTTCGCTCGCCACTACTAACGGAATCTCGGTTGATGTCTTTTCCTCCGGGTACTGAGATGTTTCAGTTCTCCGGGTTCGCTTCACCAAAGCCTATTTTATTCAGCTTAGTGATACCTCTACCATTTAACTCGCAATCCGGCGAACCGGACCAGGAATTAAATGGTGAAGGTGGGTTATCCCATTCGGAAATCGCGGGATCAAAGCCTGCTCACGGCTCCCCCACGCTTATCGCAGCGTGCCACGTCCTTCATCGCCTGTACATGCCAAGGCATTCACCAGATGCCCTTACCTCACGCTTGAGAGTCCACACCACCAACAACAGCACTGGATCGCTCCAGCACCCATGTCGATCATGCGGATAATATACTCAGCCAGATAATCTATATGTGTACGATCATGCCCCCGCTTCACGGCCTTGCGACCGCAAACCGAAAACCATGAACGCCACGGCATCGATTAA
>NZ_JBBJUL010000022.1:0-8325 GCF_037725245.1 Sphingobium anseongense | reverse complement strand
GGGAAGTGTCCTGGCGATGTGATCAATATGCACTCGAACGAAGTTCTGAGAATCTTCGCCGCCAACGAATAAATTGCCATTCTTAACTTCTTCGAAAAAGCACACAACATAGAATTTCGGTATTGGAATATTGGTATAAAGGGATGTTACAATCTCAGAGAACCGATGCTTTTCTTCCGTTGAGTATGCGTTCTCTGGGTGGTATATTCTCCAAAACGGCATTTCACTCTCTCCAATCAGGTTTTTTATATGTGTTTTTAATAAAATTAAAATCAATAAAATAAGATAAATTATCTATAGCGCATGATCTATCTCAGGAAATTAAGAATGATATTTCCGAAGTCTTCATAATGAGGGAATAGAAATCCGTGGCCCTCGTCTCCATAAATGACTGTAGTTACGTTATTCGAACGCTTCGCCATCGCAAAAGAATGTTCCGAAGGTAGCATTACGTCATGCGCGCCATTGGCCACGAGCATCGGCACCTCGATTTCCTCAAGTCGATCCCATGCGGCGTTTTCGCCTCCCATGAACTTCATGCAGGCTTGCAACTGATTTCCCCAGGCCTCCGGCGCTACCTCCGCCTGCGACTTGAGCAGCCGCGTGTCGAGTCGGCGGAGCGACTCCAGGCCCGAGCGACGCCCTTCTTCATGATCCCCAAAAAACAGGAAGATATAATCCTCATCGACATTGGTCGGAGAGGTCATCACGTCGAACACACGCTGATTCGGCTCGTTCGGATCGGGGAGGCCTCCTGGCGTACTGCCCAGGACCATCAAGCGTCGCACCGCCTCCGGATAGTTAAGCGCCGTAACCAGAGCGGTCATGCCGCCCATCGACCATCCGAGCACATCGGCTTTTTCGACCCCGAGAGCGTCGAGGAAATCCTTGACCCGTTCCGCTGCGCCCGCGATCGTGTCAGGGACCTCGCCCGTGCTCTCACCCACGCCCGCATTGTCGAAAATAATCACACGCTTTTGGGAGGCAAGAACTTCCAGAAAAGCTGGGTCCCAATGATCCATCGTTCCTCTGAAGCGCTGCAGCAGAACGATGGGCGGCGCCGGACTTTCGGCACCGAAGGCGCGATAGGCGTAAGTGGCGAATTTACCTTTGACATTCGATGTTTCGGCGGTGTCGGAGGCATATACCATAACAAACATCTCTTCTTGTGGGTTGGAATATACAACCCACTCATTACAGATGCCCCCGATTCTGTCAAGATTACGCGGCGCGTCGGCATCGGCGACCCGGGGCGTCATCAATAGGTACGGAAGCGAGGGGTTCCGGCCCCGCAAGATCAACTGTAGGGCGTGCCAGCAACGGCGGCGAGCCGAAGGCGCATTATTTAGACACGCTAAAATCGCTGTAGGGACGCTCTATTTCAATTGAAACGGTAGGCCAGCGAAACGCCATATGTCGCTGGCTTTCCAGTGTAACGGACCACGGTATCAACAGCGAGATTGGCGGCAGTCCAATAATAGGCGTTGCCGATATTCCGGCCCCAGACGGTAACCCGCCAATCACCATCTTTCGTTTCGATACCGGCCCTCAGGTCGACCACGGTATAGGCCTTTACGTCGAAATTCTTGAGCTCACCAAAGGCGCTGTTTGTGTGGCTCTGGTAGTTGAGGTTACCACCGATAAAGCCGTCGAAACGGTCGTTCAGACGTGTCTTGTAAGTCACGTCCGAGACCAGTTGCCACGTGGGCGTGTTGGGGAAGCTTTCGCCGTCGAAATTTCTCAGCGCTCCGACAGGATCGTAGTTTGTGAATCCGCCCTTGATGCGTGAGTCGATATAGGAAGCCGCCGTATTGATCGTCAGGCCGCGCACCGGCACCCAGGTGACCTGCAACTCGGCGCCTCGGACATCCCCTTTCGGTACGTTCACCAGTGCGAGCAGTGGACCAATTATGCTTGGCACACGGCCAAGTATCTGCTTGTCCGTATAGCGGTAGTAGTAGGCCGCTCCGTTCAGTTGCAACGTGCGATCCAGCAGCGATATCTTGAAGCCGGCTTCATAGGCCAGAACAGATTCCTGCTTCGCTGGCCGGAACTGATCAGTCGTGACGGCGCCGAGCGTTGGGAAGCCGCCCGCCTTGTATCCCTTACTTACATTCGCGTAGAGCAGCGCGCGAACGGCGGGCGTCCATTCGACACCGACGCGCCAGGAAACATTGTCTTCATTCAAATTGTCGTGAACAACCCCGGGAATCAGGTTTGCATCCAAAGTCAAGCAGGAGCCGGGGCCTGCGAGAACCGGCGAGCCACGTACAGCAGACCAGAACGGCCCGAACACCGACGCGCCATTGCCATCGCCTGAGTCGAAGGTGCAGCCGTTGAACTTGTTGCGGCTGTCCGTATAACGCGCGCCGCCGCTGAGCTTCAATGTGTCAGTCAACTCGAAATCGACGTTACCGAAAACGGCCTTCGTGGTTACGCTTTGATGATTAACGCCGTGAAAATTCGTGAACTGTGGTAGGCCGAGCGGCACAAAGGTAAATCCCAATGTGCTGTATGAAGGTGAAGTATACGTGTCATCAAGAATCTTGTCATGGGCATAGGTGGCGCCGAAGACAAACTGGCCACGACTAAATTGTCCCGCCAGACGCACTTCCTGTGAAATCGTGGAAATATCTCCAATCGCCAGCTGGTCGTTGTTATGAACCGCCGTCCCATCGACGTCCATGTCTTGATCAATATCAGTCTGGCTGAGCGAAGTAATTGATGTCAATTTCAGATTTTCCGCCAGATCATAGTCCATTCGGAGATTTACCTGGTAGAACTCGTTGCTGCGCGCATAGCTCCGATCCGGGTCCCAGTCCGCCGCGCGGGGATTTTGCGGCGCCAGTGGATAGGCGACTAGATCGGGTATTAAGCTCACCGTAGATGGATTGCCTGGCGAAAAGGCAATATACTGGCCCGCCGGCATATCTGATCTGTCCGCCCAGGCATTGACGTTTAGCTGCGCCCTGAATTTATCGGAAGGCGTCCAGTCCAGGAGCAGACGGCCATTGGTGAAATCAGTGCGCCCGAGCGTGCCGCCATGGGTGTAGCTTTTCTGCCATCCATCGCCGCTCTCATGCTGGACAGCAACTCTGGCGAGCAGGGTATCGGTGATGGGGCCGCTCACAAAGCCGCTCACGTCGAATTCGTTGAAGCGGCCGTAACTGACGTCCACACCGGCCTTGAAGGTCGCTGTGGGCTTGGCGGCGATGAAGTTGATCGCGCCGCCGGTCGCGTTCTGGCCGAACAAGGTTCCTTGAGGCCCCTTGAGTACTTCAACGCGCTCCAGATCGAGATTGGTGCCTCGTGTCTGGATCGGGAAAGTGACCGGCGCTTCATCGACATAGGTGCTGACCGTTGGGCGACCGCCAAGGGCGTTATCAATGAAGCCGACGCCGCGAAGCGTAAAGACGGGCAAGCCGTTTGACGAATCGGCATAGGTGAATCCTGGGACGACCTTGACCAGGTCACGAACTTCAGTGACGCCTCTGGCAGAAAGCTGATCGCCAGTCGCTGTAGAGATCGACATGGGTACTGTATTAACGCTCTCCTGACGCTTTTGGGCAGTGACGATGATGTCGGCTATCACTTGCTCCTGCAGCGCCGGGGCTTGCCCTGCAGCGGGGGCCGCAAAAGCTGCTGGACCGCCCAAAATAGCAACGGACACACCGGCGAGAGCTGTCATGCGAACGCGATGCGGCACACCACACTGACTTTTGCAGACGGACTTGTAGAAAATATGATTGCTCATTCCCATCCCCTCCCTATCGCAGATTGAAAATGCGTATATCAATTTATATGATTTTTATCGATATTATATGCAAAAAAGCTGCCGTCAAGCTTTGATCGTCGACCCCCGCAAGCTGGCAATTCTTTGAAAAGACATCCATCGATCGCGGCCCGATCCCACCCGACGAGAAGCTGAGGCCTTTGGGTATGCGCCGTTGCCCAAGGAAGCTGGGGATATCGCGAGGAGAACCTGCGGGTACATCGTCGCGGTGGCCGCAAGCGCGCCTTGGGCACGCGGGCGCCCATGGTGCTGCCGGACGGCCCGAACCAGCGCTGATCGCTCGACTTCGTCTCCGACACCCTGACGTGCAGCCGGCGGTTGCGCATCCTGTGCGTGGTCGACGACTATCGACCGCAACTGCCGCATATCGGGACTATCTCAGCTCTCAAAGCCAAGGATGTGTTCAAACATGGGTCACTTCTCAGCGGCAATCAACAGCCACTCCTTTTGAGAAGAGTCTTTGTCGGTCCTCGCTTCAAAGACGTTCCAATCGAGCCGCGCGACGTAGAAAATCCGACACGAGCCGCATCCGGGGTACGTCCTTCGTGCTATCTTGTGCCACAAGCCAGTAGGTCCGCGTCATCCGGATTGCTTCTGGAAGAATCGCGCGAAGCGTCGGGCTGTCCTTAGCAATGAAGCGCGGCAGGATTGCCACCCCCCCGCCTGCTATCACCGTCTGGCACTGAGCGAGGAGGCTGGTGCTGTGGATCCCGCGATCGATCGACACATCCTTGTCATGGAACAAGGGAAGATCCTTCGCCACAGAGATATAGTCCACGTAATTGATCAATCTGTGCCCTGCCAAGTCAGCGATTTCCCGAATCGCGCTTCTGTTCGCGAGATATTGTTCCGAAGCATAGAGATGGAGGGTATAGTTGGAGAGTTTGACAACCGTATAGGGCCCTCGGGTCGGACGATCGATTGTGATGAGAAAATCGATCTCGTTGCGCTGCACTTGGGTCATCCGAGGCATGATCAAGAGATCCACTCTGATATTTGGCCAATCACTCTGCAGTCGTACAAGATGGTGGGGAAGAACTGTCGCGCCGTACCCTTCCGTGCACCCGATCCGAACCAGTCCGCCTACTCCCGAAGCGGGTACGGCTTCGCGCCTTTCAATGCTCGCGTAGGCACGCTCCATTTCTATCGCCACCGGAAGAAGCTGTTCGCCGACTTCGGTCAAGGCGTAGCTTCCCCCTATGCGCGTGAAAAGCGAGGATCCGATAGTCCTCTCCAGCGCTCGGATCCGGCGCGAGACCGTCGTGTGCTCGACGTCCAGCTGACGCGCCGCCGCAGATAGGGTGTTCGACCGTTCGAGCTCCAGAAAGAAGCGAAGATCGTTCCAACTCATGTCACCTCGCGCAGTTACGCACACCCACTGTGCAATTCTTCGCCTTCTAGCATGGCGAGAAGACGTGTATCCGACATTTTCTTCAGCAGATCGGCGATCTGCCCACACAAGCGCACAATCGACGCGCGGCGAATATAGGAGAGATGATGTGCTTGTCGTTGCTTTCATCGGTCTTGGAGCCATGGGAAAGCCTATGGCCGCCAATCTCTCGGCCGCAGGCTTTAATCTCCGCGTTTTCGACGTCGATGCCGCTGCTACGGCGGCGCTTGTAGCCAGCGATTGTCAAGCCTGCGAGACGGCAGTGAGTGCCGTCGGCGCCGCCGATATCGTGATCACGATGTTGCCAAATGATGCCATCGTCGAAGATTTTTACATCGGTCCTGCCGGGGTGCTCCCCGCGCTGCGCGCCGGAACCTTGCTGATCGACTGCTCTACCATCTCGGTCGAGGCCACACGGCGGGTTGCCGCGGCAGCAACCTCCGCCGGGATGCGGATAATCGACGCACCGGTGTCCGGCGGGCCGCGTGGGGCCAAAGATGCGATCCTGAGTTTCATGGTCGGCGGCGAAGCGTCCGATTTGGCAAATGCCGAGCCATTACTGCGGGCGATGGGTCGCAAAATCATTCATGTCGGTGGCTCGGGCACCGGGCAGGCGGCGAAGATCTGCAACAACATGCTCGCCGCCACCATCACTGCCGCATCCGCTGAAGCGCTCGCACTCGGCGTCCGCAACGGGATCGATCCGGCAGCGCTGACCGAGGTGATTCAGATGAGCAGCGGGGGCAATTGGATGCTCGATAGGTGGCACCCCTGGCCCGGCGTGCGTGAAGATTCCCCCTCCACCCACAACTATAAGGGCGGCTTTCAACTGAAGCTGATGTTGAAAGATCTCGCGCTCGCGACCGGCAACGCTCAGGCGATGAACGCGCCGACGCCCTTGGCCGCGCTCGCGCGGAGCTTGTACGTGCTGCGATCGACTCAGTCCGCCGACGCCCTCGGCAAAGATTTCACCTGTATTCAGGAAATGTACGTGCCCGGCAAGACCGGCGCCTCCTAGTCGCTCTTGTGATCAGAAACCTTCGGAGTAAGTTAATGTACGTATCTCATTTCATTGGCGGGGAAGCTTACGCCGGGAAAACGGCGCGCTCTGGACCTGTTTTCAACCCGTCGACAGGCGAAAAGTCGTATGATCTGTCCTATGCCGATCGCGCGCTAGTCGATCATGCGGTACAGGTCGCGGCGCGCGCCGGCAAACTGTGGGGCGACACGTCGCAGGCGCGACGGCTCGGCGTCATGTTTCGGATGCGTGAGTTGCTGATCGCCAATACCGACAAGCTCGCGGAACTGGTCGGTGTCGAGAACGGCAAGACGATCGCCGATGCCAAAGGCGAGATCGGCCGCGCGCTGGAAGCGATCGAATATGCGACCAGCGCCGCCGAGGTGACGAAGGGCGAATATTCGCGCAACGTCGGCGGCGGTATTGACGTATTTTCGATCCGCGAGCCGGTGGGCGTGGTGGCGTGCATCGCGCCCTTCAACTTCCCCGTCATGGTGCCGATGATGATGGCGTGCATGGCGCTGGCCGTTGGCAATGCAGTGATCGTCAAGCCCTCGGAAAAGGTACCGGCCGCAACCTTCATGCTCGGCCAATTGTGGAAGGAAGCCGGTCTGCCAGACGGCGTCTGGAATGCGGTCAACGGCGACAAGGAAGTTGTGGACGCGCTTCTCGAACATCCACTGGTTCCGGTGATCAGTTTCGTTGGGTCGACTCCGGTCGGGGAGTATATCTACCAGCGCGGATCCTCCTTCAACAAGCGGGTCGCGGCCTATACCGGCGGCAAGAATCACATGATTGTCATGCCGGACGCCGATCTGGAGGAGGCGGCGTCCGCCTTTGTCAGCGCAGGCTACGGTTCGGCCAGCCAACGCTGCATGGCGATATCGCTACTGCTCCCAGTAGGACAGGAGACCGCAGACCGTCTGATCGAGATCCTGATTCCCAAAATCCGCGGCCTTCACATGGGTGCTTACAATGATCCGAAGGCGGATTTCGGCGCCGTCGTTTCCGCCGAGTCACGGCAGCAGGTGCTCGCCGCCATGCACAAGGCGGTGGAGGACGGGGCCACCGTCCTGGTCGACCGGCATCATGAAGTCGCTGGCCAGACCGGCTTCTACGTCGGCGCAAGCTTGCTCGATCATGTCCGGCCCGACATGGATATCTACAGGCATGAGGTGTTCGGGCCGGTGCGTGGCATCGTGCGGGTCGCGGACCTGGACGAGGCGATCCGCATCACCAATGACCATGAATTCGGCAACGGGGCGGTCATCTACACGCGCAGCGGCCCGGCCGCGCATCGCTTCGTGGCCGAGGTGAAGGCCGGCATGATCGGCGTGAATGTGGCGGTGCCAGTGCCGGTGGGTCATCACAATTTCGGCGGGCTGCGCCGGTCGAAGTTCGGCGACGCGCACATGTTCGGTCCAGACGCGGCGCGCTTCTACACCGACGCGAAGACGGTGTCACAGCGTTGGGCTGGCGTGGAAGCGACACAAACCGTGTCCATGGCTTTCCCGAGCAACGGCTAATTAGCAGCTTGATGGCGCCCGCCTCTTCGGCGGGAGCGGGCGCCATCGGTGCGCTGGCACCTCAGAGGGCGGAGAAGGGCGCGGGATTCCAGATCTCGCGTGTAGCTGCGTCGCTCTCCGGGCCATGCTCCCATGGATACCCGGCCAGCGGGTCTATGGTCAGGACGCTGCCTACCGATCCGCTGATCTGTCGCCACATGCCCATGATGCCTCCGGATATCGCCGCAAGCCGGGCACGCTGCTCGTCGTTCAGGATCGAGGCCCGCCCCGGCGCCCTACGCGTTACAAGACCATCGGCGCCAACTTCGTTGAACCGCAGGACCCAGTCGCGCACGATCTGAAGCGTGACGCCCGCGACCTTCGCCGCTTCGCTCCGGCTTGCGCCGTCAGGATCAAGGCCACCGCCATCAGCCGCCAAACATGGTCCGCATCACCACTTCGCCGCGCAACCCGACGCAAATCAGCCGAAGTGTAGTCAGTTCGAACCCCAATCGCCGCTGCCATCGCAAGCCTCCATGTGCTTGCAACGTCGAATCAGATTTTCAGCAACTTGAGTGAGTCAGCATCACCGCGCGTTGGTATAACTTCCTACCGCTCC
>NZ_JBBJUL010000021.1:0-9909 GCF_037725245.1 Sphingobium anseongense | reverse complement strand
GCCAGCGCCAAACGCAGTTCTTCGAGGGTGATGTCCCTGCGCTCCTCCCAAATGGCCAGAATGTCGGCTGCCCGCTCTTCCATCCGCCGCGATCGCGTATCCCCGCCGCGCGGCTTTGGGGCAATGTCACCCGTCTCACGCTGCTGTGCTCGCCAGCGGACCGCCGTTGATGGTGCTACACCAAACCGGCCCGCCGCAGCACGGCAACTCGATCCACTATGCGTGAGTTCATCGAATGATCCTGCAAATGTGATCGATCGTCGGACGATGTGCTATTTTTAACGAAGCATGATACATGGGGTAACAGATGGACTGGTTGCGTTGGCGCGCAACCAGTCCGCATCCCAACATGGAGAGAACCCATGTCAGAACGCTATGTACCATTTACAAAACAAGAGCTTGAAGACCTGCGCGTGCTGGAAAGGCAAGGTGTCCCGCCCGAACACCGCCTTACCAAAATGACGATGAGGGGTATTACCCGGAAGTGGCTTGAACAACGCTGCTGACGCCAAATTGTTAGGAGGCGCTCGCCTCCTACCCAGCATGGACTTTTGAAACAGTCACTCAACCGCGACCAGACCATTAATGGACTACGACTTCGCCTTACCACGCTAGGCAGAGCATTTTAAATTGGGCTTCCAATGAGAAACCTCAAAACCACGAATAGGAAATATCCGAAATGGCTGTCATTGCCGGTTAAAAGCGC
This sequence comes from Sphingobium anseongense, assembly GCF_037725245.1. Taxonomy (NCBI): domain Bacteria; kingdom Pseudomonadati; phylum Pseudomonadota; class Alphaproteobacteria; order Sphingomonadales; family Sphingobiaceae; genus Sphingobium; species Sphingobium anseongense. The sequence goes on along the minus strand of NZ_JBBJUL010000021.1, from coordinate 9,203 downwards.
GATAACTCTATAAATTTTGTTGTGGTCATCGACCCGTCATGGAAGAATGGCTTTTGATGCAGGGGTGCATCGTGGGGGCTATTGTAATATGGTGGCGGATGCCGCGCTGAATGTTGAGAGCGGCTTACGCGCATTAGCAACGCTCCTTGCTGTCCATAAAATTGCTGTGGATCCTCAGCAATTGCGGCACGAACTGGGGCATGATAAACCCGTATCATCAGGAGATTTGCTTCGCCTTGGCAAACGGCAGGATGGCGTTCGCACACGTTCTATCTTTACCAGTTTCGATAAGCTCTCCCGCCTGCCTCTGCCAGCTCTGGCTGACGGATCGGAAGGGTGGTTCGTCATTGGGAGGGCTAATGAGAGCGAGGCGCTGATCCAACGTCCAGGCCATGATGTGGAAAAGCTGTCGCGAGACGAACTGGAGGCGCTCTGGTCGGGCGAGATCATTCTACTGACGACCCGCGAAAGCGTCGGCGGGGCAGCAGGTCGCTTCGACATCCGCTGGTTCATTCCCCAGATTGTTCGCTACCGCAAGTTGATCGGTGAAGTTCTACTGATCACGCTGGCGCTCAACCTCCTTGGCTTGGCGGCACCGCTCCTTTTCCAGAATGTCATAGACAAGGTGCTGGTTCACAATACGCTGGCGACCCTACAGGTGCTTTTGGTCGGTTTCGTAGCGGTGTCCGTCTGGGAGGTCGCCTTTGGCTGGCTGCGCACACGGCTATATTCCGAGACCAGCCAGAAGCTGGACGTGGAACTCGGATCCAAGCTTTTTCGCCATATGCTGGGCCTGCCGCTGTCCTATTTCGAAGGGCGGCGGGTCGGCGACACGGTCACGCGGGTTCGTCAGTTGGAATCCATCCGCGAATTCCTGACCAATGCCTCGCCGACGTAAGGACAGGGCGCCGTAGCATCATGAGCTACCTTCTGAGCCCAATTGACGAGGCACGCCAAGAAGCGGGGAGAGAGCGGTGACCCGCACTATCTGTCAAATTGGCATTAGCGCATTGCTAACTGCGTCATTCGCCATTTTATGTTCGTGCGATGAGAGCAAATCGCGCGGAAAACCTTCCAGCGAAAGGCAAATTTCGGATTCAAATGCGGATATGTTTTACAAGATCAGCGTCGATCTTGTTTATAATGGTTCCAACCTGAATTTGAGCCAGTTGGTTCGCTGCCATGTCCGGACCGTGAGTGGAGGCTCACTTGGTCAAACAACAGATCTAGCCTCCCGCAAAATCTCTCCACAGTCGGTCGGGATTTCCTTGAAAGATGGTGGGTTTATCGCCCTGAAAATCCCAGATCTTTGCCTAATTAACCGCGCGTATAAAGCAGGAAAGCCAAGATCCCCTTCAACCCGTACCGCAGAATGGGCATCAACCGGGCCTTACAATATCTTTCCTTTATTGATTTGGGCAGATTCGGAAAAGAATCCTAGTATAATCGAAGAGTATTTGTCTCCAAGCTACTATGGCACAACGTCCTCTAAAATTAATATCATAGATTCTCATGTTATTTTTATACCGTCGAACGCCAATGTTCAAAAAACGGAAATGGCGGGTGTAGAGAAGGATCCACTAGCGGATGACGTTATAAAAGTTGGAAAATTCCAGACGGCCCGAAAATTAGGGCTTGGCTTCGTCGCTTACGCTGCGCTTCCGAAAGGCGACCCTGTGTCAAATGACACTCCAAATAGTATTAACACCAGCAGTAGGTCTGCAGCTGCAATTGTAAAACGTTGTATCGAGAAAATGCAGTACGGAAACTCCGAAATATCTGATATTCCGGCGGAATTTGATATTGGGTATCGACCCATTCAGATTACCTTTGGGAAGGTTCGTCTTAACATAAGACCACAGGCAGATCGAATCTATAAAGAGAATACTCTTATGCCAAGCGGACCCGCCGCATTTGTCAAATGCGCTCAGCTTCTACCGAAAATAATATCATTCCGTTTCGTCCAAGGCAGCAGCACGGTAGGCGAATTGTCCGATCTTGGAATTCTTCGTTTCTATCCGGAAAATAACCGAGTTCCGAAACCCGAGTTCAAGGTCGAAGGCTCTAACGCCAAACTGTATGACTCTATCTCGGTGGCCGGGTCAGCATATTCTATTTCAAAGATATCAAATATTGTTCGTGACCCATACGTCGGCGAGTAAAGGAGTATTCGAATGGTTAGTCAATCTGACTATGTAATGATGGCCGCAGAATCGTATTTCTACTATCGTAGAAACGGAGAACAACCGATAGCCTCATATTGGGATCTTATAGCGACCATTCAAGACGACAATTTAGAAGCTTTATCTGTCACTGTATTTCAAAACAATGATCAATATGTAATCGCCTTCCGCGGAACAGATAACTGGGAGCTTGATGGTACCGACGCGCTTCAAAATTTTCTTGTTGGTGTACCATTGATAACCGGACCACAAACCGTTCACGCGATTAACGCGGTGCAACAGTTTATGGATAGTCATCCCGATGTTACGATTGATCAAATTTCCTTTACGGGGCATAGTTTGGCGCGGCCAAGCTCAAAGTCATCGAAATGCGGCGGCAGCGGTTTGCGACGATTCGGGACCGTGAAGCCGCGCTACAGACGGCACGAAAGGCCGAGGCGCAATCGTCGGGCGCAGGTAGCGTCATGGCGCAGTCGAAGGCGGAAGCGCGAATGCGCATTTTAACGGACCTTGCGAAGGCTGAAGCAGATGCTCGGCTTCGGGAGGAAGAACTCACCAAGAGCCGTCAGCGCAGCAGTCTGCAACGGTTGGTGGCGCCCGCCGACGGGACCATCACGCAACTGGCGGTGCATACGATTGGCGGCGTGGTCGAAGCGACAAAGCCCATCATGGTGGTGGTTCCAAGGGGCGGTACGTTGGTAGCCGAAGTGAAAATCCTGAACCGTGATGTCGGGTTCGTGAAAGAGGGGCAGCCAGTGGCTCTGAAGCTCGAGGCATTTCCGTTCACGCGTTACGGATCGGTTTCTGGAATCGTGGAAAGTGTAGGTTCGGATGCGGTGGAGGATGAAAAGCTTGGGCTCGTTTACCCCGCCCGGATTCGCCTTGCGTCAAAGCCTCAATTAGAAGGAGGCGACGCTGTTCTAGGCGTCGGCATGCCAGCGACCGCCGATATCGGGACGGGACATCGAAACATCTTAAGCTATCTTTTGAGTCCGATCGATAAGGCGCGGAAGGAAGCAGGGAGGGAACGATGAATTTCTCAAATGCGGCGTTTTCTACTGTGTTACTACTCGCATCGACGGCATGTAACGGAACTTCCACACCATCTTTTGTACAGTCACTAGCTAAACAGGATTTCCCCGCAGACTCTAAAATTCATATTTTAAATCTTGGAACTTTCAAAATAAAGCCTGATACAATATTTTGTACTCTGCGCGAAACCACCTTTCCACTTAATGGAAGTCAGGTACGCAATGCGCTGGCAATGCTCAAGCAATCGGAACACTGGCAAGGCATGTCTCGCATTAACGCTCTAGCAGGCGGCAAAGAGTGCGGGGATAGGTCCGCGATCTTCGTTTATGGACGCATCGAACCAAATCGCAGAGGGATGCCATATCGGGTGACGCTCGAAGTATGGCAAGGTCAAGCAGCCTGGATTGGTAGGATTGAGAGATTAAATGGCCGTGCTCCCGGCATCTCAGGAATGGCAGATGAAAATGGCCATCCGGTAGGGCCATCAGAAGCCGGCCTTTCGGCGATGGCTGACGCTGACAGATTATCTTATACCTTTACAAAATTTCTGACCAAAAAAGGTGGATTATGACCGCAGGCAGCATGGAGAACGCCTTTTCATTAGTGCACGGGAGTCCATGGACAACAAACCACCTTACGTTCTCGTTCATTGACGGCATAAATAACGCTGAATTTGTATATAGTTATACAAATTTCAGTGACGGAAGGCACATTTTCGATAATAGTATGCCGAATAACACCGGCGCTCTCCTAAATTACCTGACGGATTTTGACCCAGCCGGCTTGGCGCAATTTAATCGAAATATCTTCTCATACTCAGCGGTTGAAGGTGTTGCGGCCTTTGCGAACTTGACATTTTCTCAAGATTTGACAGGCAGTGGAGCAATCAAGATTGGCGCGCTTAATGTAGATATCGCGCCAAGCGGAAGCGTGTCAGGCTGGGTTAACGAGATCGGAAATAATAGTTCTCCGCAAGATGGCTATATTTGGTTGACGAAACGTGGGCAGTCGGGAGGGCAATCCCCGATGACTTTGCCTCACGAACTAGGGCATCTGCTCGGCTTGCGTCACTCTAGCGAGGCATATGGATCTTTAAGTGTCGAAGACAATGGAAAGTACTCCATAATGTCTTACGAGCACATCCGAACCGAAGAACGCCCTGCAGCGGATTATCAGCTATATGACGTTGCCGCCCTTCAAAAAATGTATGGCGTCAACACATCAATAAATGTTGGCAGTACTGTATATAATATATTTCACGAGCAGCAGCACTTTGACTCAGTTAACGGTAGATACGACCGAACACCGCTATTTATTAATGGAGTCAGACAATTTGGAGGTAGTATTTACAATTCAATAGATCGATCTTTTGCTATTTGGGATGCTCAGGGAGGCCACGACGAAATTAATGCATACACTTATCAAAATAGCGCATTCATCGACCTGAGGCCAGGCCATTTTTCGTCGATCGGCGTAAATGTTTTTAATAACACAACTTTTACTAATAGAGATGACCCCAATTCGACGGAATTTATATCCGTCGGTGCCGTGTCTAGCAATTTCACCGTAACACTGGGCGAAAATGGCACACTCGGACGCGAAAATGTCTCAATCGCCTTTGGTGCGTACATTGAAGATGCAATTGGAACCGATTTCAACGACGTAATAATAGGAAATATGCTCTCCAATATCATGGAAGGGAAGGGTGGAAACGATATAATATTCTCAGATGGTCTATCGATATCAAACGCCGATACCGTCCTAATTTCCATTGGGCGAGAGGCAACTGGACTAATTCAGGAAAGTTACTCTGGCCTAGAAGACGCTAACTATCACCAAGTCGCTCAAACTGAGGATGGTATTGGCGCAGTCGGCGCGGATGCGGCCGATTTTGTATCAGACCGTGCACACCAAATCGATAGTTTGGCGGGTGGCGTAGGTGATGATTTGCTCGCCGGCGGCTGGGGCGATGATTATCTGTTAGGCGATGAAGATCCCCTTGGTTCAACAGGTGGAAATGACATAATCATAGGTGATCGTGGAGACGATCGTCTGCTCGGAGGGGGTGGGGATGATCTGCTTTTCGGCCAGTTGGATGACGACCTTCTCGATGGAGCATATGGGAAAGACAGACTTTATGGCGGAGATGGGGATGATATACTTTTAGGCGGCGCGGACGACGATCTACTTCAAGGTGACGATGGAAATGACCTCCTGAGTGGAGGCGATGGGATCGATCTATTAGAAGGAAACGCCGGCGACGATCGTTTGGAGGCGGGAAATGGAAATGATAAACTTGATGGCTCTGTCGCAGGCGGCTTATTCGGTGGTTTTGGTGATGATCTCCTAGTCTCTGAACTGAATGACGGGGATGACGATATTGATGGTGGTTTGAACGGTATTGATCTGCCAATCGGCGACGGGACCGATACTGTCGTCTATAAATATTATCACGGTAACTCGACTGTTTCGATCAACTCCGTACCTTTCATCGGCAGTCAAAAGCCTTCCGATTTTGGACTGACTATCGACGGAGCGCGCGATGCGAACAACGTCGCAGGAAGCTTTGAAGATACCAGCGACGTCCTGACGTCGATTGAACGCGCCGCAGTCGAAGCGGGCGACGGCAGCGACAGCCTAGTGATCAATGATGATTCTGATGTCAGCTATATCCAATATGTCGACCTTGGTGGCCAGGGGGCCGCATTCAGCGCCTATGACAAACTCGATGTCTCTGCGCTGAGCACGAACGTTACTGTAGATCTTCGAAATGCATCCGATCAGGTGTTGTATATCAACGATGGTGCCTTCAGCGGATCAGAGCTCCGCCTTCGTGACGTCGAAAACGTCAACGGTACCGAGTATAATGATGTCTTGTATGGCACCAATGCGGCGCAAGGCGGCCAACTGCGCGGGAACGGCGGAAACGATCAGCTTATCTCCGGAGCTGGCGCTTCGGTCCTCGAGGGTGGCGATGGGAACGACCTTCTCGTAGCTGGTGGAGTCGCTTCGCATCTTTTTGGTGGCTCAGGTACGGACCGATTCGTTGTTGGAGCCAATGCCACCATTGAAGATGCCGAACAGCGTCAGGGCGAAGAAACTTACTATGCCGGAATGCGCCTGACGGGCGGCGTCAAACAATGGTGGATGGAGGGCAACGCCGCATACTACGCGCCCTTCACATCTCTTAGCGCCGCATTTCCTGTTATCGGATCTGAGCTGATCGCGACCGCTGCTATCATGGTCGACTCCGTCACTCTGAAATTTGTCCAATACAGCCTTCTGTCCGATGGGACGCTGGCGATGATGTTCGGCTGGGGACAGGGAGGGACGGCATACCTCGAAAATTACGATATCGATTTCAATTCGGGCGTTGGCTCGGCAGGCATTTCAGTATTTCAGGTCGAGGTCGCGCGGCAAAAATGGGCTTCGCAGCAAAACATCGATAAATATGTCAATCTCGCTCTATATTCCGGGTTCGGCCACGGCCTCCCCGGTTACGATCCGCTCGTTCTCGATCTGAATGGCGATGGCTTTGACCTCGTCGCTGAGACTGTCTCGTCGAAGACTATGTCGCGCTCGACACGACCGACCTTTCGCTACTTGAGGACGGCGCAGAGGCGATTCTTTATCGCTGGGCTGGCATCGACGGCGTTACGCCCCAGGCGCTCGGCAGCGATGGGTTCGACACGCGCAAGCTCGCCTTCCTCACTCCCGACGATGTCAGCATGGCGCGCTCGGGTGCCGATCTGCTGATCACGGTCACGGCGACGGGCGAAACCGTCCGCGTGACTGGCCAGTTCGCGGACGTCACACCCGGCGGCGGGGACCTGCTCCTCAGCTCCAACAAGGGCGTGGAAGACATCCAATTCGCCAATGGCACTGTCATGGAAATTCCGGCGCTCATGATCGCGGTCGGAACCGGTACGGACGGTGACGACCATCTGATCGGCTCGATGCACTCCGATGCGCTGACCGGTGGCAAGGGCAACGACCTGCTGCAGGGCGGTGATGACGCCGACCTCTATGTCGTGAACGCGGGCGATGGTCAGGACGTCATCGAGGACATTCAGACGACGCCGCTGCTCCGATCCGCCGACATGCTCATCTTCGGCGACGATATCGCGCCCCACGATATCGTGGTCAGACGATTCCTCCGACATGGTCCTGAGTTTTGCCGGCACGGCAGGCTCGGTTACGCTTGATAAGCAGCTCAACTCTGGCGGTGAATGGGGTATCGAGCGGGTCAAGTTCGCCGATGGGACCATCTGGGACAGGATGGAGCTCAACAGCCGCTTCCTGGCGAGCTTCCGAACGTCGGGCAACGACACTATCACCGGCACCTGGATGGATGACACCATCCTGGGCGGCGCGGGCAATGACAGCCTCGAGGGCTATGACGGCGCCGATACCCTCGATGGCGAAGGCGGTGACGATATCCTTGCTGGCGGATCGGGCGACGATATCTATCGCTACGGCCTGAACGGCGGAAACGACATCGTCAGCGACTATGCCTGGTACCATGGTAGTTATGACATATTGGAACTGGGCGCTGGCATCGCCCAGTCGGATGTCACCTTCTCGCGGGCGTCCACACCGGGCGGCGACCTGGTCATGCCTATCGGCGCAGGATCGGTAGCTCTCGACAATCAGCTTAATGCCGGTGGCGAATGGAGCATCGATCTGGTGCGCTTCGCCGATGGCTCGAGCTGGACGGCTGAACAGCTCAACACGCACCTGTTTGCTGCGCTCTCGACCGCAGGCGCAGATACGATCGATGGAAGCTGGCGAGACGATGTCCTCAATGGTGCGGGCGGCAATGACATTGTCATCGGCAATGAAGGGAACGACGTCCTCGATGGCGGGGCTGGCGACGATCGCATCGAGGGCGGCGCGGGGGACGATATCTACCTCTACGCGGCCGACAGCGGCAACGATGTCATCAGCGAATATACCTGGTGGACCGGGAGCTTCAACCGGCTGATCCTCGGCGCAGGCATTACGACGTCCGAAGTGAGAGCGACCGTTTCTACTGCCGATCAGGCCGACGTGATCCTGACCTTCACCGGTCATACCGGTTCGATCACGATCGAGAACCAGATCCTCGGCGATGGTACATGGGGCATCGATACGATCGAATTTGCCGACGGAACTATCTGGGATCCCGCAACGCTCATCAATGTCATGTTCGCGAGCATGTCGACGCCAGGCGATGATGTGATTAGTGGTACGCCTGGCAATGACGTCATTGCCAGCGGCATGGGCAATGACATCATCAAGGGCGGAAATGGCGCTGATGATCTCTCCGGTGGTCCAGGTGTTGACGGGAACGACACGCTGACCGGTAGCGACAGTGCCGACATAATTGCAGGCGACGCAGGCAATGACACGATCGACGCGCGAGACGGAAATGATGTCGTTTCCGGCGGCATCGGCAATGATATGATCAAAGGGGGTAATGGCTCCGACGATCTTGCTGGTGGCTTGGGCACTGACCGTCTCGAGGGCGGTGGCAGCGACGATATCTATCGCTTCAATGCTGGTGATGGCCAGGACACGATTTACGACAACAATGAAGGTTGGTGGTATGGCAACTGGACGCTGTTCGATGGCGGCAACGACCGCCTCGAATTGGCAGCGGGCATCAATCCGGCCGATATCGATGTCGTTGAGCAGGGCGCGGATAATCTGCTGCTGAAAGTTCGTGGAACCAGCGATCAGATATTGCTTCAGGGTGTTGTTTCGACCACCCAGCGCCGCTTGGAAGCCGTCCAATTCGCTGATGGGACCGTTTGGACCCATGCTGATCTCATGCAGCGGGCGATGGCACCCACCCCAGGCGACGACGTCTTCTATGCAGGCGTATCGCCGATGACGATATCAGGTGGAGATGGCAATGACACGCTGACCGGCAGCGACGGCGACGATGCGCTTTCCGGCGATGCGGGTAATGACACCCTGCTCGGGGGCAATGGAAATGATATTCTT
>NZ_JBBJUL010000020.1:0-15365 GCF_037725245.1 Sphingobium anseongense | reverse complement strand
CAGCTCGATCTTCCGCGCCTCGCTCATGTCGAAGGCATCGACGTAAGGACGGTATTTCTCGAAATCGAGCTGCATTGCGGACACACTTTCCCGACCGCGCAAGATGCTTCTCGCGCAGGTCGCATTGATGATTGAACGGTTTGGATTTCCTACGGCTGGCAGCCATCCATCGCGGGGGGATAGAAATAGCGAAAGCCCGCCGAGGGGGATCAGCGGGCTTTCATGAGGGCGCAGTTGTAGGTATTCGTTCCTATTATGTTCTAACGGTTATGATTTGTCCAGCCAAATCATAACCATTGACATGAATGTACCTTTTATGGTCCAATGAACCTTATAAGGTACGTTATGGCAGCAAGCGCCCCGCCCAAGATCGAACTACATTTCTACCGGACGTCGGGCGGCAAAGAACCGGTCCGCGACTGGTTGAAAGATTTGGACGAGGCGGATCGCCGGGCGGTCGGGCTTGATCTGCAAAGGGTACAATATCGCTGGCCTGTTGGCATGCCGCTTTGCCGCGCCATGAAAGGCGGTTTGTGGGAAGTGCGGACGACGCTGCCCAGCGACAAGATTTGCCGGGTGATGATCTGCTTTCATGAGGGCAGGCTTTATGCCCTGCATGGCTTCGTCAAGAAAACGCAAGCCACACCCGACACGGATTTGAAACTCGCGCAAAAGCGCCAGAAGGAGGTCGAAAATGGCTAAGGATACGAACGACAACAAGCATATGGGGTCTTCGCTCGACAGCTTTCTGGAGGAGGAAGGCGTGCTTGGCGAAACACAGGCGCAAGCCATCAAGGAAGTCATCGCCTGGCAGCTTGGCGAGGCGATGAAGGAACGCAAGATCAGCAAGAGCCGCTTGGCCTTGATGATGCATACCAGCCGGACGCAGGTAAACCGCATCCTTGATCCGAACGATGGCAATGTCACCCTCGACACGCTCCAGCGTGCGGCGGCTATCATCGGGCGCAGGGTTCAGTTCGAGTTGGTTTGATTTCCGCCGCCATACTCTTGTCATACGATAGCATGAATGGCGATTTTCCGCCATTTTTACTCGGTATTAACCATGTTAGATGATAATATGGAGCATGGAAGCAGGCGAAAATCTGATCGAAGTCCAGCGAGACAATATCAAAAACTCCGAGCGGGACTTCGACACGGCGGTGTACACCGCCGCGCGGATTTTCAACGCCATGGCCTTACCGTATGACATGCCGGATTTTCTCAAGGAAGCCATCGACGCCAGAGCGGAACAAGCCAAGATTTCCGCACAAGAAGCCGGGTTTATAGCCGCCGACATGGGCAGGGCTTTCGACGGCAAAACAATGCAAGAACGGGAACGCGACAAGGATGAGGAAAACCGCCTCTATGTCGTGTCGGTAGTTCAAGAGATTGAGCAGAGGCTCGAACGCGAGCGCGAAGAATGGGCGCAACAGAAGCACAGCTTCGCGGGCGTCAATATGTCCGGCGAAGAATATGGTGCGATCGGCGCAGACCTCAAACGCGACAGCGCCTTACGCCAATGGCTGATCGAGCGTTTGATGAAGGACGGCAAAACGCGGAGCGAAGCCGAAAACAAGGCCGACGTCATAGCGGATGCCACAACCATCATGGCGAAGCCGGAATCCCAACGAACCGATGAGGAACGCGAGAAGGTCAAACGTGCCGAGCAAGACCCGGAAATTCGGAAGATTATGCCGAAGCTTGCGGAGCAGCACCGCCAGATGAATTCGGGAATGGATCAGAACCAAAGTTTGAATTCCGGGCAGAAAATATCCGTAGAAACGGGAAGCGATCTATTCGCATCCGCCCCAGCGCTTTCAGATCATTATGGCGTGGCATTGGCAGCTACCCAGCCGTTGCAACCTGCGCAGAAAATCACTCGACCAACACCGACGACGCCCGCGCCTTCCGGCATGGCAGGCGTGGAAATCTAATCCCTAGTCACCAAGCCGCCGTAAAGCCTCAGCCGTATAATCCGTGTCACTCATGAAGACGAGGAACGCCGGGCTTCCGTCCGTCAGCCTTGCATAAATCGAGGCGCTCCGGCCCGCCACATTCCCGAACACGATCATGGGCAAACCCAGCGCTGCTTTGCCGTTGGCCGATTGGTGGACGGTATCGGCCACGATCATCGCACGAGTGCCGATCTTTTCCTTTGCCCGCACTTCGTCATCAAAACTGCCGCCGAGTAGCGCGGCAGGTTGCACACCTGGCTTCCGGGCATCCAGCAGGCGCACACACGCCGCGTCGATCCGTTGAAGTCGGGCTTCATGTTTTGCCGTGACGCCGCGATTGGCAACCTCCATCGCAACGTCACGAACATGCTGGGCGTCCTTCTCGGAGAGCTTGCCCTTCGACAGATGGAACTTATCCGTGAGGGCGTAATAGCGCTTGGCTGTCCATTTTTCCTGATTCTTCGCCAGATGCGCTTCCGCCCGCCGCCGGGCGCGATCCTGCGCGACGGCTATACGCGCCTTTTCTGTTCGTGTGACAGGCCGGGCATCCTTCGCAGCCTTGCCGTCAGGCAGCGATGACGCCCGTGCATGTGAACCGCGATCAGCAACCGTGGCAAATACTGCCGCCTTGCCGCCCCATTCTATCTTGCGGCTTTCCCGCATACGCCCGGCATCTAGCATTGCCTTTCGTACCGTCTCGATGAACTGAAGCCGCTTGGCGTGATTGCGCTGAACCTCGTTCCGCGCCCGGTTCATCAACGCGATCTTGGGATCGCTCCACATGCCCGGTGGCGTGAGGGCAAGGGTCGGCATAGCTTTGAGCAAAAGCTTTCCGTAGTGACGTGCCACCCATGTATCGCGATGCTTCTCATAGTGAGATTGCGCTTTCTCGCGCACCCTATCGGCGGCACGATGCACCTTGGCGGCTTCCGCCAAAGTCAGGCGAATGGCCCCGCTATCCCGGAACGATGATCGCAACGCAGTCGATTGTCCGCGTGTCCCAAGGCCGCGCGATCCGCCACGGCCTTCCTGCGTTCGTGCCATCATCAATCTCCCGCATCTGGATAGTAAGGAAGCCGAAGGGGAGCCTTGCGCTCCGTGCCAAAATGCAAATGGCGCACATCGCGTAGCTGCGATTTCCACGGCGTCACGCGCCAATAGGGAATGCGGTCGGCAACGAAGAGCGGAAAGCCGGGCAGCTTGATAATCTGCTGCCCTTCGCCAATGCGCCTGATGTCCTCTGCCTGGAGGACCGGACGCTTGATTTCATTGCGCCCGAGCGAGGCTTGAGCAATGGGACCGCCTGTAACTTAAATATCCGCCCCGGCAGTTGGCTCGCCATCCCATTCATATGGTTCAGGGCCAAGTATGACATCGGCCAAGATGCGGTTGATCGCATCTGCCTCCGTGCCCCAGCCTGAAACGTCCCGAAGGTCTTGCCGGATTGCCGGGTCGAACCGGACTTCAAAAGCCAAATCGCCAATCTGCGTTACTTGAATCATCGTCATGCCTCTCATTTTTGAGGAAAGGCGCAATGGCATTGCTTGGTCGCGGGTCTGGGGGGATGGGGAATCCAAGGCCCAAAAAGAAAGCATTGGTTTGCTTGGCAGGAGCGCGGTAAACTGGCTCATGCCATTTTCTACAACCGAGCTTTTAACGATTGTAGGCGGATCATCAGTGATCGCCGCCGCTGTTACACAAGGTATCGGTATTATCCGTGATTGGCGAAAAGCCAAGCACGAGGGCAAATTCTCAGCGCTGTATGTAGCTATCGCCCTCGAATCATACGCGGATAAATGCGCCACGCTAATAGGCGATTCTCAGAATCACCAAAATTCAGATGGTCATGCCGGGGTGCCGCACGGGAACATTGCTGATTTGCCTGATTATCCCGCAGCCGTCGAATGGAAGCCGTTTGGAATTAGAGACACGACCAGGGCAATGTCGTTTCGGGTAGAAGTCGATACCCGCAAAGCCTCATTTTCCGGCGAATGGGAATTTGGCGATGAAGAGGATATCGTGCCGCTTGTGCGCGAAGAATCAGCAAGGCTAGGTCTTAAGGCGCTGGAACTGGCAATCGGTTTTCGGAACACATGGGGCATTGAGGCAGTGGACTATTCAACCGAATGGAATGTTCGCGATTACCTGAAAACAGCTTTGGCCGAGCATGTCACAAAACGCGAGGCATATGAAAAAATCCAGCGCGATTCTCATGACCAACTCATGGGTTCTCTAAATGAAACCCCCGCGCTTCCGTCGGAATAGCTTCCGGTTCGATCTTTATCCTCACAGGTATTGAAGGCCGACAGTTTAGCGATAGCGTGAACCGCAAGGTGTGCGTGGTAATACCACGCTCCTTGCAAAGGGGGCCGCTGAAGCCGCGCCCCCGTTTGATCCCCCAAGGCTGAGGCGCTTTCCGGCATCGAGCCGTCCAGCACCATTGGGGAGCCTTCGGCGCTCCCCAAACCCCATCGACAAAAGGAGCCGTCGCGCTCCCTTTGAACCCATGACCGAAAGGGGCGTGCCTGCCCCTTGGAACCCAGCCGTTTCAGTGTCACTGGCGAGCACCGTTTGCCCTAGCTTCGTCTGCAGATCAGACCAACCCGGCCTACATGAGGTGTAATTGAATGGTGCCGATCCTCTTCGATGGAGATCGCCTCCGCCGTATGGAAAATGATTGGTCTGCGCGACAAGGCAGAAGGCATTCGACAGCGAGCTATATAACGAAACTTATCCCCAATTTGGTTTAATCAAACTGGGAGATGGTAGCCTCACGGCTATTGAGCGTTCTTTCCGTTAGTGCAATGATCCGTGGCTGAGGGGACAGTGACGCAATGTGGTCAGATAACGAAACCAACCGGGACTTTTTAAATTTCCGCTTCATCGCGGATATCGCGGCCGAGATGATTGCCCAAGCGGATGGGCGGCCATTGTCGATGGGCGTCTCTGGCAGTTGGGGCGTCGGCAAATCATCAATGATGAAGCTGCTCGCGGAGTCCTTGAAGCAGCGATCCGACGAGAAATTCCTTTTTGTCGAATTCAACGCGTGGCTTTATCAGGGATATGACGACACGCGGGCTGCTCTCATGGAGATCATCGCACGCGCAATTTTAGAGCGGGCAAAATCCGATAAAGGCGCGGTCGCAGAGACCGTAGAAAAAGCCAAAGGTCTATTAAAGCGGGTAAATTGGTTCCGTGTAGCAAGTACGGGCATTACGACGGCAGCATCTCTCGCAATGGGGCTTCCCCCAGTTGGTCTGATCGGCGACGGCATCGCTGCTGTAAAGAATTTGACCGATGGCTCTATCAATCAAGCCGATATAGATTCAGCGTCCAAGGTCGTAAAAGGCACAGTATCAGGTGCGAAAGGTCTTTATGAGGAAAAACCTGCCCCAGAACCAGAAACTCCTCCTCAAGCTATCCATGACTTTAGAAAAGAATTGCATGAAACTTTAGAAAGTCTCGACATTACGCTGGTCGTTTTGATAGATGACCTCGATAGATGCCTGCCACCGACAGCTATTTCTACATTGGAAGCTATGAGGCTTTTTCTCTTTCTTGAGAGAACGGCATTCATTATTGCAGCAGATGACAAAATGATCCGGCAAGCTGTCCGTTCTCATTTTAAGAATGTCGATATTGATGAGGATTTGGTAACAAATTATTTTGATAAATTAATTCAAGTTCCTATACGTGTTCCAGCACTAGGGACGCAGGATGTCCGCGCGTATTTAATGATGCTATTTATTGAAAATAGTGCTTTAGAAAGAGATGAAAAAGACGAAATAAGAACACATGTCTGCAAGCAGTTGGGCGAGACATGGACAGGAAAGAGGGTAGACAGGGCATTTGTTGCATCTCTGATAAAAAATTGCCCACCAGAGTTAGCTTCAAAGCTCGATCTAGCGGACAGGATTGCTCCTATCCTTACAACATCTAGTAAAATTGCTGGAAATCCTCGCTTAATAAAAAGGTTTTTAAATACCCTTTCTTTACGCATGACAATTGCTCGCTCGCAAAACGTTGGAGTGGACGAGACTGCTTTAGCGAAAATGCTACTGTTTGAGCGTTGTGGCTCTGGGAAGGCGTACACGGAACTTTTATCCGCCATCAATGAGAGCGGTGACGGAAAAGCCTCGTTCTTGGCTCCGCTAGAGACGGCAGTAAGCAAAGACCCAAACTCCGTTAATCTGGATGGAGAATGGAACAACGACTTTGTTCGAGAATGGCTAGGATTACAGCCTCCACTTGCCGATATTGATCTTCGTGGAGTTGCCTTTGTCAGTCGCGAACATATGCCTATCATAACTGCTGCTGACAGACTGTCATCTGAAGGCGCAGAGATACTGGAAGCGCTGAACAAACTAAGCACTGGGATGAGTAATGCTCTGGCGGACAAACTAAAGCCGCTTCCTGTCAGTGAAGTTGCGATAATTACTGATAGATTACTTGCGAAAGCTAGGTCCGCAAATCAATGGGGTACGCCGCCTATTTTATTTGGCTTACTAACAATAGCCCATTTAGATGGAGAACACAGGCAGCTTATCGCCAGATTCATGCAAGGCATCCCATCTGCACAGATCACAGCATCACTGATCCCCTTGCTGGCCGATAAGCAATGGGCCAAGCCGATTTTGAGCGTTTGGGCAGGAGCTTCCGGCGTAAGTGATCCAGTGAAAAAAGCTATCGCTAGTGCCTCAAAACGAAAGGATAAGTGATGGGAACTTCGGCATCCAGCCGTGGCCCTGGCGCAGGCGTACCAATGGTTCCAGATTGGGTTCCTCCGGCGACACCGGATGGCCAAGGCCCGACACCTCAACCCACGCCTGATGCTCCAGCTCGCCGCTTTCAGCCTGCACGAACACGATTAGGCAAATACGGTGGTAGCGGATCAGCAGACGATCTGCGGAAGGGGCTTGGCCATTATTCGAAAGGTGGTCTTGGCGGTGCCTCAACCGCCGCTCGGCGTATGGCCGGAACTGCGCAAACCGCAGGCGGGCTGTTCGGAGTCCTATCTGCCCTAAGCACGGGGACTGCCATCCCCTCGGACGTGCCGTTAGATACCGCGTCTCTTGCCGGGAAAAGCCAATCCGAAATAGCGGATATCATAGCCGAAACATTGCGCCCGGTAGATGGCACACAAGACGGCGAAGCTGCCCGTGATGCAGTGTCGCGAGCACTATCAGAAATATTGGAGCAAGATCCCAACGCAGACCTTACAGCTCTGGGCGATGCGCAAATCGATCAGGTCATCGAGTCTTATGTCGCCCATGACCTAGCCCATCGCATCGAATTGGATGTAGGAAAAGCTGTTCTGGATAAAGCACCCAACTACGCAACGGGAGCTGATCGGCTTGAGGAAATGAAAGCGTTCGTGCGGCAGGAAGTCGCCAGAGCTTTTCGTGCACGGCAGCAGGCCGGAGCAAAAATGGATCGGCAGAACGCAGCGACATTATCAGGCGAAGTTTTACGCGACACATTTGAAATATTTGAGAGCTATATATGACGACGGTAGGCTGTGCACCACCTGGCACCACGTTGCCGTCGGGGATTGAGATTCCGTTTGTATTGTACGGCTCACGTCCAAACTCCGCTACTGGAGGAATCGGATCAACGATCCCCTCGATAGTCAACGCATTGGGATTGCAACCGTCTTCTCGAGCATGGGATTTCCTTTCGATATCGCTCGCTGTTGTTGCTGCGGATGAGAGTTGTACGCGATCAAAAAGTCCAGATGGCTGGACACGTAAGATCGATCTTACCATTGCCGTGATTGATCCGACATTCTGGTCTGGGGTGACTATTAATCTTCAACAGGCTTTACGTTTTGTCACTGGCGACATTTGGAACCTCACATTCATAGGTGGCGGATTTCTACCCGCCCCACCAAAGCCTGTGAAAACGCGACCTGAGGACGCCATTTGCTTACTCTCGGGAGGCATGGACAGTCTGATAGGTGCAATTGACCTGTGCGCAATCGGACAAAAGCCCTTGCTGGTCAGCCAAGTCGCAAAGGGTGATAAATTCGATCAGCAGCGGTTTGCTAAAGCCATCGCCCCAAATTGTCTTCATGTTCAGATTAACCACAATGCTTCCCCTCCCGTTGCATCCGAGAGATCACAACGTGGACGCTCACTTGTATTTTTCGGCTTGGGCGTCCTTGCCGCAACCTGCCTTAAAAATTACGCAAGTGGAAAAGAAGTTGATATGTTCGTTCCTGAGAACGGCTTTATCAGTTTGAATGTACCGCTAACAGCTCTTCGCCTGGGCTCCCTAAGTACCAGAACGACACATCCTCATTACTTGGAGAAGCTGCAATCCATATTAGATTTGTCTGGGATTAAAGTTCGCCTGAAAAATCCTTATCAATACAAAACCAAGGGTGAAATGCTGGATGGTTGCTTAAATCAAGCATTATTGAAACAATTAATTGGCAGTACGACGAGCTGTGGGAGGTATGCCCGCACAGGCTTCAAGCAGTGTGGTAGGTGTGTTCCATGCTTAGTGCGGCGAGCAGCCTTTCATAAGTGGATTGGAAATGATCTTACAAGCAGCTATAAATACGAATTGCTTGGGACGCCGGGTAAAAAATTTCGAGACTTCGATGATGTTCGTTCCGTAGCTTGTGCGGTATACGTTAAGCGAAAGCGTGGCCTCAATGCTTGGGTCGGCGGAACCTTGAATTCGGCGATGATAAGTGATGCTGTTGCGGCGCGTGGGGTCGCTGAACGCGGCATCGAAGAACTGGGCGATTTTCTTACTGTCCAAGGTGTCATTTGATAGATTTTCATTGCCATATAGACCTATATCCAAATGCTACCGCGGTACTTGATGAAACTGAAGCAAAAGGAATTTACGTTCTCGCAGTCACGACGACACCAAAGGCATGGACAGGAACGAAAAAACTAATTGGGGATAGACGCCGTATTCGAATTGGCCTGGGTTTGCATCCAGAACTCGTTGCTGATCGATATGGTGAAGTGCCTCTTTTAGAACATTTTCTTCCTGAAACTAATTACGTGGGTGAAATTGGATTGGATGGAAGTCCACATTTAAAAGCAAGTTTCAAAAAACAAGATGAAGTATTCCAACGAATTCTTCGCGCCTGTAGCGCTGCGCAGGGAAAAATACTTAGCATCCATTCCAGACGAGCATCTTCGGGCGTTATTGATGCTTTACAATCCGAACCTAATTCGGGAACGCCTATATTGCACTGGTTTTCCGGTTCTCTTCGTGAACTTGACCGCGCTATTGCTACAGGATGCTGGTTCAGTGTGGGGCCGCTTATGCTAAGCTCGGCAAAAGGCAGAAGATTGGTCGAACTTATGCCTCGAGAAAGAGTGTTGACGGAAACAGACGCACCGTTCGCGCAGATAGCAGGTATACCGCTGATGCCTTGGGATGTAGATAGAGCGTTCAAACCCCTTTCCGAAATTTGGCGCTGCGACGAAGTTAGCGTCTCAAATCAGCTTTTAGGTAATCTTCGTTCTTTGGTAAAACGAATGGATGTCTATACAACAAGGTTATAATATTATGGTCGAGTATGGGCGTTTCCTGCCGGGCCGCGCCCTATGCGTGTGCCACGCACCGAGCCTGTAGTCTCGGCCATCCGGTAGCGGTCGCTAACGCATGAAGGCTTGGGGCTTTGCCCCTGGCGCACTTTGGAGAGCCTTCCGCCCAGCTTCCTCCATTTCATTCCGTGCAGCAGGTTCCCCGCGAAGGCTCCCGCTCCGTTTGCACCCCCAGTCTCGACCGACGGCAGAGTTTCAGAAGCGAAAGGCTTTGAACCTCATACCCATAGGAAGAACGAGAATGGAAACTGCGCCCGAACCAATCGCACCGAGAATCTACGTTGCCTGTCTGGCGGCTTATAACAACGGCGTCCTGCACGGCGCATGGATCGAGGCCAAACAAGAGGCATGGGCGATCTATGATGGCATCAGGGCAATGCTCGATATCTCACCGATCACGGACGCCGAAGAATGGGCTATCCATGATCATGAGGGCTTTGAAGGGATAGAACTGTGTGAATATGCAGGGATCGAAGGCGTAGCCGAAAAGGCGGCGTTTATTGCTGCACATGGCAAGCTGGGCGCGGAACTCTTCACCTATTACGGCTCATTGGCAGAAGCGCGGGACGCGTTGGAAGATCGCTATCACGGCCAGTTCGAGAGCGTGGCCGATTTCATGCAGGAATCCACGGAAGGCAGCATGACCATTCCCAAACGCTTGCAATATTATATCGACTGGCAAGCCATGGCACGGGATGCCGAACTAAGCGGCGACCTGTTCACCATCCAGACCGCGCATGACCAAGTGCATGTGTTCGCGGGAGGCTGAACGATGGACCCGCAGACATATAAATTCTATTGGCAGGGCATCGAGATTGAAGCCGTTTACACGCCGCTGAAATGGAAAACGATTGCCCATCTGGAAGTGCGGAGCATATCGCCGGAAGGCGCACCGCTGCCTATCACGGAGACAGGCTATCGTTCACATTTCCATCAACCGGGGACCATCGAAGGACTAGGCGGCGATGTCGTGGCGCAGGTTATCGCATGGCTTGATGAGGAAGCCGCTAAACCAGCATGGCGATCTTATGTAGAGGCCAGCCGACAGGGCAGCTTGTTCTGATCTATCGCCCCATTTCTGGCCCACGCGATGCCCTGCCACTCTGGCGACCGCTTGCCGGACTTCCCCGACCATTGCCCCGCGAGGTGGGAGGCGAGGACCGCGCCGTATCATTGAAGCGGCTCCGCAACGTGGATTCCCTTTGCTGGCCGGATTGCTGGCGCGACAGGTCGCGGTGCAGTTCGGCGACACGGCCCATATGCCGCTGGCGGACGGCGACGATTTCACGTTGCAGGGCGCGGCGATCCTTCATCTGGTCCGCTATCAGGCTGTGGCGCTGATCTCGATCACGGCGGAAAGCCTGATAGGCTTCCGCCTCATTCTGTTTGACGGTTGCGGAGCGTTGACTAGTCATCCGATCCCATAGGCCAGCGACGCCGCCGCGCAGGCGTTCGGCGCGGATTTTGGATTCTGCGATTGATCGTTTGCGCTGGCCTTCATCCAGCTTTTGCCGCTCGACCGTATGAAGTTCTTTCATGGCCGTGCGCCGATCCAGTAGCGGGGCGAGTTCCTTGGCCCGTGCCTTATCGGCAATGGCGATCAACTCTTTCAGTCTGGGCGCGATGACTCTGGCGATATGCTCCCGCGCATCGGCAACGCTTCGCATGTCGTTGGGCTTGCCCAGCTTGGCGATGATGTCTTTGGCCTTCACGCCGATCATGCGCGGGATCGACATCACGTCACCCTCGATGGTGAGGGCGACATAGGCGCGGCTATCGCCCTTGGCGAGATACAGGCCGCGCCCCTCCAGCGCCTTGGCAAATTCGGCCCTATTGCCGGATGAGGCCCAGCATTCCTGTATCGTCGCTTTGATAATCTTGGGATCATGCCCGGCGCGTTTGGCTTGCTGCCATTCGGCATGGGTGAAGTTGCGAACATCGCGCTCTTTGGAATCCACAAGCCCGCGCGGCATCTGCCAGCCATGATCGAGATAGAGGGATTTGGAGATTTCGCGCAGCTTCATCTTGAAGAACGGCAAGGGCCGCGCCGTCATGGTATCGGCATCGATACGCGACCAGACGGCATGAGCGTGCCGGCGACCTTCCTTTTCATGGAAGATTATCATGCGCGGCTGGCCTGTCAGGCCGTTCTTCTCCTCGATCCGATCTATGGCGGCTT
Organism: Sphingobium anseongense; assembly: GCF_037725245.1. Classification (NCBI taxonomy): domain Bacteria; kingdom Pseudomonadati; phylum Pseudomonadota; class Alphaproteobacteria; order Sphingomonadales; family Sphingobiaceae; genus Sphingobium; species Sphingobium anseongense. The sequence continues at coordinate 3,660 of NZ_JBBJUL010000020.1, read as the reverse complement.
CAAAGGCTTCGATGGACGGCGACGCCGTTTCCGGTGGATTGAGCGACACCGAAAACAGGAATTGTTTGCAGCGTGTGCCTTGGGCGATGGCCTGGGCTTCTTTCATCGCACCCAGCACCGTATCGGACACGAAGCCGCGTATCTCATGCACCTCCACATGCTCATTCTCTTCTTTGAGCAAATGAGCGCCCAGTTGCATCCCGCCGCCGCGCTGTGAGGCTTTGAGGATCATCTGTCCTCCGAAGCTTTAGCGTAGGGGGATGGCGAACCCTCCGACAGGTCGAGAGCTTCGATCAAATCTTTGCGGATCACTCCGATATACCGGATGGCTTCAATCAGTTCCGCCTCGACTTCCGGGGTCACGACGATGACGCCTGTATGGATGGCGCGGGCAATCTGGTTGAGGTTGCTGGCAATGCGCGATTGCCCCAGCGCCGCCAGCGCCCTCGACAAGGCAACATGATCCTTGACCGGAGCCTTGCCGCGACGACGCGGCGGCGGTGTATCAGGATCGAACAGCCGCCATTGGATATAGCTACCCAGCGACATGCCAGCCGCATCCCGCTCCAGCCGCGCACGGTTCTCTGGCGACAGGCGCACGGAAAGCGGCGCTGGTCTGGGAGGTTTCATGGCGGTCATACGGTAAATGGGGTTAAACGAAACCACCCCGCATCCGGGGGGATACGGGGTGGCGGGAAAGATAGAATCTCGATTGGTTAAGCCGCACGGCGCATGGCAACATTCGCCACTGGCCCGTGGTTTTCCTGCACCCCGCACTGGTGTATGCCGATAAAAACAGGGTGGAGATAGGCTAATGGCTGATTGGGAAACCGTTGCAATTGCGACGATTACCGCGCTGGCGGGTATAAGCGGCAGCGTCATTGTCGGGCAGTTCCGAATTCGGGAGCAGGCAAAGTCACATCGGCGCGACGATGCTTCGCTCATAAGGTCCAAGGTTGAAGACCTTTTTTCTGAACTAGATGCGATTCAAGCCGCATCGTCCCAACAAATGGTTGCTGCAGCCGAAATGCTTAACCGGAAAGAGGTCGTTGGAAAGCCTTTCGAAAAGTTCAATCTGGGAAAAACGCGTTCGCTTGCCACGCTGTATTTTCCGGCTTTAGCGACCGCCCTCAACGCATACGATACGAAATGCGATGAGTTGATAAAGCAGCTTCGAAGTGATCTTGAGAAGGAAGACATGGACAACATGACCGCGATGTATGGTCATGTCATTTTGGCTGCACAACTCACATCTAACCTTTGCAATGAGATTAGACAGTTGCTCAACACAGAGGCGGCCCAGGTCGGAGCATCGATCCGAAATTCAATTTCATCAAAAATATAAGCCGATTTACGGAGTTCGAATATGCCTGAACATGGTCCAGTCCTACTCAATTTACAGCGCGGAGCCAGCGTTGCAGAATTCGGCCAATTCCTCGCCGATTTGGAGAACGCCTATTTGGCGTTATATAATCTGCCAAGCTGGGCTTTCTATCGTCGATATCGTAGGACATTGGGTTTCCCAGAATACGTAGGTCTTGACCTTTTGCTGCCCTATGACGGCCATGTCGGCGATTTGGCAGGAGATGCAGTTCACCCTGATGACCAGTTGGAAATCAGCCGGATCACTATTCAGTCACCGGGCTGGGTGGAGCTTATCGGCTCTCTCAATCCCCTTCAGCAGCTTCGCGAATATCTGAAGGATCGGCATGAGCGGCAGAAGGATATGGCTTGGCGAAGCGATGCCGAAAAGACGCGGGCGCATCTTGAAAACGAAATATTGCGAATTCAGGTTGATCGGGATCGAACCAGTTCGATAGGTGAATTCAATGACGTTTTGGAACGCATCGGCTTCAACGCTGACGAGAGGCAGCGCATAGTCTGGGAGCGATTAGGGCCGAGAATGATGCGGCTGGGACGCCATCAGGATTCGGGCCTGTTGGGTACCCAGAACGACGACATAGATAGCCAATCCACGGATAAATAGCAGTATTAAGGCTCAGGCGGCTTGATCGACGTTGCCGCTAAAATTCGGTTCCAATCCTCCAAGTCCTGAAAGATTTGGTTCGAAGTCTCTACGTCCGGGCGCACCATCGCTTCCATCCGCAAACGTCCTTAACGGTGTAGGCGAATCGCAGAAATCTGCGGTATTCTCACTCTCAACTGGTCGCCACTGTCCGCATCTGTCCGTGAGCAGAGGCCCCCAATTGGGGGCTTGTTTTGGGGGCCTGTCTATTCGTTGAGAATTAAGAGGCCCCCAGCCATGGCGCTCGCAGACATAACCATCCGCAATGCCAAGCCGCGCGAAAAGTCCTACAAGCTTGCTGATAGCCTTGGGCTTTTCCTGCTTGTCACGCCGTCCGGCGGCAAACTCTGGAAGCTGAAATTTCGGGTCGATGGACTGGAGAAGAAACTATCGCTCGGAAGCTATCCCGATGTGAGCCTGACGGAAGCCCGGAAAAAACGGGATGACGCGCGAAAGGCATTGGCCGCCGGGACCGATCCAGCGTTGGAAAAGCGTCTTGCCAAGCTGCGGCGGCGCGAAGATGTCGCCAATACCTTCTCAGTGATCGCGCGTGAATTTTTCGAGAAGCGGGCATCGGACGGTGACAAGGCATGGTCGGCCGCGACCCTACAGAAAAACGAATGGCTGCACGGTTTGCTTGCCCCGACTATCGGCAAGCGCCCCGTGTCAGATATTCGACCGTTTGAGGTGTTGGAGGCGGTTCAGTCCTTCGCCCGCAAGGGCAACCGCGAAACCGCGCGGCGAGCGTTGCAGATGGCCAGCGCGGTCTTTCGCTATGCCGTTGCGACGGCGCGGTTGGAGTCTGATCCGGTTCGCGATCTCAAGGGAGCATTGCCAGCGCCGTCTACGCGCAGCCATGCGGCGATCCTTGACCCTGTGAAGCTCGGAGAACTGCTCCGGGCCATTGACGGCTATTCGGGCAACACAAGCACGCTTTACGCGCTCCAGCTTATCCCCCACGTCTTTACGCGGCCGGGAGAGCTACGGCAGGCGACATGGCAGGAAATCGACTTCGATGCCGCTGTGTGGACCATCCCGGCCGGGCGCATGAAGATGCGCCGCGCACACCATGTTCCGCTTTCCAAGCAAGCCCTGACGATCCTGAAAGCCGCCAAGGCCATTACCAACCGCGAGACGGGCTATATTTTCCCTTCCATCCGTTCCATCGCGCGCCCGATCAGCAACAACACCATGAATGCCGCTATGCGCCGCATGGGCTTTGCCAGCGACGAAGTGACGGCGCACGGCTTCCGTGCCACGGCGTCGAGCCTGCTTAACGAGGCGCGGGATCGGCAGGGCAAGCCCATGTGGAGCAGCGACGCCATCGAACGCGCACTGGCACATGGCGACGACGACAAAATCCGGGGGATATACAACCGTTCGCCATATTGGGCGGAGCGCGTGGAAATGGCGCAATGGTGGAGCGAGCGCCTCGATCAAATTCGGGCAGGCGCGGAGATAGTGCCGATCGGGCGACCTAACGTGCGACGCCGCCGAAATTAGAAGCACGCTGTTGTTGGCAAGTGCTTGCGGGGTAGCTTTCAACCGCCTAATATAGAACTAAAGGGGAACACTCTTTGGGCGAGATTCTAAAGCCGGAAACGCTTTCACTTTTTCTGGTATTCACCGTGCCA
>NZ_JBBJUL010000019.1:0-23858 GCF_037725245.1 Sphingobium anseongense | reverse complement strand
GAGAGCAGTTCGGCGTCGAGGCTGATATCGGCGTTCAGCAGCTTCGACACGGGACATCCCGCCTTGGCCGCGCTGGCCAGTTCCTGAAAGCGCGCATCGTCGGCACCGGGGATTTTGGCCTTGAGCGTCAGCTTGCTGGCGGTGATGGCAAAGCCGCCATCCTTTTCCTCCAGCGTGACCACCGCGCTCGCTTCCATATGGTCGGCAACAAGGCCCGCCTCGCCCAATATCTTGGACAGCGCCATGGTGAAGCAACCCGCATGGGCAGCGCCGATCAGTTCTTCGGGATTGGTGCCGGGAACACCTTCGAACCGCATGGCGAAGCCATATGGGTGACCGTCGAGCGCGCCGCTCTGGGTCGAAATCGCGCCCTGGCCATCCTTCAGGCCGCCGCTCCAGATCGCAGATCCTGTCCGGTTGATTTTCATGTCCGACATCCTTTCGCCAATCTTTGAAGGAACGGGAACCACGCGCATCGCACATGGTTGCATATCTATATCCTATCAGCATGGGAGCATCGACCATGACCGACATCGCAGCAACCCACAGCGCAGCTTCAAGTTCGAGCGATCTGATCGCATCCGATCGCGTCGAGGGCACCGCCGTCTATAATCGACAGGGCGAAAAGCTCGGCCGCATTTCGCATTTCATGGTGGACAAGCGCAGCGGCCAGGCACGCTATGCCGCGCTGTCATTCGGCGGCTTTCTGGGCATGGGGCAGGAACATTATCCGCTGCCCTGGTCGATGCTCGACTATGACGTCGAAAAGGGCGGTTATGTGGTCGAACTCGACAAGGCGGTGCTGGAAAACGCGCCGCGCCACGCAGCCGACCAGCGGCCCGATTTCGACGAGCGCTACGGCCGCAACGTCTATCAATATTACGGGCTGATCTACCCCTGGTGACAGCCGGACAATCGCGGATCGCCCTGCCCAGATTTCGCCACATTTCATCGCTTGAGCTATTGTCTACCGATGTAATAGATTTATTGTCCGATGCAGACATGGACGAGGATCAGCATCATGAACCGATTCGGACATTCAAGTGACGCCCCCCAGCCGGTGGTCCTGACCATACCGGGGCTGAACAACAGCGGTGCGGACCATTGGCAGACGATATGGGAGGAGCGGCGCGGCGATTGCCAGCGTGTGGACCTTGGCAGTTGGGCAAGCCCAAGCCGCAATGCCTGGGTCACTCGGCTCGACGCGGCGATCCGCGAGGTCGATGGACCCGTCATCCTCGCCGCGCACAGCCTGGGCTGCATCGCCGTGGCCTGGTGGGGGGCGCTGCAAAGCCAGGCCTATGGCTGGCCGGTGACCGGCGCATTGCTGGTTGCTCCGCCCGATTGCGACCGCATGGAAACACCTGAAACCATCGGTGGGTTCGGGCCTGTGCCACGCAGTCCCCTGCCCTTCCCCTCCATCCTGGTAGCCAGTCGCAACGACCCCTATATTTTTTACGAACGCGCTCACTCGATCGGCAAGAATTGGGGCAGCCAGTTCGTGGATGCGGGGCATTGCGGCCATATCAACGCCGATTCGGGACTGGGCGACTGGGATCTGGGTCAGGGGTTGCTCGAACGGCTGATCGCTCATGCGCAGGATCAGGCGCAGGCGATGCGGCAGATGCGGCCGGCGCTGGCGCTGCCGCTGGGTGATGCCCGCCTTTCGGCGATGCGTCCTATCCCCTGATCTTTCGCCGGGCGTGCCAAGAGAAACTTGCGCACGCCCCATTTTTGCTTTTTTGTCTATCTTCACAGTTGAGATAAAAGGCGGCACAAGAGGTAGATATGAGCAACCATCGTCCGATCGAATTCATCCGTCATGACGCGCCAGAGCGGAAGGACATCGTCACCAGCATCGACAAGGTGCGCGGCGTACTGGAGCAGTTGCGCTTCGGGTCGATCACGCTGACCGTCCACGACGCGCGGGTGGTCCAGATCGACGTGACGGAAAAGACCCGGCTGGGCGGCTGAGCCAGATATCCACCTTTGGCGGGATGGCCCGCACCTTTTGAGACAATCCGACTTTTGGCATCGACCGGACCACCGGAGGTGCCCCGATACGAACGCCGGACATCCGGACAAATAGGGGTAAAAATTCATGATCGCGCCTTATCTGTTGCTCGCCAGCGTAGCGAGCGCGAGCCTTGCCGCACCCGCCGCATTCGCGCAGGACGATGCCGCACCGGCGGACACCGCCGTCGAACAGCGCGGCGACGTCATCATCGTCACCGCGCGCCGTCGCCAGGAAACCGCGCAGGAAGTGCCGCTGGCAATTTCCGTCATCCGCGGCGACAGCATCGAAGCGACGGGCAATTTCAACGTCGTCAAGCTCCAGCAGCTGGCGCCGACCTTGCAGGTCTATACGTCCAACCCGCGCAACACATCGGTCAACATCCGGGGGCTGGGGGTGCCGTTCGGCCTGACCAGCGACGGGTTCGAACAGGGCGTGGGCATCTATGTCGACGACGTTTACAATTCGCGCGTGGCCGCCGCGACCTTCGACTTCCTCGATGTCGAACAGGTCGAGGTGCTGCGCGGGCCGCAAGGCACGCTGTACGGCAAGAACACCACCGCCGGAGCGATCAACATCACGACCAACCAGCCGACATTCGATTTCGAAGGCCGCGCCGAACTGACCGTCGGCAACCTCAACCTCAAGCAGGCGAAGGCGGCGATTTCGGGTCCGCTGTCTGACACGATCGCCGCGCGCATCGCCGTCGCGTCGACCAGCCGCCGGGGCACGATCTTCAACACGACAACCGACCGCTGGATCAACGAACAGGACAATCTGGGCCTGCGCGGCACGATCCTGTTCAAGCCCAGCGAGGATTTGAGCATCACGCTGTCGGGCGACTACAGCAAGCAGGACCCGGAGGGATATGGCACGCTGTTCGTGCGCACCGGCGCGACGCAGCGCGCGCCCGCCCGCCAGTATGACGCGCTGGTCGCGGCGATCAACGCGGCCAATCCCGGCCGCAACTACGCCGTGCCCAGCCGCAATCCCTATGACCGGCTGACCGACATCGACGCCAGCCTCAATGCCGGCAACAAGATCGGCGGCGCGTCGCTCAAGGTGAACTGGGACCTGGGCGCGGGCAAGTTCACATCCGTCACCGCATGGCGCTTTTGGGACTGGAAGCCGGAAAACGACCGCGACTTCACGGGCCTTTCGATCGTTTCCAGGTCACAAAACCCATCCCAGCAAGACCAGTATAGCCAGGAATTTCGCTACAGCCAGGAAGGCGAGACGATCGATTTCGTGGTTGGCCTGTTCGGGTTCAAGCAACGGATCGACACGCAAGGCACCGAGCAGCAGGGCGCCGACGCCAGCCGCTGGAGCCTGACCGGCGCCCTGGCGGGCGATCCCGCCGTCCTTGAAGGGCTGACCGCCAGCAACACCCAATGGCTCAAAAGCACCAGCGCCGCGCTGTTCGGCCAGCTGAGCTGGAAAGTCACCGACGCCCTGACCATCCAGCCGGGCGCGCGTGTCAATTATGACAAGAAATCGGGCTATTATCAGCGCGTCGTGACAAATGGCGCGGGCCAGGCCATCAACTGCACCCCGACGCCGGCAGCCGGATCGATCCTGGCCGCGCAGTGCGGCATATACCAGCCGCAGATCAGCGCGCCATCCGACAGCGCCTGGAACTTCACCTATGATTTCAACGTCAATTACAAGCTGGCGCGCGACGTCCTCGCCTATGCGACCTATGCCAAAAGCTTCAAGACGCTGGGCATCAACCAGAACGGCCTGCCGCTCAACGCCGACAACAGCGTGAATTACGATGCCGGCACGGTGAAGCCCGAATCGGTCAATCATTTCGAGATCGGGCTTAAGACCCAGTTCTGGAACCGCAGGGCGACCTTCAACCTCACCGCTTTCCGCACCGACATCAAGAATTTCCAGGCGACGGTAAATGGCGGCCAGTTCGGCACGGTGCGCGGCTACCTCGCCAATGCGGACAAGGTGCGCACGCAGGGTATCGAGGCGGACCTCAAGATCGCGCCGAGCGAGCGCTTGAGCGGCTATGCCAACGCCGCCTATACCGACGCCAAATACAAGAAATTCACCAACGCGCCCTGCCCCCCCGAACTGTCCGGCGGCACGTTGCAACCGGCTGGCGCAACGCCCGATTATTCCAATGCCGGCATTCCCAACACGCTCAGCCCCCGAGCCTGCGACATTTCCGGCCAAAGCCTGCCCGGCGTGTCGAAATGGGCCTTCTCCTATGGCGCGGAAGGCAATTTGCCGGTCACATTGCTGGACAAGGAAGGCCAGGTTTACCTGGGCGTCGACGGCAATTACCGCTCGCGCTGGAATTCGAATGCATCGCCTTCGATATATACCAATGTGAAGGGCTATGCGCTGACCAACGTCCGCGCCGGGTTCCGGGGCGAAGGCTTCGATGTGTTCGGATGGGTCCGCAATGTCTTCGACGTGAACTATCTGGAACTGTTGCAGGTCGCGCCGGGCAATACCGGCCTGATCGCCGGCCAGCCGGGCGATCCGCAGACCTGGGGCGGAACGATCAAAATCTCGTTCTGACAGCAACCCGTCCGGCGGAAGCGGCCTGCGCCAGGGCCGCTTCCGCCGCCGTGGCATTTGCGCGGCCAGACGGGCTGGGGTAGAGCGTCGCCCATGTCCACGACCTTCACCATCGACACCGCGACCAGCCGCGCCAACCCCACCCCCGCGCCGATGAAGCGCGTGACAGTGCCGATGATCCAGGCGCGCAAGGCATCGGGCATGACGGCAGAGCCGCTGGTCATGCTGACGGCCTATACCGCGCGGCAGGCGCAATTGCTCGATCCGCATTGCGACATGCTGCTCGTCGGCGATTCGCTGGGGCAGGTGATCTATGGCCTGCCGTCGACGCTGGCCGTCACGCTCGACATGATGTGCGCGCATGGCGCGGCGGTGGTGCGCGGCAGCTATCACAGCCTGGTCATCGTCGACATGCCGTTCGGCAGCTATGAAGCATCGCCGCAAGCCGCGTTCGCCAGCGCCAGCCGCATCATGGCGCAAACCGGCTGCGCCGCGGTCAAGCTGGAAGGCGGCGAAGCGATGGCCCCCACCATCGCCTTCCTCAGCCAGCGCGGCATACCGGTGATGGCGCATATCGGCCTGACGCCTCAGGCGGTCAACGCGCTGGGCGGCTATGGCGCGCGCGGCAAGAGCCAGGCCGAACACGCCAAGATCATGAGCGACGCGCGCGCGGTCGCTGATGCAGGCGCGTTCGCGATGGTGCTGGAGGGCGTGATGGAAGGGCTGGCGGACGCACTGACCGCCAGCGTCGACGTGCCGGTGATCGGCATCGGCGCATCGGCGCGCTGCGACGGGCAGGTGCTGGTGACCGAAGACATGCTGGGCATGTTCGAGCGGGTGCCGCGCTTCGTCAAACGCTATGAGGCGATCGCGCAGACCATCGACGGCGCGGCCGCCGCCTATGCCGCCGATGTGCGTTCACGCGCCTTTCCCACCGACGATCAGGTCTATCGTCCCAAAAAGTGATTTGCGCGGAGGCTTCGCGCAGCTAAAGATCGCGCCTTCCGGCGTTTGCCGGTTCCATTTTCGGAGAATATCGTGGCCCTGACGCCGCAAAATAGCGAAGCTTTCATGCGCGAAGTCGACGAAGCGGTTCGGCAGGACCAGCTGTTGACCTTCTGGCAACGCTATGGCCGCTGGATCGTGGGGCTGATCGTCGTGGCGCTGATCGCGTTCGGCGGCTGGCTTTACTGGCAGCATCACACCCGCACCCGGTCGCAAGCGGTGTCGGAGCAGATGGCGAAGATTCTGGACAGCGCCGCCGGCGGCAGTCCCGACGCCAGGGCGCTCGATGCGCTGACCAAAGCCGATCAGCCCGGTTTCGCCGCCTCCGCCCAATTGGTGAAGGCGGGCATCGCCGCGCGCAGCGGCGATGGCAAGGCCGCCATCCCGCTGTACCGCGCAATGGCGAGCGACGAGGCGCTGGACGCACCCTATCGGGAACTGGCGCTGGTGCGCCAGACCGCGCTCGAATTCGACAGTCTCAAGCCGCGGGAGATCGTCGATCGGCTCAAGCCGCTGGCGGTCGAGGGCAGCCCCTGGTTCGGCAGCGCCGGCGAGATGGTGGCGATAGCCTATATGAAAATGCGCAGGCCCGACCTTGCCGGGCCGGTCTTTGCCGCCATGGCCAAGGACAAGGGGGTGCCCGCGACAATCCGTTCACGCGCCCGACAGATGGCAGGACTATTGGGGATCGACGCGGTCGAAACGCCCGTTGAACCAGGACAGGGATAAGCGGGCATGACGATAAGCGGAACCACTGGGGGCAGGATGACGATAACAGGATCGATGCGACGCGCGGTGACCGCAGTGGCCATGGTGGGGCTGCTCGCCGGTTGCGGTATCATCGGCGGCAAGAAGGGCGGCCCCAAGACCCCGGTGGTGGGCAATCGCGTTTCCATCCTGTCGTCGGAGCAGGGCGTCGAGGTCGATCCGGCGATCGCCGACGTCGCCGTCACCCTGCCCGAACAATATGCCAATGATCAATGGTCGCAGCCCGGCGGCGATCCGTCCAAGGCGATGGGCCATCTCGCCTTGAGCGCATCGCCCGCCACCGCCTGGAGCGCTTCGATCGAGGGCAGCAAGCCGCAGGCGCGCCTGGCCGCCGCCCCGGTCGTCGTCGGCGGCAAATTGTTCGTGATCGACGCGGGCGCGAAGGTCATCGCCTTCGACGCGGCGAGCGGCAGCCGTCTTTGGCAGACGTCCCTGCCCTCCGACGGCAACGGCCGATCATTGTTCGGCGGCGGCGTCAGCGTCGTCGGCGACCGCGTCTTCGCCAGCACCGGCGTCGGCGATGTCGCGGCGCTCAATGTATCAGACGGGGCGATCCTGTGGAAAAAGCGGCCCGGCGGCCCCTTGCGCGGCGCCCCGACGCTCGCCAACGGCCATGTCTATGTGATGAGCCAGGACAATCAGATCTTCGCGCTCAACCAGGCGGATGGCGAAGTCCAATGGTCCGACAGCGGTACATTGCAGGTGACCGGCGTGTTCGGCGTCGCTGCCCCCGCCGCCGCGCAGGGCACGGTGATCGCGGGCTACAGTTCGGGCGAACTGACCGCCTATCGTTACGAAAACGGTCGTACACTGTGGGGCGACGCCCTGTCGCGCACCAGCATTTCCACCGCCGTCGCATCCCTGACGGACATCGACGCGGACCCGGTGATAGATCGCGGGCGCGTATTCGCGATCGGCCAGGGCGGACGCATGGCGTCCTACGAGCTGACCAGCGGACAGCGTTTGTGGGAAATCAACATTGCCGGCATCTCCACCCCCTGGGTGGTCGGCGAATGGGTATTCGTGGTCACCAGCGACGCCCGATTGCTGTGCGTCGCGCGCGCCACGGGCCGCATCCGCTGGATCAGCCAGCTGCGCCGTTGGCAGAACGAGAAAAAGAAGAACAACGCTATCCGTTGGACCGGCCCGGTTCTGGCCGGCGGGCGGCTGATCGTCGTATCGACGCGCGGCCAGATGGTCTATGTCGATCCCACGAGCGGGGCCGTTCAGGCGGACGTCGACATGGACAAGTCCATGTCGCTGTCTCCGGTGGTCGCCAACAACATGCTCTATCTGCTCGCCGACGACGGCAAGCTGACGGCGCTGCGCTAAGGTATCGCGCGGGAAGGAAACGGGCTTAACCTCATGCTGCCCATAATAGCCATTGTCGGGCGGCCCAATGTGGGCAAGTCCACGTTATTCAACCGTCTGGTCGGCAAGAAGCTGGCGCTGGTCGACGACCAGCCCGGCGTCACGCGCGACCGGCGCGAAGGCGAAGCGCATCTGCTCGGCCTCGATTTCACCATCGTCGATACGGCGGGATATGAGGATGAAGACCCCCAGTCCTTGCCGGGCCGGATGCGCATGCAGACGCAGGCGGCGGTCGAAAATTGCGATGCCGCGCTGTTCATGATCGACGCGCGCGCCGGCATCACGCCGCTGGACGAGGAAATCGCGCGCTGGCTGCGCCAGAACGATACGCCCGTCGTGCTGGTGGCCAACAAGGCCGAAGGCAAGGCCGGCGACGATGGCGTCATGGAATCCTTCAGCCTGGGGCTGGGCGAACCCATCCCCTTTTCGGCCGAACATGGCCAGGGCATGGCCGACCTGTTCCAGGCGCTGTTGCCGCATGTCGAGCGCGAGGAATTCACCCACGAGAAGGAATTTTACGAGGATGACGAGAGCGCGCCGCTCAAGCTCGCCATCGTCGGCAGGCCCAATGCGGGCAAATCCACGCTCATCAACCGCCTGCTGGGCGAAAACCGGCTGCTGACCGGCCCCGAAGCCGGCATCACCCGCGACAGCATCGCGGTCGACTGGATGTGGACCAGCGACGATGGGCTGGAACGGCCCGTCCGGCTGATAGACACGGCCGGCATGCGCAAACATGCCAAGGTGCAGGACAAGCTGGAAAAACTGGCGGTCAGCGACGGCCTGAACGCCGTCAATTTCGCCGAAGTGGTGGTGCTGCTGCTCGATTCGACGCGCGGGTTGGAGGCGCAGGACCTGCGCATCGCCGACAAGGTGCTTCAGGAAGGCCGCGCGCTCGTCGTCGGGCTGAACAAATGGGATACGGTCGAACATGGCTCGGCCCTGTATCAGGGCATCAAGCAGGCGCTGTTCGACGGTCTGGCACAAATTCGCGGCGTGCCGATCATGACCGTGTCCGGGGCGACCGGAAAGGGGCTGAACGACCTGATCCGGGTCGCCTTCGAAACGCGCTCGGCCTGGTCCATGCGGGTGTCGACCGGCGTTCTCAACCGCTGGTTCGAAAGCGCGCTGGAAGCCAATCCGCCGCCGGCGCCCGGTGGCAAGCGGATCAAGCTGCGCTACATCACCCAAGCCAAGACCCGCCCCCCCGGCTTCATCCTGTTCGGCACGCGACTGGATGACCTGCCCGAAAGCTATCGCCGCTACCTGGTCAACGGCATCCGCAAGGAACTGGGCTTTGGCGCGGTGCCGGTACGGCTGACCTTGCGCAGCGCCAAGAACCCCTTTGACACATGAACCCCATCGGATCGACGCCAGAGGCATGAAATGTCCCTGGCCCGCGCTGCGGGTCGCCCGCGCGATGCGCAGCCACGCCGCCGTCGCTATCGTGGCCGACGATCCGGTCGCGGAACGGGAGTTGCGCGCTCTTGCCGACCAGCATGGCTGGACCTTCGCCGTGCGCGGCGAAGCGACCTATCTGCTCGGCAGGAGCGATTGATTGCGCCATTGCGGATATGTCGCGCGCGCGGCTTAACGCCCTGTTTACTCGCCCTGCCCTATTGCCTGATCGATGTGGCAGGGAGTTTGAGGTGTCATACAGGGATACCGATCTGGTAAACGGTGCCGAATTCTCGCGCATGCGCGGCGAACTGGGCTCCGAATTCTTGCGAATTCTCGGCTATTTCCGGGAAGATGGCGACAAGGCGATCACCGCCATCGAACAGGCGTTTCGCGCCCGGTCGGCGGCGGCGCTGGTCATCCCCGCGCACACCTTGAAAGGCGAATCGGCACAGTTCGGCGCCCACCGCCTCAGCGTGATGGCCGAGGATATCGAAAAGGTCGCGCGCCGCTGTGTCGAATTTCACGAAAGTCCCGAAGAACTGATCGAAGTGGTGGTGGCCCTGCGCCCCTGCTTCACCGAAACGATGGCGCTGCTCGATCGCGAAGCCAATCCGCTGGTCACCCGGCGACCCGTATCTTTTGGCCGCCGTGTCGACGCTCGCCCGCAAGGTTTCGGCCGCGCGATCTGACCCCAAGGAAACAATGATATTATTTTGGTAGTGGATTAAAACCGATTATCATCCCATATCAGGGTCATGACTCGCTACTCCATACTCGACTTTGCGCCCGTCCTTGAGGGCAGCGACGTATCCGCAGCCCTCGCCCGCACCGCCGACCTTGGCGCTTATGCAGAATCGCTGGGCTATCATCGCTACTGGACGGCCGAACATCACGGCATGCCCGGTATCGCATCGGCTGCGGTGTCGATAGTGCTGGCGCATGTGGGCCATGCAACCTCTTCCATTCGGCTGGGCGCGGGGGGCATCATGTTGCCCAACCATGCACCGCTCGCCATCGCCGAACAGTTCGGAACACTCGACGCGCTGTTTCCCGGACGCATCGACCTGGGCCTGGGCAGAGCGCCCGGATCCGACCAGCGGGTGGCGCAGGCGCTGCGCCGGACGCTGACCGGGGGGCCGGACCAGTTTCCCCAGGACGTCATGGAATTGCAGGCCTATTTCGCCGGCGATCCGCGATTGGGCTTCACCGCGACCCCCGGCGCGGGTGCGGACGTGGCGTTGTGGATATTGGGGTCTAGCCTTTACGGCGCGCAGCTCGCTGCGGCGCTGGGCCTGCCCTATGCCTTCGCGTCGCATTTCGCGCCCGATGCGCTGGATCAGGCCCTGGCCATATATCGCCGGGATTTCCGTCCTTCGGCACAATTGGACAAGCCATATGTGATGGCCGGTTACAATGTGGTCGCGGCGGACACGCGCGAGGAAGCGGTGCTGATCGCCAGTTCGATGCAGCAAACCTTCGTCAAGATGCGTACCGGCGGCGCCGGCGGTCCCCTTCCCCGGCCCATCCCCGGCTATGTCGATTCATTGCCGCCGCAGTTGAAGGCGATGCTCGACAATGTGCTGAACGCCAGCAGCATTGGCACGCGCGAGGATGTCGAGCGTGACCTTGCCGCCTTTGTCGATCGCACCGGCGCGGATGAAATCGTGATCGCTGCCCAAATTCACGATTTCGAGGCGCGCAAGCGCAGCTTCGCCATCGCATTGGAAGCGGCCCGCGTTTCGGCCTGATCCGCCGCTCCCAGTCGCCCGCCGCTGAGCCAGTCGGTTAGGGCGGGCGCGACGCGACGAAGCCCCTGCACGATCGCCACGACAGCAGCCAGCATCAGCAGGGGCTGGGCGATCAGGTAGAGCGGATAGAGCGGCGAGCCGAGCGGCCCGGTCAGCGCGCCGATCAGCGGCCCGCCCAGCCAGATCAGGATCAGGTGCGCACAAAACAGGAAGAAGGCGTAAGGTTCGAACCACCGCAGCAGCGAGCCGAACCTGGTAGGCACCAGCGCCCAGGCCAGCCGCCACATGAACAGCGCCGCGGCAAAGCGCGCGCACAGATCGACCGTTGCCCCCAGTTGCGGCGCAATGCCCGGATGCAAGGCGATGGCCAGTCGGGTCGGCATCAGCACCGCATAGGGAAGCGATGCCAGCAGCAGCGGCACCGCGACGATGCGATCGGCCAGATCGGTGCGCCGCGCCACCATGCCGATCAGAAAGAAGCAGAGAATGGACGCCCGCATCAACAGCGGCGGGCCCAGGCCGAAGATATGCGCCGCGCCCGCGACTGCGCCGACCGTCAGCAGCGTCCAGGAAGGCAGGCGCACGAACAGCGGCGCTGCCACCATGCACAGGAACAGGTCGCGCAGGAACGGCATCTGGACGTTGATGTCGGGATTGCGCGACAGGATGAGCATCTCCTGCGCCAGCCAGCCCCAGCTTTGCGGGATGGGCGCGGCGAGCAGTCCGGCCCAGGCGACTCCCGAGACCAGCAGGATGGCGATGGCGTTCCAGATCAGCATCGGCGCCAGAACGGTGCGCGCCTTGCGACGGACATGATCGCTCCAGTTGCGTGTCCGCGTCGATCCGGCGACCAGCCAGCCCGACAACATGCCCAGCAGCGGGACAGCGCTTCGGCCCATGGCCTCCATCAGCACCCAGCGCAGCGTTTCCTGAGGCGTACCGCGCAGTCGTTCAAGCGCCTCGCCATTGAGGCCCGTCCACGCATGGACGTAGACGACACCCAATATGCAAAGAACGCGGGCAATGGCGATGGCGCCGGACCGGCGGACAGTATCGGTTGGCGTCGGGACGATCAATCAGGCAATCCGCTGTCGTTTCGAGGACCAATGGCCAATGCGCGAATGCCAAAGCTGTTCCGCCACCTGGGCGTGCATCATAATCGGGTCCACTTTGGCGCATGACGCAACCGGCTCTTAACCATCGGCCCGGCAAAAAGGCAAATCGAAAGCCTATCTTTACCTTCCCCCTTTAAGACAGGGAGACGCACACCGGTTTTCGATGCGCGGACAAGGATTTGCAAGGGCCGATGACCCAGATGCCGGGCGCCGCACAATTCAACACTGTAGCGCCCAACCCCCATGCGCGGCTCGGCTTGCCCATGGGAATGGTTTTCCAGATCGCCGGTTCATCGTCCAAGGTCATTATCGACGCGGTGCGCCAGCAGGAACTGGCGACCAGCGCGGACGATTGCATCGCGATGGCGGGGCAGGTCGGCAGCCAGGTCAAGATGCGCGTCGGCAACAGCTGGCTGATCGCCAGCATCCGCAGCATGGCGCTCGACCGCGACCATCCCACCAGCGTCATCGCCGATGTCGATTTCCTGGGCGAAGGCGACGAGGAAAAGCTGACCGGCCGCATCTATCGTTTTCGCCGTGGCGTCACTCGCTATCCGACGCCGGGAACCGAACTCTATCCGGTGTCCAGCGTGGACATGCAGCAGATATATGCCGCCGATGATCGGCCGCATGTGCAGATCGGCATGGTCTATCCCACCAGCGACACGCGCGCGGCACTGTATGTCGATTCGATGCTGGGCAAGCATTTCGCGCTGCTGGGATCGACCGGCACCGGAAAATCGACCAGCGCCGCATTGATCCTGCACCGCATTTGCGACCTGTCGCCGCAGGGTCATATCGTGATGATCGATCCCCATGGTGAATATGGCGCCGCCTTTGCCCGCAACGGCGCGATGTTCGACATCAACAATCTGGCCCTGCCCTACTGGCTGATGAATTTCGAGGAACATTGCGAGGTGTTCGTAACCTCCGAAGGATCGGAGCGGACGCAGGATTGCGACATATTGGCCAAATGCCTGCTGGCGGCACGATCGAAGAACCGGCTCGCCGAACAGGTCGGCAGGCTGACGGTCGATTCCCCCATCCCCTACCTGTTGTCGGACCTGACCAACATCCTGCAAAACGAAATGGGCAAGCTCGACAAGGGCACGGGATCGCTGCCCTATATGCGGCTCAAGTCCAAGATCGACGAGATCAAGACCGACCCGCGCTACAGCTTCATGTTTTCCGGCATGCTGGTCGCGGATTCGATGCAGGAGTTTCTGAGCAAGATTTTTCGCCTCCCGTCGGACGGCAAGCCGATCTCGATCATCGACGTGTCGGCGATGCCGTCGGAAATCACATCGACCGTGGTGTCGGTGCTGTCGCGGCTGGTGTTCGATTATGCCATCTGGTCGCGCAACGAACCGCAACGCCCGATCCTGCTCGTCTGCGAAGAAGCGCATCGCTATATCCCCAGCAGCACCGTCGGGTCAGGCCAGGCGGTGCGCAAGATATTGGAGCGGATCGCCAAGGAAGGCCGCAAATATGGCGTATCATTGGGTTTGATTACCCAGCGCCCGTCCGATCTGGCCGAAGGCGTGCTGTCGCAATGCGGCACGATCATCGCCATGCGCCTCAACAACGACCGCGATCAGGCGTTCGTCAAGGCGGCGATGCCCGAAGGCGCGCGCGGATTTCTGGATTCGATCCCCGCGCTGCGCAACCGCGAATGCATCATCTGCGGCGAGGGCGTCGCGGTGCCGATCCGCGTCGCGCTTGACACGCTGGAAGAAAGCCGGCGCCCGGCATCGAGCGATCCGAGCTTTAGCCAAATGTGGCGTCAGTCAGGCGGCGAGAGCGACATACTCGACCGCACCATCACGCGCTGGCGCAATCAGGGGCGGTAAGGGTCGTCGGCGCGGCACGACCGCGCCTGGCAAGCGAACCGATATCAACCGATGGGCCGGATGCGGCCGGCCGGATCGGACTCGGCATTGGTCGCTTCCCGGCATTGTTCCGCATTGGGCGGGACCAGCAGTTTCGCCCTGCGCCAGCCGCCATGCAGATAGAGCGCCATCGCGAGCAGCAGAGTGGTCGCCGACCCGGCAGGAAAGCTCAGCCACAGCCCGTCGGCCCCGATCATGGCGTAGGTCGCCTCGTAGAAGCCCAGGCGTACCCCGAACAGCGATATGACCAGAATCAGCAGCGGGCCATAGACCACGCCGTTCGCCCGCATCACCGCGAAGAAGATCATCGCGCAGCCGAACATCAGGAAGCTCCAGGTGACGATGTGCTGCATGTGCCGGGCCTGCTCGATCGCCGGACTGCCATCGCCCAGGAACAGCGCCAGCAACGGCCGGTCGAACAACAGCATCAGCGCCACCATCACGCCCGTGACGGCCAACAACAGCACATGGCCGCTGCCCGCGATCCTGCTGACCCGGTCCCACCGCCCCGCCCCTATATTCTGCGCCGCCATCGCGCTCAC
Source organism: Sphingobium anseongense (assembly GCF_037725245.1). Taxonomy (NCBI): domain Bacteria; kingdom Pseudomonadati; phylum Pseudomonadota; class Alphaproteobacteria; order Sphingomonadales; family Sphingobiaceae; genus Sphingobium; species Sphingobium anseongense. The sequence goes on along the minus strand of NZ_JBBJUL010000019.1, from coordinate 9,470 downwards.
CGCGCTGCCGATCGCCATGGCGGGCATCTGGAGATAGGTCCACAGTTGCTGTGCCGCGCCATAGGCTGCGGTGATCATCAGCCCTTCGCGATTGACCAGGCCGATCATCACCAGCCCGGACATGGACATGATGATCATCTGAAACCCCATGGGCAGGCCCTTGACGATCAGGATCCGCATCTGGTCGGCGGCGGGTTTCAGATAGCCCAGTTCCGCGCCCCGCAACCGCAATGGCAGGTCCTTGCGATAGATATAGACGAGCAGCCCGGTCAGGCTGATCACCCCGGCCGCCGCCGTCGCCGCCGCCGATCCGCCGATGCCCATCGCCGGGATCGGACCCAGGCCCAGGATCAGCACCGGATTGAGGATGATGTCGACGCCGACGCTGACGAACATGAAGATCAGCGGCGTGCGCGCATCGCCGGCGGCGCGCAGTCCCATCATCACCATGACGCCGATCAGCGTCGCGGGCATCGCGATGAAGATGACCCGCAAATAGATGAGCGCGGGTTCGAACGCTTCGGCCGGGGTCGCCAGCAGGCGGAGCAGCGCGGGCGCGCACAGCCATCCGGCCAGAGCCACCGCCAGGCTCAACAAAAAGCAAAAGCCGACCGCGGACCCGAAGCTGCGCCGTGCGGCGTCCAGATTGCGGGCGCCCATCGCCTGCGCCACCACCACCGTCGCCGCCATGCCGAAACCGAACACGACCGAGAACATCAGGAACATGATGATGTTGGCGTTGGCGGTCGCCGCCAGTGCGCGTTCGCCCAGAAAACGCCCGACCCAGATGGCGTTGATCGACCCGTTGAGCGACTGGATGATATTCGACGCCAGCGTGGGGATGGCGAAGACCAGCAGCGTGCGCCCGATCGGTCCCTGCGTCAGGTCGCCTCTTGCGCTCTCCCGCTGTCGATCATCGCCCGTCCCACCCATGACCGCCCCCCTTGCCCTGAAAGCCGATCAGGCCAGACGATCCAGAGCGGCCTTGATCCTTTGCGCCTCGGCGGTCTTTTCGCCATGGTCCTCGCGCGCCTTGGCGATCGCTTCGGGCTTGGCTTTCTCGACGAAGGCGGGATTGGACAAGCGGTTGCCGAGCGAGTCACGCTCCTTTTCCGCTGCGGCCAGCGCCTTGGCAAGTCGCGCCTTTTCCGCGGCGATGTCGATCAGGCCTTCGAGCGGCAGGACGAAGGTGGCCTCATCCACCACCAGTTGCGCCGCACCGCCTTCGGGCGCGGCATCGAATGACAGCGCTTCGATCCGCCCCAGCCGGCCAAGCGCCGCGCTCTGGCGCGCGATACGAGCCTGCGTCACTGCGCCAGCATCGCGCACGAACGCCTTCATCTTCGCGCCGGGCGGGACATTGAGTTCGGTCCGCGCGGTGCGGACAGCGGACACGAGGCGGATCAGCCAGTCGATTTCGGCGGCGGCCGCGCCATCGCCGCTGGCCGAGACCTGCGGCCATTGCGCGACAATCAATGCGTTGGCGCGGTCGCCAGTCAGGTGCCACAATTCTTCGGTGATGAAGGGCATGAAGGGGTGGAGCATCACCAGAATCTGGTCGAATGCCCAGCCGGCGACCGCACGCGTTTCTTCGTCCATCGCGCCCTTGGTCAATTCGATATACCAGTCGCAAAACTGGTCCCAGACGAAATGATAGATGGCGTTGGCGGCCGCATCGAAACGCAGCTCCGCGATGGCGGTATCGAGCGCCTGCACCGTCGCGGCGACCTGCCCCACGATCCATTGATTGACCGGCAGCGTGGCGGCGGGCGCGTCGATGCTGGTCGATGCCGTGACCCCGTTCGCCTGAAGGAAACGCGCGGCGTTCCACAGCTTGGTCGCGAAGTTGCGATAGCCCTCGACCCGCTTCTCATCCATCTTCACGTCGCGGCCCTGGCTTTCCATCGCCGCCATGAAGAAGCGCAACGCATCCGCCCCGAACCTGTCGATCAGGCCCAGCGGATCGACGACATTGCCCTTGGACTTGGACATTTTCTGCCCGTCCGCCGCTCGGACGAGGCCGTGGAGATAGAGTTTGCGCCACGGCACGTCGCCCATGAACTCCTGTCCCATCATCGCCATCCGCGCATCCCAGAAGAACAGGATGTCGAACCCGGAAATCAGCAGATCGTTGGGATAGTGGCGCGACACCAAATCCTCCCCGGCACGGGGAGGGGGACCGCCAGCTTGCTGGTGGTGGGGGGGGGCGGCGTCTGAACGAGAGTTGGCGTCGAGACGCCCCCCCCCTCCGTCAGCGCTCCGCGCCGCCACCTCCCCGTCCCGGGGAGGAGTTGGCCAGCCCAGCGTCCCGAACGGCCACAGCGCCGAGGAGAACCAGGTGTCGAGGACGTCGGGGTCACGCCAGATATACGCCGGCTCTCCAGCCTCTGACTGATGCCCGGCAAGCGCGGCTATCATGGCTTCTCCGGGATCAGCCACAGTGACAATTGCGCGACCATAATGGTCTAAAGCCAGTTGCTCTGCTGCCTCTTGCGTTTCTGCGACGAAAGATGGTCCCTCACCCGACATATCATAGCTGAGCTTGCCTTCATCAGTAACTGAAGGTCCAAACCAAGCCGGAATCCGATGCCCCCACCACAATTGGCGGCTCACACACCATGGCTGGATATTCTCCATCCAGTTGAAGAAGGTCTTTTCCCACGTCTTGGGGACGATCTCGATCCGCCCGTCGCGCACGGCCTGCATCGGCGGGACGGCCAGCTTGGCGGCGTCGACATACCATTGGTCGGTCAGCCAGGGTTCGATCACCACGCCGGAGCGGTCCCCGAACGGCGTCTGGATGACCCGCGGCTCGAAGTCGGCAACGACTGCCTCGCCTTCCTTGTTCTTGGTGACATGCGGCACCAGGAACCCCTGTGCCTTCATCTCGGCGACCACGGCCCCGCGCGCATCGAAACGGTCCATCCCGATGAAGCGAGCCGGCACCAGACCGTCCGCCGTCTGCACCACTTTCGCATCCGCATCGAACATGTTGAGCATCGCGCCCGCCGCGATGCCCGCGCGCTTGCCAACCTCGAAATCGTTGAAGTCATGCCCCGGCGTGATCTTGACCGCGCCCGACCCCAGTTCCGGGTCGGCATAATCGTCGCCGACGATCCGCAAGCGCCGCCCGGTGATCGGCTGCAATATCTCCTTGCCGATCACGCTCCGATAGCGCGGATCATCGGGATGGACCGCGACCGCCATGTCCGCCAGCATCGTTTCGGGCCGCGTCGTCGCGACCACGATATGATCGGTGCCGTCGGCCAGGCGAACGCCACCGGCCAGCGGATATGTGAAGCGCCAGAAGCCGCCCTGCGTCTCCTTCGTCTCCACCTCCAGATCGGAAATGGCGGAGCGGAAATGCGGGTCCCAGTTGACGAGGCGCTTGTCGCGATAGAGCAGGCCGCGCTGGTGCAGTTCGACGAATACCTTGACCACGGCCTTGCTGAAATGCGGGTCCATGGTGAATTGTTCGCGGCTCCAGTCCATCGAACAGCCCAGCCGCCGCAGCTGGCCGGTGATGGTGCCGCCGCTTTCGTGCTTCCACTCCCACACCTTGGCGACAAACTCGTCGCGCGTATAATCGGTGCGCTTTTCGCCTTTCGCGTTCATCTGCCGCTCGACCACCATCTGGGTCGCAATGCCCGCATGGTCGGTGCCGACCACCCACAAGGCGTCCTTGCCGCGCAGCCGTTCATAGCGGATCATGATGTCCTGCAACGTATTATCGAGCGCATGGCCGATATGCAGGCTGCCCGTCACATTGGGCGGCGGATTGACGATGGTATAGGGCTGCGCGTCGGGCCGTTCGGGGCGGAACAGGCCGTTACCTTCCCAATGGGCGTACCAGCGGGCTTCGATTTCGGCGGGGTCGAATGTCTTGGGCAGGTCGGTCATGGGGAAGCCCATAGTGCCGCCCCGCCTGCCATTCCAGCGCTTTTACGCGGCGCTTCTACACAGTGGTCACCGCCCGGCAGTGATGCGCGCAATTTCCTTGGCGACCATTTCCTCGACCATGGCCGGCAGGCGCGCGTCGAGCCATTCCTTGAGCATCGGCCGCAGCAGCGACCGGACAAGGCCGTCGAGCGTATTGTCCTCGCCATCCCTGGGAGCGACGAGCATCGAAGACAGGGTCGACAGCGATTGGCGCGCGGCGATTTCGCTTTCGACCGACAGGATCGACGACGCTTGCGGAGCCGACGGTGCGGCCGGCTCGCGCGGGGTGCGGGGGGATTTAGGAGCGGCAGCCACGGGTTCGTCTTCCACAATTTCCTGGGTCAGTTCCAGCACTTCCTCGATCTCCGGGTCGATGACCGGGGTTTCGACTGGTGAGGGCACGGGGATTTCCGTCGGCGCGGTGGCTTCGGCACGGGTACGGCGTGGCGCGGGCTGGATCGCTTCCTCGCCTTCCTCGGCGATGATGCGCTTGATGGACGACAAAATCTCTTCCATCGAGGGTTCCTTGCTCATGTCACCCATTGCAGTGCGCCGCCCCCGCTGACCGTTCCGCCACCATGGTTAACGGGCAGCCTGTTCATCAACATTGGCGTTTTGCGCTGGCGAGTCAACGGTGCGCGTCGCGACCGGCACTGGCGCGGCATCGAAGTCCCAGTCGAACCACTTGCCCTTCACCCGATCATAATTGGCGATGGGATCATATAGCACGCCGCTTTCGAGCCCCAGATCGTCAGCCTCCGCATGCCCCATGGCGGCGAGCAGCGAGAAGCCCGCGACATAGGCGTTCCGCCGCGCCGACACCAATTCGACGCGCGCGATCAGCGATTCCTGTTCGGCGTTCAGAATGTCCAGGATCGTCCGGCTGCCGACAGAATTTTCGGCGCGCACGCCTTCGAGCGACAGCGCGGTCGCGTCGACCGCCTTCTGGCTCGAAGCGATGGTCTGGAGCGATGCCTGCCAGCTGGCATAGGCGGCGCGGGCCTGGGCGATGACGCCGCGCTCTGTCTCGATCTCCTGCTCCATCGCCTGGGATTCGAGCGCCTGGCTCTGGCGCACCTGCGCGGCGGGGCGACCGCCCTGGTATAAAGGCACGGTTACCGTCGCACCGACGGCAACCTGCTTGTTGGGCGTGATGTCGCTGTCGAAATAATTGGTATAGCTGCTTTGGGTAAAGCCGCTCAGCGTCGGCAACACGCCCGCCTTGGCGACGCGGACGTCGTAGCGCGCCGCTTCCCGCGATTTCCTGGCCGCCAATATGTCAGGATTGTCGGCCAGCGCCACCTGAACCGCCGCTTCGGGCGACGCCGGCAGGCCCGGCAGCGGCGGCGGCGGCGCCAGGTCGTCGGGCGCATTGCCCACCAGCGCGATATAATTTTCGCGGCTCGCGATCAGATTGGCCTGGGCCGTCTGCAAATCCGACCGGGCAAGTTCCAGCCGCGATTCCGACTGGGCGATGTCGGTGCGGGTCAGGTCGCCGACCTCGAACCGGTCGTTGGTCGCCTGAAGGTTGACGTCAAGCACCCGCACATTGGCGGCGTTGAGCGCGACGATCGCGCTGTCGCGGATAACATCCATATAGGCTGCGACCACTTGCGAAAAAATGCTGGCTTCGGTGCCACGCAGATTGGCGCGGCCAGCCTCCACCCGGATCTTGGCGGCCTTCACCCCGTTACGGACGGCACCGCCCGAATAGATCGGCACGTCGATGCTTGCGCTGGCATTGGCGGAGCGATGCGGCGCGAGGAAGCTGTTCGACGGCCGGACGATCAGTTCCTGGAACTGGCCGCTGGCCCCAACGCTGGGCCGGCCTTCGGCCTTGCGGATCGGGACGTTTTCATCGGTGGCGCGCAGTCCGGCGCGCGTACCGGTGAGCGTGGGATTGGTCCGGTAGGCCTTGAGCAGCGCTTCCTGCAGCGTGTCGGCATGTGCGGACATTGGCAGGAGGATGATCAATGACAGCAAGGCTGTTGCCGCGCGATGCGGAGAAGATGGTCGCTTTGCTGTCATGAACCCCGTCTCAAAAAACAAACCGCTCCGGCTTGGAGAAGCCCGGAAGCACCACCATCTCGATGTCGGCAAGGCTGGCCAGCCCGAACGTACCGCCTGCCTTTCGGCCAGTGCACAGCCGGGTGACTCCGCGCTCGACGATACCGGTGGCGATCCGTCCGCCTTCTCCAAGCTGGTCAACGAGCGCAGCGGGAAGGTCCGCTATCGCGCCATCGACCAACAATATATCATAGGGCGCGCCGGCGGCGGCTCCGGCGGCAAGCAGTCCGCGCACCTGCGTCACGCCCGGCTGATCCCCAGCGCACGGCCCGGCTTCCTCCTCGACAGCGGTAACCACCGCACCCATCGCCGACAGCAGCGCGGCGGCATAGCCGGTGGCGGCGCCGATCAGCAGCACCTTCTCGCCCGGCTGGATACGCAGCTCGCTGAGCAGCCGGCCGGTGGCGAGGGGCGGATTGAGCGCGCGGCCATCTCCCAACGGCACCGAACGATCGACATAAGCCATGGCGCGACGCTCGGCCGGCACGAACCGTTCGCGCGGCACCTGCGCCATCGCCGCGATGACCCGCTGGTCATCGACATCGCTGGTGCGAAGCTGGCTTTCGACCATGGCGGCGCGCATCGAAGAAAAATTTTGCTCAGTCACGACATTCCTCGCTGAGGACATTGGCTTGGCACGACTGTATTGACAAAGCAATACAGTAAAGCGTTCGAGAAGCTCTAAATCACCGGTCCGGCAACGCCAAGCGGATTTGCGCGAAGCGGCGAGGGATTCTTGCAGGACGCGGCCAGGGATGCTTGACTTTACAGGTAAAGCCGCACATTTGCGGCCTCCCACGACAACGGTTGGCCCGATGGCGGAGTGGTTACGCAGAGGACTGCAAATCCTTGCACGCCGGTTCGATTCCGGCTCGGGCCTCCACATAATTTCCCTAACAGTTTTAAATTGTTAGAGAAATTGCTACTCTTCCAAAAGCGTTCCCTCATTCGCACCCACATTCGCTTGCGGATTTGAGCGGGCCTCGGCGAACGGCAGCGGTTGAGCATCAGCGGAGGGGTGTCCTATTCTACCCGCTCCGGCAACGGAGCCTGATCCATCATCTTGCCGCCAGTCGGCTGATGATTCGACTCTCATCCGGTCGAAGCATAGTATTCCCCGATGGGTACGAAGCGGTTCATTGCATCGATCGTCATACTAAGCGGATTGGCCGCCTCGCCCGTCCTGTTAGCCCATGGCGGAGGCCTCAATGCCGAAGGCTGTCATAACGACCGAAAGAACGGCGGTTACCACTGCCACCGCGCGCAGCAGCAGCAGCCCAGATCACCACCCTCGCCAGGCGGGTCGCGGGGCGCATTTGCGAATTGCAGCGCAGCCAGGGCGGTGGGTGCCGCGCCAGTACGTGAAGGCGATCCCGGCTATGGCCGGCACCTTGATCGTGATGGTGACTGGATCGGCTGCGAATAGCGATCCTTGATCAATGAGCCTCGCTGCTGTTGATCATCGCGTCCATGCGCCGGGCAATTCCCTTCCATAGCTCAACACCCAGCATGTCCCCCTCGACCACCAGTTCGCCGATCCGCTCCGCGACCTTCACGGGCGCAGCGTCGCCGTGCCGCTTCATCAACATGTTGACCGCCCCCCACATTATCTGATCGTCGCTGAGGTTCATGCCGGCTCGATCTTCTCGACAGCCAGGAAGTCGAAGCCATCGCGGACACCTTGGACGCGAACGCGGCAACCGAGCAGGTGTCGATACCGAGCCGTGATGTCCAATCGCTATTCGCCGCCGCCTGCCTCCCGCAGCGTGGGGTAAGGACCATCGCCCAGCAGTATTCCGGTCAGATCGTGGCGCGTTCCGCGTGGCATGGCGAGCAGGATATGGGAAAGTTGGCTGGGGACAATAGGGACGTTAGGGACAATAGGTGTTCTAAATGCGCCCCACAACTGGTGACCAGGCTCGGTAGGAGCGAACCCAATGTCCACTAGAGCATCCTTCCAACTGTGAATTATGTTGCGAAATGCGCGGCGCTGCTCTTAGCTACTGTTAAGCAAAGGGGATTACGGTGAAAAAGGAACAAACGCCAAGACCGGACATCTATATCGGCTTGGTCGGCGCAGCCGGATCGGATTTGGAAAGCGTGAAACTTCAACTGCGAGCGCAACTCGCTGCGCTAGATTACGCATATGAGGAAATAAAATTAAGCCGCATTATAGGTGAATTTTGTCGGGTTGAAACAAGCGGCACGAGCGAAGACAAACGTATCGAAGCGCTGATGAATGCTGGAGACCAAATACGTCGCGAACGCGGCCAAGGCGACGGTGTGATCTGCCTTGCTGCTGCCGAAATTCGGCGCATACGCAAAGGAACAAAAAATGAAACCCCTGAAACGCTGGGGGCTACTGGATTTATCATAGATTCGTTGAAGAACCCGGATGAGGTGCGCACATTGCGACGCGTGTATGGGCGCAATTTTCTCCTTATTTCAGTATATTGCCCAAAAACAGACCGAATCTCTAAACTCGCTAAGAGGATTTCAGCCAGTCAAAATACGACCACTCGACAAGAGCATTTTAAAGCAGCGAAACATGTAATTGAAGAGGATGAGCGCCGGGATGCGACAGATTTATCGCAAGATGTACAGGCGACCTTCCCATTAGCAGACCTTTTCGTCAGTCATGAAGAAAGCACAGAGGTTCAGATTAAAAGGTTTATCGAGTTAGCTTTTGGCGAACCCTTTTCAACTCCGACGCTAGCTGAGTATCTGATGTTTGTTGCTAAAGCGTCCGCACTGCGATCGTGCGACCTCTCGCGCCAGGTTGGTGCTGTAATCGCGGAAAAATCTGGAGCGATTATCTCATCGGGATGCAACGATGTACCGTATCCTGGCGGCGGCATTTTCTTTGAAGGAAGAGAGGGCGCGAAGGACAATCGTGATCATACGGTCGAATATGATCCGAATGCATCAGAAATTCAGAATACGATCAGAGAGGTGGTCAAGGCATTTCGACAGGCTAAACTTTTAGATTTAGAGACCGCAAGCCGGACAGATGATGAATTAGCGGCCGCACTCGTACATGGAGAGTGGAAGCCTCACCTAGGCGACGCCCGAGTACGCAATCTGATCGAGTTTGGCAGGGTCGTTCACGCCGAAATGAATGCGCTGGCTGAAGCTGCAAGGTTCGGCCGCGCGACACAGGATGCGACCCTCTATTGCACCACCTTTCCATGCCACATTTGCGCACGGCACATCATCGCCGCAGGAATTTCAAAGGTCGTGTTTATAGAGCCTTATCCGAAAAGCATGACGCAAACGCTATATGGCGGCGAAATCCGCACCGATGATAGCCCAGGCACACTACCAACCACCGTCGAATTTAAGCCATTCACCGGAGTGGCCCCCCGACTATATCAACGTGTGTTTGAATACCGACCTAGGAAAAATCGAGCGGGGAATATCGTTCATTGGAACCGTAACGCGGCTATCCCTATTGATGGCGTCTT
>NZ_JBBJUL010000018.1:0-24568 GCF_037725245.1 Sphingobium anseongense | reverse complement strand
CAGGAGTTGGAGCCTCCGGCAAACCCGGCGCGGTTCACTTGACGCAGCGCAATACAAGAGAAGTAACTTTTTCGCTGTCCCTTGAGCAGTCTGATGCGTATTATTCTACGTGCTACAACTCAAGAGGGTGAGCGCCAAATGGATGCAGTCGAGGATATTGATTGTCAGGTCGACCTGTACCGACGTTGGCGTTCGCCGCTGATGGCCTTTTTCCGCCGCAGGGTCGATAACCAAGCGGAAGCTGAAGACCTGACACAAGAAGTCTTTTTCATTACGCACACAAGCAATTGAATTAATTCAATTAAACTCTGATTTGTGAAAAAACTGTGCTAACAGAATGTGCTAATATTCTAGCTCGAAATCGGTTGTTACGTGCTGATGGAGCAATGACAGCAATGGGTTTCGATGTCCAGCAGGATGGGGTTTCGGCCCAAACGCGTCGCGTTTTGCGTGCGGTGTGCCGGTGCAGGCGACAATCTGGGCTAGCACAGATCAAGGCGTTCAGAACAAGATCATTTTTGAATGTAATGCGCGCCTTGCAGTGACCTGACGTTCTTGGGAGACGCGCGCCCCACTCCTTCAGCTTCGACCAGCGAATGTTCTTGCTGATCAGCACCGATGCCGCGTCATAGAGACAGGTTCGCACAAGGCCGTCGCCTTGCTTGGATATTCGTGGCCGCGCGTGAGGTTGATGCCGAGCTACATAATAGCTCTTATTTATTCCGTTCACCCGCCATCCGACTTCATAGAGATAGGATAAAATCTCGTTGCGATGTCATGGGCTTGGGCTTCAACCATCGCATCGTGGAGAAATTTCTTCTTTGCCACCCGATAGACGCATTCGAGTTTGTTGAAGCCATAGCGCTGGAGCTGAAAGAGCCATTCATCGCCAAAATCGATATAAACGGGGCATTCGGCATCGAGCCATGTTCTGCGCGGCCTTACCCAACTATATTGCTGATGCCCACGATATGTTTCGATGAGGTGCTGAACCTTATGGAGGCCATGTACCTCAACCAAACCTCCACTTCCGTGATCCGGGTTCTCCGAGAGCCGCCAGAAAACGCCGTTATTCGCCCCGTCCATTCCGCGCGCGGCTTTGTACCAGACAATATCCTTGGCTTCTTCGTTGTCAGGGTCAGGTAGTAGATGATGCAAATTAAACTGGTTCCTGAACCCTCTGCCATCCACAATCCAGACAAGATTCTTGTAAAATACTTCGCGCGATGTGCGCTCAGCATCGGTCATGCTGGAATGCTGCACCTCAATGTAGATGCCAGTGGGTGTCTTAATATCGGCCCGATGGATTTCACCGTCCGGAGCGACGTGATGGATTTCACGGCATTCTTCGGGAAACAGGTTTTTCCAATCCCGGTGCCATTGAGTTTCGTTTTCCCACCATGGATCGCAGTCGCGGCGTGATGCGTGGGCCCAATGGTGTATTATGCGCGGACCGCATTTTGCGACCATTGCCGATCCGCAGGTGGAGCATGTGCCTGCTACACCAGCTCGCGCCTCGCACCTCTCACTATCAACAAGCGCGTATTGCATAGTTTATCCGTGTCATATCATCAGCAGCGGTGTGGGATTGGTATGCGAAACCAGCAGCGTCAAACTCTGCGTGCCGCGGCTGATTCCAACATAAAATCTTGCTCGCGCAGCGGGCGTGTTCGTGAAATGCGCGCGGTCACATGCGGCCACAACGACATTGGGAAATTCCAAGCCTTTGGCTTTGTGGATCGTGCTGATTGCTTTGGCGGGTAGCGCGATGCGACCATGTGACCGGCGACGAGCTATTTCCGCTAGGCCTTCATCTGCATCCTCAAATCGACCGAGATGGATTGCATCGTTGTACTCGCGGCTATGATCGATCTTTATATCGGTGAATGCACCGTCTGCTTTGGTCAAAGCGCGCAGGCTGGTCAGGAACGCCGCAATGCCCCGATGGTCGGGCTCCTCTAACAGGATGCGACCAAGTGCTTGCAGGGTTGCCGGCTTCTTCGTGCATTGAGCAACGCAGCCACCCTGAACCTCCTGCAATAGTCGGTTGCTATAATTGGTCGGCGAAAATCCCGTGGCCACGTTGCCGACAAAGCTGACCGCTGCTTTCCCAATTTCCACAGCGTTGCCTTTGTGCTGGCGTACCGCAGTGCAGAGCTCGTCCAGCGCTTGCCTTACATGGCCTTCCCAAATCGGCATTGCCCGATAGAAGAAAGGCCGGAGCGAAGCGACGGTAGGGTTCTGCGAGGCTAGTATGAGCACCGAATTCAGTGGCTTCAAATGCTGGGTCAGCGGCGCGCGTTGTTGGGGCGATATCTGATACTGGCCTCGCACGCGCGAAACATTGTCGGCACGAATTACCCGTAGGCCGTTCGGTAACGCGCCGCGCAAATCAATTTGTCCGCCGTCCCGTAACGCTGCTCGGGCCTCAAGAATCCATGCCCCGAGGTCAGGGTTGGCATCGGCCCAGCGATGCGGCGTATCGAGTTCCTCGAACTGATCGGCCTGCTCTTTGAGATCGGTCCAGCGTTTCACCTCCGCCGCAATTTCTGCTGCCCGTCTGCTACCAAAGATGCGCTGCATGGGGTCGGCAAAGACGCGCAAATGTGCGCCTGCCCCATGCAGGCCGAGAATGATCTGATGCTGAGCATGGGTGGAGTCCTGATGCTCATCGCAGATAATGAGTGGATATCGCCTCGCGACCGCTTTGGCGATCATGGGCTTCTTATCGAGCAAATGCGCGACTTTGGCGGCTACCTTGTCATAACCATCCTTGTTGGCGCGAGCCCAAATGGCTATATCAGGCGGTAGATCGAGAGGCACGTGATACTGGCCAGCGATCTGACCTATCAGGCTATCGATCGTGCGGATTTCCACTTTGCTACGCGAAGCCTTTGTCTTTGTTGCGAATACATCGCAGGCAGCGTGCGTATGGGTAAGGATCAGGATACGCCCTTGGGCGCTCGCGGCGGCGTCTGCTGCATAATGGGCACCTTGATGAGTTTTGCCGCAGCCGCCAGGTGCTTCGATCACGACGAGCGAAGCTGCCGACCTCAACGCTGCTGCGACGGATGCATCACTCATCGGGCAAATTGGCTATCGCTGGCAAATCCACCGCTTGGCGAATGGCATTGATGAACGGCAGCAATTGGCCTTCCAACTTTGGCCAAACGCCAAATTCCACCATCTTCAAAGCCAACTCATAGCCGCCGCCCGCCGATTTGAACCATGTTCGGCCTTGGCTCTTAAATCTTTTCTTTTGATCGTCAGGCGTGCCCTGGGGTACGGCACCCGTGGCGGCTTCGATAATAACTTTTCGGACATTCGCGAGATTGCCAGCAGCGGTAAGGATCGCGGCATAGGACTTGTCCGCAATGCCGAGGCGATCGGCCAATGTACGAAGCCGTGCGCCAGAATCTCCTTCAGGATCGACGACGAATTTTTCTAAGTCACCATCGGCAACATGCGCGATGACGTTTTCCTCCAAGCAGCCATCGGGCCAACGTAACAGCAAATCTCCAAGCGCGACTTTGAGCGTTGCCCAACGTTCGGGCGCGCGGCCCTCGTCGTCGGCAAAACCTGAAAATTTTAGTCCGCTCTTGGCGAGGCTTGCCAACAATTCCAGCGTGTAATCATTTCCGCCGCCGTCCGTCACCCAAATGCCGCGTTCAAGAGGCTCTTTCGTCACCCCTCTCAGCACGAGCCATTTAACAAATCCAACTTCTGTTGCGCCCTCGGCGACAATGGCGATCCTCGAAAGGAAAGCCTCCGGGTCTTTCATCATCTGCGGGTTGGTGGCATCGGCCAACTTGCCGATTTTGGTTTCGCCGCTGAGATACCAGATACTGGCTTTCGCAGCGGCCTTGATAGCTGCGACGCTATGGGTGGTAATGAACGCCTGCGTGGGCGCGGCCATCAATTCCTTCAGCAATACGCGCTGGCGATAGGGCTCAAGCCCGCGTTCGACCTCATCAACGATGGTAATCGGCAATTCGCTATGGTTGGCAGCGGCAATCTCAAGCGCGGCAAGGCGGCGAGTGCCAGAGCCCCAACTGCTCAACGGTAATCGAACCGCGTGTTTCGCCGCCGTGAGCCCGATGAGTGCGTTAAGCGAAAAACCCTGACCGCCGACCAGCCCCAGACCAAGCCCCGTAGGCAACGCCTGCTTGCCAAATTCGGCTTCGAGCTCCTTGAGTCTTTCTTTCGATGGCTCGGCTAATTCGTCTTCAACGTTCTTCTCGCCAAGCTGCTGAGCGAGCTTCGCTCGCAGCGACTTATCCGCGAGCAAGCGATCGAGCGCCGATCCTTGAATGAGTCGCAGGTCCCGATCGTTCCGGTCATCACCGGTAAGTTTCACCAAGCCGATTTTACGCCGCACCGAAACTGAAAAATGGTCATATTCGCCATTGGGCTGGCATATCTCATATGAGAGATCGCAGTCGGCGGTCCCGCGCGCGCGGACAACATAGACCTCATCTTTGGCGTCGTCCGCCTCGTCGTCGGGGTTGGGAACGACAGGCTTTTCGCCATCCCATTCCCATGGCCAGCCAGCCTTTTTCTGCTCATTGATGCCGGTTGTAGGCGGTAGTCGGAGCACGGCTTCAATGATGAACTCATCCTCGGGCGCCCGCTTCCAATAGTCCGCATCGGAAATGACCATTGAGTTCGTCGGGCTGAGTAGCAGGCCGATCGCGTCGAGTATCGTTGATTTGCCATTGTCGCCGCCGCCGAGAATGACATTTACATGCGAGTCCGGCAGCCAAGTGAGCGTTTCGATGCCGCGAAAGCGGTCAATCTTCAAACGCAGAATGGTCGGTGCCTCTGCCGCCTGCGGCGCGCCTGTACTTGGTGCCGCTGCTGAGACAAGGGCTGAGGTCTTTGCCATCGGCGCTGCCATCGCTAATGGCGGTTTTGCTGCTTTTTCCTCTGCCATTGCCCCTCGCTCTGGCGATACACTAGCACCTAAGTTCGGAAAGGGAATAAATTTACAGTAATGCACAATGTCAGTCGGCAATGCCATTGGCATGCTTGCTATCCGTTAGAGTACGAAGCCCAAGGCGATGATGCCGATGATGAACCAAGCGATGCAACCAATTGCCGTGCCGGTGGCACCGCCGATGCCGCTTCTGAACTGTTGGACGATTGGCCGGCGATCCGTTTTTCTGAGTGCGCGATTGAAATTTGCGGACCAGCCATCGGGAAGCGTGAACTCGATCACCTCATGAACGACGGTGGGTTCTGTTGATCCATCGGCCTCCATCTGAGTGGCCATTTCGACGATTTCATCGAGGCGGTCAGGCGTGCGCTTGAGCTTCTCGGCTTGCGAGCCGAGCGCGTCTTGCAGCAGTTTAATAAGTGTGTCGAACCGTGGATCGACCCGCACCGACCTTAGCCGCTCCTCATGATCGACGATCATGGCAAGTGAATCGCGTAGCAGTAGCGCCGTATGGCGGATTTCATCCACATCGCCCTGATGGCCCGGTTCCCCCCATGCCCGATTGAAGCGGTGGATGATCTTGGTTAGCGGTCCAACCATCTCCTGCATTTCATCCATCCGTTGCGATACCCAATCGATCACATGGTGATCTTCCAGCGGTTGGATGGGCAACGCGCAAACGCCATCGCGCAGGTCTTCCAACCGGCGAAAGAGGGGTGCATTCAGATGCCGCATCAAGGCGGCTGTCAGGCTCCATTCCCAGCTGGGCGGCTTATCGTAGGCGATGCGGCGAATGATCGGCGGATAGTCTTCGAACTGCGCCAGCGCATGGCGCGCCATGTCGAAGCGGGCTTTATCGCTCTGCGATCCCAGATTGGATGCGACATATTCGTCGTGCAGCTCCCGCCAGAGGAAAAGAAGATCTGACGGGAATTTGGTGGGGTCACGGTCGATCAGCTTATGGCAGTTGCGGCACAGCCATATGGCATTGGAGATTTCTGAACGGGCCTGATCGGTCATCTGCGGGTCGTATCGCGCCTGATCGGGGCGCGCGGCATAGATATGGGCGGCTTCGCCAATGATGGTTGCTTTGGCACTTTCCGAATTTGGACCGATAGTCGACGTTCGACAGTCAGGATTGCTACAAAGATAGGCCGCTCGCTTGGCCAGCATGTCGATTGTTTTCGAAGGAAAGTCTGGCGGCATACGGGCAGCATATGCGTGAAATGCCTCGTCGGTAAATGTGCGCGATAAGGGATAGGCGGCATTTTTATTGACCGACCTGCCTCCCGTATGCTAATGTCATACAAGAAATGAGGATTGTTATGGCTACTGCATCACCTGCTGTTTTGAGTGTCCGGGTCAGTCCGGCGGAACGTGTGCTGCTGGAAACGGCGGCCGATCACGCGCGCACCAATCTTAGCGATTTCATCCGGCGCAAGGCGCTGGAGGCGGCGGAACAGGATGTGCTCGACCATCGCCTGGTCACGATCCCTGCCGATGATTGGGACAAGTTTGAAGGTTGGGTGAATGCTCCTGCCAAGGAAATCCCGGCGCTGCGCAAACTCTCTGCGACGCGCCCGGCATGGCAGGACTAACACCGCCGCGCCCGCTCGCTGCCGACGACAACCGCGATAGCTTCGACTGTGGGCGGGAATCGCTGAACCAATGGTTCCGCCGCCACGCATGGCGCAATCAGGAAGCGGGCGTGTCGCGCACCAATGTGGTGTGCGATCCCGTCACCGGCCATGTTGTCGGCTATGTCAGCCTGTCGGCAGCGCAGATCGAGCGCGCCTTCCTCGCCAAAGCGGACCAGCGCAACCGGCCTGATCCCATCCCGGCGTTGCTGCTCGGGCAGCTCGCCGTCGATCGCCAGCATCAAGGCCGGGGCTATGCGCGCTCGCTGATGTTCTTCGCCCTCACCACCGCCCTGCGGCTGGCCAATGAGATTGGGTGTTTTTGCGTGCTGACCCATCCGCTGGATGACGAAGTGCGCGCCTTCTACCGAAGCTTCGGGTTTGAGGATTTGCCGTTCGATCCCGCCCACAGCATGGCCGTGCGTATGATCGACCTTGCCGCCAGTGGCTTTGGGGATGCGCCCCAAGCGGGCCATGAAAAACACGAATAAGTGATCCTTCTCGCCGGAAACATTCACAAATAAGTGCTGTTACGGAAAGCCTCGCGTCATGCCTGTGAGGCATAAATCGCGCATTTATGCCTCATGCGAAAAGATCGCCCTGCCTGCTGGCTTCGACATGGGCGCGCCATTCGGGCTTGGCGGCGTCCTCGTCCAGCCATGCGATGACCTGCGCCACCACATCGCCGCCATGGGCTTCGATGGTGCCCGGCTGCATGAAGTGGGAAAGATAGCCGGTCCTTGTGATGGGCAGCGGCGCTCCCTGCGGCTCTACGCTGTGGATTTCCAGATGGTCGATAACGCGCCAGCGTAGCGGCGTATAGGTCGCCTCGATTCCGATGCCTTGCCATGCGAAGCGATAGGTCTGTGGTTCCATGTCAGCGTCCCGCGAACACATGCACCACATCAAACGCGGTCTGCAAGGTGAACAGGTCGCCGCTCAACTCGGCATCGCGCGCCATGGAATGCCAGTCGATATAGTAGCGAAGCGAGGAGGGAATGGGGGTGCCTTCCTCCGTGACGTCCTGGACATAGTCGGCAAGGCTGGCGTGGTTGCCCATATAGCGGTCCTCCAGCGCTTCGCGCGCTTCCTCCACGTCGCCGTCGCAATGCTCCAGCAGCGCCGCGCCCAACTCTCCATGTTCGGCGATGAATGCAGCCAATTCGGCCACGCGGTCTAGACCCTCATATTCCGCAATGCGAACGCCGCTGAACCCTTCTTCATCATGGATGGCCCATTCCTCGGCCCCGGCGACGGGCGACGCGGACAGCATGTCGCTGATTGCATCGTAGAGCGTCCATGCCTCCTGCGCGGCGTCGATCCACGCCCCATGCAGGATGCCGTTGTTATAGGCCGCGAGGCAGGCCACGTAGATGCGGGGTTTCTCGGTCTGACTAGTGGTGAAGGTAACTCCCATTGCTTGCTCCATTAGGTTTGGGTTTTCAGGTGCGGTCTGAAACCCTGCCTCGTGGCGAACAGCGGGGGGCAAGCGGAGCAAGCGCCTTCGCGGGGAACCGGCTGCACGAAGCGGAGCGGAGGAAGCTGGGCGGAAGGTGCTTCGCAGGGCGCTAGGGGCAGAGCCCCAGCCTGCATTAGCGACCGTCACCGAATGGCCGAGACTACAGGTTCGGCGCGCGCGAGCGTATAGGGCGCGGCCCCGTAGGGTAATGCCCTCAAAATCAAAGACCCTATTTGGTCTCCTTATGATAGAAAGCGGTCAGAGAAATATGGGAAGACGAGCATGGTCGGCGACGGGATAGAAAAGATAATGCGTGATATTCGCCGCCGTCAGGAAATGATCGACAGCGTGTCGGGGCTGGCGAACCGGTTCGGACAAACCTCGACCCTCGGCCTCGCTGCGGCCGAGCGGGAGTTGAGTATCGTCAAGCGCGCCCAACAACTCAGTGAGATTGGCTTTCTCAGCAGCCAAGCCTCGCTTTTCAAGCAATCGATCCTGCCCAAGATTCCGGAAAGTTTCGCGTCGCGCGCTTTTTCCGACCTTCAAGAGCGGATGGGCAGCTTGGCCAGCATCGAGCGATTTTCGCTGCCGCCTCGTGACGACATATTCCTGATTGCCCAACGGGCGGCTGAAATGGTCGAACCGCATCGCCGCTTCTTGGAAAGAGTGACATGGCGGGATGATTTGGCCCAGCGCATGGCCAGTATCGGGACGTCATGGGCGATGCCCGATTCGATAGCGCATTCCGGCTTCGCATTCGGTGCGCTTTCTAAGCTGTCCGACGTGGTGCATTTCGACGCGCCGTTCGCACCCACCACGCGCGATTTTGTTGAAGCCGAGTTTGGCGCTGTCGTCGTGGTAAAAGACGACGCCGATAGCGCCGAGCGAGAAGAACGGTATGACGAAGCGGGGCGTGATGCCGCGCTTGTGGCCTTCCCGGCAGAAGAATACCCGTCTGTCTTGACGGGGGCGGGTTTCGGCTTGGTAATACCCCCGCCGCCTGCGCCCCAGCCGATCGAGAACATCGACGGGCAAGCGATCTACAGCGATGAGCATCACGCCACCTTGCGCGCAGTGGAAGTCCATATGCGCCAATTTGTTTCAAGCCAGCTTATGACCGTCGTTGGAACGAAGTGGGTGAAGCAACGGGTTCCCGGCGACATGCGCCAACGCTGGGAGGAAAAGCGCGATATAGCGCGCGCCAGCGGTCAGCCGGTTTATGAGCTGATCCACTATGCCGATTTTAATGATCTCGCCCAGATCATAACAATGAAAAACAATTGGGAAGGGCTCTTTGAGCCGGTATTTGGCGACAAGGAGGGCGTGCAGGTATCCTTGCGCCGCCTGTCGCCCTTGCGGAACAATGACGCCCATCAACGCCCCTTCTGCCGCACGGACATCCTCTATCTTGTGGCCGAGGCGACAAGGCTGATGCGATCGATCGGCATATTGCAGGTGAATTGAGAGACGTCAGGCAGCATCGCCATTCAGGACGCGCTCCAGCTTTTCGATGCCGAACTGCGTGAGTTGGACATAATACCGACGCCCATCATGGGGATCGGCGCGCCGTTCGATCAATCCTTCGCGTTCAAGCTCCCCTACCCAGCGCAACTCTCACTTAAGAACGAGATCGGGATTTTTCCCCTTGAGCACGGGTTAGAAAAATCAAAAATCCTGGCTACGGAAAAATCGACGGCCGACGGCCTTTCTAAGCCTACCCGTTTCGGTAGTGCTGCCCACATCATGGGTGGCAGCTTCTGTCAGATGCCGCCATCAGAACATCAACGGCGGACTAGCCGCCGCTGCGTTGGTTGAATAGGTTGGAATCGTGCGAGTTCTGATCAGCCTTCATGCCTTTCAATTTTACATGGAGCACGGCTATATCTGTGCAGCTTTGTCGCAGCGCCGTTTCCTATGAGGTTTGCTGGAAGTGAAAAAAATGAAAAATGCAACGGACGGGAACGACGTTTCAAAGCTTCCGAAAGGCTTCGATTTTCGTGCTTACACCAAAATTTTAACGGAAAAACTTGCTAAATTTACGCGAGTTTCTGACGATATAATATTTTCAATTATCGAAGAATCAAAGGTAAATATATTAGATCTAACACTGATATATTATGAATGGGACAGGTTTCATGAAGAAATTGGTAAGTCATATAATAAGTTAATACAAAAGCTGTCTGATTTTGATAAGAATAGTATAATAGGTTTGTCTGATGAAATTTTATTCCAATTCACCGGGGAAATGTTATTATTATATGCGTCAACTACAGCTATCGCAGAGGCGTACATAGAAAATTATAAGGATTATAAAGTCGATTTAACTGCTGAGGAGCGATGGGATATTCTCGAAAAGTTTGCCATCCGTCATGGCGGTGTAGGTGTCGCCTCGTACGGAAAGCTTCTTTTTCCCGAAATTAATGATCCCTCTCTCCGCAGAGAAACTGCTAAAAGCCCCAATGCGTCTCGTGTATCAACGGAGCACTATGCGTCGATTCCGCTACCGGAGGTCGCTCCGATGATTTGGAAGTCTGATAAGGAAAAGGGCGAAAGTCCTGTCCAGTTCTTACGACGTGCATATCAGCCTTGGTTAGGGCACGGCCTTGGAAGATCGCACCTTCGCAAGCTTGACCCCTCATTTTCCCAAGCCTTGGATAATTGGTTGCGGAAGAACAAATTGCCGGAAGACATAGATTTGCCCACGATCCGGCAACAAAATGATCGTTGGGTTGAGCGCGTCCGCTCAACGGGCACATCGGCAGCCTTGGGGCCAGACGCGTCAGCGAAAGACTACCATCGGCTTCGGTCGGCGATCCAGCGCCGGAAAAATGATGAACCGGACCGCTAATACATAAAACGAGCATATTCGTTTTTTGTTGATTTGAAGCCCGACTCGGGGCATATGTGTCTTGAACACGGCATACACCCGTGTTCCGTCAAATTCCGAGATTGCAGAACGATTTAGTGTGCTTGCGCGCGTGCGGGATCGCTTTGCCTTTTGGCGGCTAGTCCAGAAAGGAAGCAAATGATGACAATGTCCATCACGAAACGCCTAGCGATCACAGTAGCGGAAGCCCTTGCGGGTTCCATCCTGATTTCGCTGAACTTGCGCTGGATCGCGCAAATCCGGCGCTACCTGCGCCAGCGGCGGGCCGCCGCGAGGTAAGCGGCCCCGTCCAACCACTTCATTGTCAACAACGACAGCGCGGCACGCAGGCGTGCCCGCGTGGGGAAACCTGCGTGCCGCGAACCGGGAGAATTTCAATGGATCGCACTACCGAAAAGAAACTCAAGGCCGCTGGCAAGGTGGCGCTGGGCGCCGCCCGCATCGTCAGCGGGATCGCCACTGCTACCGGCCATGGCTTCCTCGGCTCGCTGCTACGCCAGCATCACATGATACACCAGGCGGCGCGCTTGGGGAAATACAGCGCCGAAGGTGGCCTGAACATGCTGAAGGAGGGCGTCGCCGATTGGCAGGACGCCACCCGCTAGGCCCAAGGCACGGCTGAACGCCGCGCCTTTCAACCATCGAACAGGATCAACACTCGGCGCGGGCAATCCGCGAACGGCTTCCCGCGCCCATTTTTCCAAGGAGCAAGGTTATGCATAATTGTCCAGCCTGCCAGTCCCCCAACGCGGCTTCGGCCAAGCCCTATCTGGAACGCGCCATGGACGTTGCCCATGCCGCGCAGTCTGTCGGCATCAAACGCCTCTCCGGGTTTGCCGAACTGGCCGCTCAGGCTTTGCGGGCAGTGAGCGATCGGCTGCGGGATTATCGCTGCGTCGATTGCGGCCATCGTTACGATGGCTAGTCGGCTCAAAGGTATCGTCGACGACATCCGGCAGAAGGTCGTCGAAGAGCCGACTTATGGGCGTGCGGTCACGCCGCGCGCGCAGTCGATCACCATCGGCGCACCGGGGGAGAAATCCCCCGGTGAAGGGCTGGGCTGGTTTCAAGAAAATTTCGGTCCCGAGAAATCGCAGCAAGCCGCGCCATCGCGCGACATTCACGGCAACGAACATGGCATTGAGCACTGAGGAAAACGACCATGGCAAAGGACTCGCTGGATATACCGATCCTCGACCTTGGTGGCGGCGATGTCCTCACCGGTCGTGATTTTGCCCAAAATTGTCTCGGCATTGCGCAGACGGGCGCCGGGAAAACAACCGGTCCTGGACATAATATACTGCTTTCATTGTGTAAAATCGGGTCCGCCGGAATTATCCTGTGCGCCAAGCCGTCCGAAGCAGATGAAGTCTGCGCTCTGCTGCAAAAAGCGGGACGCGGCGATTCCATCATCCGCCTCAACGGGCGCAATGGCGGCTTCAATTTCCTCGCCTATGCACTGGCGCGGCTGGGTGCCGACGCCATTTCGAGCATTGTTGAATATCTCCTGCGCGTTGTCGAGATCGTTCGCAATGCGAGCCCGCTGCCTGCGGGGAATGGCGACGCCTTCTGGCTGGACGAACTCAGGCGCACGCTTTCGCACCTGTTGCTCCCGATCTACTGGGCAACCGGCACGCTGCGGATGGCGGACATCATCGCCTGCGTGCGCAGTGCGGCAACTTCGCTGGAACAGATGCGCGACCCGGAATGGCAGCGGCAATCCTTCTTCTTTCAGATATTCGCCGCTGCCGCTGATCGTATGGGTGAAGCGACCGGCCAGCAATTGATGGCCTACTGGCGCGAGTTTGCGCAGATGGACGGGAAGTTGCGCGGTTCCGTGCTGGCCAGTTTCAACATGCTCGACCGATTCAATCACGGGATTTTGCGCGAAGGACTGTGCGGCAAGACGGACGTTGTTCCCGCTTTGTGCTTTCACGGCGTCATCTTTGTCCTCGACACGCCACGGGCAATCCATGGTGAGGACGGCGTGATTTTCCAGATGGTATGGAAGGATGCGTTCCAAACTGAGGTACTTGGCCGCAATGCGCTGGAGCCTATCCACCGGGACCGGTTCCTGTTCTGCTACGCCGACGAATTTCAGGAATTCATCACCAGCAGGGACAGCGAGTTCCTCGCGCAATCGCGCTCGTCGCGCTGCACTACTATTGCGCTGACCCAATCGCTTCCTAGCCTCTACGCCAAGCTGGGACCGAACTCTCATGATCGGGTGCATGCGCTGATCGCCAACATGGCGGTGCGCTTCTACGGGGCGAACGGGTGCAATGTCACCAATGGCTGGGCATCCCAGGCCATCGGCAAGGTGGTCCAGCGGCGCTCCAATTTCAGCGCCAGCGAGGGGAGGAACACCAGCTACGGCCTGAACATGGGCGAAGGCCGCAACCACGGTACGCAGGGCAATTGGGGCGGCAATTCCGGCTATAGTTCCAGTTCTGGCGGCGGCTCGACCAGTGGCGGGAACTCGTGGGGCGGCGGCTGGTCGGATGGCGACAACCACAATTGGGGTCGTTCGCGTGGCGGCGGTAGCAACCACGGCACCAGCAATGGCTGGAGCGAGACGCTGGAAGACGCCGTGGAGCCGGGCTTCTTTGCGAGGGGGCTCAAGGTGGGTGGCCCCGCGCATGGGTTCCGTGTCTCGACCATCCTGCACCAGCCCGCGCGGCGCTTCGCCGCCACGGGCACCAACTACACGCTTATCGAGTGGAGCCAGCTATGAGAGCGCCCAGCCTCGCTACGGCCTTCTTCGGTCATCCGGTCGTCGCCACGCCGCTCATGCTGAGCGGGCTGGTGGTGCTGGTCCTATTCCTGACGCAGGGACAGGAAGGCGGTTTGGTGCTGGCGCTGCCGGTCGCCGTGATGATGGTGCGGCTTGGCAAGGCGGTCAGTGCCGTCTCGGCCTACCAGGCATGGAAGCGCGCATGGGATGGCATGTCGCCGCCGCGCGCGCGGCGGGCAGTGCCATGGAAGCCGGTCTTCGCTGTCCTGTTCGTGACGCTGGTGTTCGCCAATGCCCTCGCCCATCCCGACCGACAGAGCGCCACGGCGGGAGCAGGGATGCTGGTATTCGCGCTCGGCCTCGGATTGGTGGCGGCGATCGTCCGCAGCCTCGTCCGGCTGTGGCGGGGGCGACTCCGGCGCAAGGTCGCGCACCACAACTCCGTAGTCACGATCTGCGCCCGCCCGATCTTCCCCGTGCCGTCGCTCCAGCATGCCTATGCAGCCCTGCCGGACTATTGCCGGCAGGTGCTGGGGCGGTAGCGGAATGTCCGCTCCCGCCATCGTCGCCCAGGAGGCAATCGGCTCCCGAAGGGACCACGCGGGCCGCGCCCGTATGCAACTGCCGATTGTCCTTTCCGGGTCGTCGGAGCGGAGCCAGACGAGCCGGAAGGCGACGTCCGTCATCGCCCGAATGCGCCGTGGAAACAGTCTGTTTCAGCAACGCATTAGGGAATCGTTAACCACGCTCGATCTCATAATTCCTGACAAAGGGCTCCCGCAGGGGTGCACGTCGGGGTTGTCTTCCAAGCCCGATGTATAAGTGCAGTAAATCCCTTTCTAGCCCCCTTCGGGGCGTCGGGAAGCGAAGGAGAAATGAGAACGGGGGGAGATGAATAGATGGCGCAGTTTTCGATGGGCATCCGGGTAGTGTCCCGGGCCAAAGGGCAATCCATCATAGCCGCAGCGGCATACCGGGCGGGGGAACGCCTTTGGGATGAACGGCTGGGGATGTTCCATGACTTCCGGCACAAACAGAAGGAAGTGGAGCACAGCGAACTGCTCTTTCCTGCTGATGCACCGGCATGGACAAAGGGGATGGATCGGCAAGCGTTCTGGGGTGCGGCCGATTCCGCCGAAGTTCGGCGCGACGCTCAACTTGCGAGGGACTTGCGTATCATGATCCCAAGGGAGGTGCCGGTTGCTGACCGCGTGCCATTGGTACGCGACTATGTGCTGCGCAACTTCGTCGCCAAGGGCATGGTCGCTGACATCTGTTTTCATAACTACGTTACCGCTAGCGACGGGCTGGAGCAGCCTCACGCGCACGTCCTTTTTTCGATGCGTCCATTGGTAGCCGAAGGGTTCGGGAATAAGTCGCGGCATGAATACGTAAAAGACCCGTCGGGCCGGACCCACCCGGACGGCAGGCCGGTCATGATCGAGAGCAATCCCAATAGCTGGAATTCGGCCGCCTTTTTTGAGCGGAGCCGCGAGGATTGGGAAAAGACGGCGAATGCCGCGCTGGAGCGCGCTGGATCGTCCGCGCGGGTGGACCGCCGCAGCCACCTCGAAAAGGGGCTTTCCAGACTTCCTCAGCCTATGCTCGGGGCGGCGTTCCATATGCGCGAGCTCTATGGCCGCTTCAAAGATCGGTTTGGCCAATATCTCGCCGCCAGACACGCGCGCGAGGTCGAGCAGCGGGCGAAGGTCGCGCTCGACCGGCTGGACGTGATTTCGCCCGCCGAAGCGATGCGCACGGTGGAACGCTTCCGTGCGTGGTTCGACCGGCAGTTGGACCATTTGCCCATCGGGCGCGAGGGGCCGACGCCGCAGCTTTCCACCCAATCCCCATCCCCTGACATGGAGCGATGACCATGACCGAGCAAAGCCCTTGGGAGCCGGACCGTCAGTTGGGCGGCAACTGGCGATCAATGTTCGAGCAATCGCGCAGCGGCGGATCGCCGCCGCCCGGAGGCTCCGCGCCCGCGCCGGACGCGTTCGATGATGCCTCGGCCGATGACGCAACAGAAATCGATCCCCAAGCCTATCGCCCGTGGATCTTGCAGCGGGGGCGTTCCCGCGTCACGGCGATGCTCGGTCTGCGCTGGTATGAACCCAAGGCCGGGTTCTGGTCCGGCTGCGGCCTGCCATATCCGATGCTACAGGCGGTCGAATATGTCGGCGACCGGATGGTAAGTCTCGACTATGGCGGCACACGACAATTCGTGATCGAGGGGCGCGGTCTCGACGCGCTCGCCCGCCATATCAAGCAGGGCACAGTGTTGGCGGTGGTGGAATATGCCGCCTCCATATGGCCGGAAAGACCACAAGGGATGGTCGTCACGGCCATTAAGCGCGCGAAGGGCGGGGAGGATGCGCCGCTACGCTGATACGCGGCGGCGCGAATGCCTATCGGGCCTCCGACACGGAACGCTCCTTGATCTTGCGCAAAACGACACGGCCTTCCAGCGTCCCGGCTTCGGCGGAAATCGAGAAGCCCTTGCCATCGGAGTGCGGCCATGCCGCGCCGATCTCGGTCCATTTCGCGGCTTCGCCGCTGCCGCTGACGAGATACAGTCGATGGGTGGGATTGATGCTTTTGGGGGTTGCTTGTTCGGTCATGATGACCTCCTTGGGTTCTGCCTTGGCACCTCGCTTCGGCTTCATGGGAAGTGCCGCGCGCGGCCCGACAAGCGCCGGGTCAAGGCCGCGCAAAGCGCGCCCGCAGGGAACAAGCTGCACAAACCGAAGGTGCGGAAGCGCCGTTGCCTTTACCCGGCGCGGGGCCGTGCCATAACGCCCCATAAGAAGCAGAGGCGAAGTCCAAGGCGGAACCGGCTTCACAGGTGATATGGCCGGACACCATCAACTAGTGGCAAGCGTATCTAGCAGCGGGGGCGCTCGCGTCGCAGGGTGGGCCACAGCAACATGAAGGTTGAAAGCCATAGCTCGCCCATAACGAGCATGAAGCGGAGGATAGATTTCATTGCAGCCCGCGCCACATGCGTGCCGCAAGGGCACGTTCTTCCGAGCCTACGGCAAACGTGTAGATATGGGTATTGCGCACACGCGCATGGCCCATCCATAGCTGCAAGGTTCCCTCAGGAACCTTCATACCGATGGCATGGATACCGAACTGATGGCGTAGTCCCTTTTGCGTCGCCTGCGGTCCTTCGATACCAGCCGCTTCCATGATGGCGCAGATTTTCCGCCAACCCGTCTGACGCGACCAGGCGAAAAGCCGGTCGTCCGGTGCGCACTCGTGCGCGTATGCCAGCAGGTTGCGTAGCAGGCACGCGGGAATCGGCACGGCGCGGTAGGCCAGCTTTCTCCTCTTAAGAGTACGGAACACAACGCGCTTGCCCGCCGTATCGAGGCGGCGAGGCGTTAGTTCCAACCCTTCCGTGATCCGGCATCCGGTATAGAAAAGCAGTTCGGCAAACAGCCGTGTCGCCCGCTCGCACTGCGCGGCCGTTTTCAGAAAAAGTTGGGCCTCGGCGGCCAATAAATATTTACGTTGGCCTTCGCCGTCAAACAGCCGCGACTCATCCACTGCATATTCAAAACCCATATTCTTCGATCCTTCCCGGCCTGAAACAGAATGGGCTATACGGTTGCAACCCATCGCCGCAGAAAGCCGAGGGATTTTGCGGGTTTGCGCGACCAGCGCCGTTCCGCTATCGGCGCGCGGCGAAGGTCGTAAATGCCGGAGAACATTAGAGTTCTTGGGGAGTCGGACCGCAACAGAATAGCCCATAATGTAACGCTGCCCCTCGTCTTTGTTTGCGAGTGGGGGATTTTTGCCATGCGGCGTGGGGCGGGAACGATGGCGCTGGCGGGCGCGCTTGTGTTGGCGGGCTGCAATTCAGCGCCCGAGCCATCGCCCGAACCGGCAACCGACTTTGCCGCCGAACAGGCAGCGGCGCTTCTCAATGCGCAACGAACCTGCATCACCACTACCCTCAATGAAACCGTCTACAGCACCAGCGCGACGGTGGATGCGCTGTTCCAGCGGGACTTGAGCAACTGCCCCAATGAGTTCGTTGGCGCGTTCGTCAATCTTCGGACAGCGGCGCGCGCATTGGCGCAGACGCAGCAGGAAATCGCGTCCCATCAGGATATGGGAGGCGCGGTGCTTACCGTGGATGCCGCAAACGTCCTGTGCAGTTTGTGGCAGCGCGAGCAATGCATGCCGTTCATCACGGATGATTGGGAGGTTGAGAATGAAGGGCTGCGCGAACGGCTTAAGGCGCAGCAGGCGGTCGTGCAGGCCAATCTCACCGCCGTCGAATCGGCGAGCGGCAAGTACGGTGTCTATGTGCGTGAATCCGCGCCAGCGGCTCCCTCAGAAAACGCTATCGGGAACGCGATGTGATGCGCGCGCGGATGCTTATGGCCGTCTGCGCGGTTGCCGTTGCCGTCCCGGCAATGGCGGACGTTCTGGAAATGGAGCGGGACAATATTTTGCGCGGGCTGACGCGCCAACAAGTCGCAGGGCATCGGCAACTCTGCGTCACGGGGGCAATGCAGCCTGTTGTCGATAGGGAGAGGTCGGCTGGCTTTAGAAGGCTTTCCACCGGCGCCTATTGTGTGACCGTCCTGACGCGCGCAGGCCGGGACAGCACCTTGCGGTATGTGACCCTCAAGACTCGTCAAGCCACCCCGGCTGTCTCATTCGATACCGGCTTTGTCAGCGGCTATCTCAAACGGGAGGCTTTGCCTTCCGACGCTCCGCCAATGGCACCCCTGCTGCCGGTCGCAGACCGCTGCCTTGCCCAGAGCGAGCCAAATACCCGGCTATGCAGTTCGGTTGGCTATGTTTTGGGCGCGCGCGCGGCGCGCGGAGAATTGGTGCCATTATCGTGAACGTGAAGCCGGAGAGATGGCATGCGTAAATTCTTCACCGCTGACCCGAACACCGGCGAGGTTCGAGGTGGGTTTGAACCTTGCTTCCGCTGCAATGGAAAAGGGGTTCAATCGTGCGACGTGTGCGGCGGCAGCGGTCAGGGTTCCTTCGGGACTTGCGGGACGTGCAGTGGATCGGGGACGATCCGATGCAGACCGTGCGGCGGCATGGGCGGGTTTCACAATCCCGATTAATGGTGTCAGGTGCGCGTGGCGATGCGGCCAGCGGCGGAAGCGCTGCTCGCGTTGACCCCGTGTGCAGGCTCGGCGTCATGTTGCGTCAAGACAAGGCCCATCGCCTTGAGGTCGGCTACGGCGCTTCCGATGGCATCGGCTACCGGTATATCCGCTGACCGTGAAGAAGATTGCTGCGTAACGGAGTCGGTTCTCGCCGCGAAGCTGTCTTTGGCATGTGTTCCACCGCTGACGTCCAGCGCGTCCAAGTCCTTGACCGTCACGGCGGCGGCATGTTCGGTCACGAACTGCCGGGTCGCTTCGCTGGGGTCAGGGTGCGCCGCCAGGAAGGCGTCGATCTGCGCATCTGTCAATCCCTTGGATTGCATGATGCCGCGCAGGTCTTCGCGCCGGCGCTGGTCGAAGGCTTCGACCTCCGCCGTCTTGCCTTCGCGCAGATACTGCGTGCGCAATTCGGTGAGGCTCCCGGCCAGTTCATCCATACGCTGCATAAGAGCGGGATCGGCGCTGCCGCCATGGGCGGCAAGGTCGGCCATCTGGCCCAGCGCTTCGCCACTGGCGTTGAATTTGCCTTCGGCTGTGCCCTTGGCTGATTCTTCCTCGTAGCGACGGCGACGCTCCGCTTCGCGCTGTTCGTAGGCAGCGCGTTCGCTATCGTTGTCGAATTGCAGCAAGCCGTCATACTGGCGCAGGTCACGCATGAAGGAAGCTGCCTGTGCCTGCGCATGGTTGGCAAGGACGGCGATGTCCGCGCCGTCGCCCGCATTGGCTCCCGCCACCGTTCCGCGCGCCTGCTGCACGACCGTTTGCGCCTGCGCAACCGCCGCGCCGATCTCCCCGCGCATGGCGGCGATCGTCGCCATACTCGCGGTGCCTAGCTGGCGCTGCAACTGTGCAAGATTATCAAGCTGGCTATCGGCCAGGGTAGTGCTCGCGCCCGTCCGCGACAATTCCGCGATGGCGCGTTCAAGGTCGAATTGGGCGACAACGAGTTGCGCCAGCAATTCGGTGCGCTGGCTAGCCAGCGGATCAGCCGCTTGCGGCGGCTGATCCGATCCTGAAACTGTATCGTCGGCGGCTATAGATTACCTGTGTCGTGCTTCATGCGCGCGTGAATCTCCCAACAGGATACACGCAAAACCGCTAAAATTTGGTTAATATTTGCCTAATGGCCCAAGGCGGTGCCCTCGGCCGTGATCGCCGCTACTCGGATTTGAGCCGCTCGGTGATGGCGCGCATGACGATGCGACCGTTCAGGGGCATTCTCCCGACATGGCCCCTTCGGGATGGCGTGGTTTTTGCGGGCGGTACGCCGACCGCGCACCCCGGAAAAGGCTCCTCGCTTCCTTCGTGCAGCAGCGGCCAGCTGGCGCGGCGCTAGCGGCGGCCTGTGTCCGAGGCGCTTGTCCGGTCGGCGGTTTGGCCCTGGTCCACGCGCTATCCCGCGCGGGGCGCAACCGGGGAGGAGCCCATGACGACCACGATCATCCTGCTTACCATCAACAGCATTGCCCAACTGATTGCGGCTCTGGCGCAATTCATTGTCGCCTTGCGGCGATGGCCTTAGCTTTGGGGGCATCGCCTGATAGGGCAAGGCACCGCCATGCTCCGTTAAATATGCTCGATGTCGCCATCTTCGTTTAGCCATTCATCTGCATCCAAATCCCGGTAATCAGTTCCGGGGGTGTCCAGCAGCGACGACGGCGATGTGCAAAGTGGGTCGAGGCGGTCTGCCTGCGCGTGCGCCCATAATGCCCATGAATTTCTATCCGTCATTATAGGTTGGGCTTCAACCGCTGCAATATACGCACGAATGGTCTGCGCTTGCTGCCATGCTGCTGCCTCATCATGAAGCGCCGCCACCGCCAACCTCTCGTGTTCGACACGCGCTCGCAGCGCCTCGCGCTGTCGAAGCAATGCCTGAACCCGCTTTTCGGCCTCCTCATTGGCAATCTGCTTTTCTGTTTCGGCCGCTGACGAAGTTCTTAAGTCGAGCATGATTGCATTGAGCTGGCCTTCAAGTGGATGCCTCGGACGATCGGCCCATTTGCGCCGGTGTCCCACCAGGAGCGAAAGCTGCCCGGATGGGTGATAGGTGTAGGTGGGAGCGATAACCAAACGGCCTCGTTCTAGCTTGCTCTGTTCCTGTTTTGTCGGTTTGTATCGTCTGCGAGCCATGCGTTCATTCAATGTGATGGGGTAAACATGGCCATCGATACAGACGCACAGCCCGGAATCGGGCAAATGTCGATCGGCCGGGCGTAATTGGAAACTGCGCGTCAAGCATGCTTTTGCAAACGCATCCAAGATGCGCAGGGCGCGGTCGATACTGGATGGATGCACTCGGATATGAAAGGTGTTCGGTGCCCAGCAATGCACCGCTCCGTATATGTCTGCCGGAAGGCGGGCTCTTTGTTGGAGGACATCAGCGGCAACTGCTATGGCAGGGTGTGGATCGTACAGTCCGTTTGGGACGAGGATGGGGTTGGCATCCTCAAACGCCACCCAAGCAGGATCAAAGACTTTCATTGTATCTGCCCCGCAAGGTTGATGATAATGCGATGGCCGTCACCCGTTCGGGTTCCTTGTGCCACCATGCCCCCGGTTCCGGTGCCATTTCGCGAGCGCGTCGCCGGTTCCGGCTTGGGCGCTGTCGGCGCTCTGTCCAGGCGCCTAAGGGATGGTGGTGCGGGCGGGGGGACTCGAACCCCCACGGGCAGGGCCCGACGGATTTTCTTACCAGCTACGGCTTTCACCGCCGCCCATCGGGCGTTTGTGGTCTGGACTATCCCTTCACCATGCCCCGGAGGTTGGGGGTTAGGTGCTGCCCGTCTAGTCTCTACACCTTCCCATCGTTTCCGAATGGGCTTGGCTCGGGATTGCCATTTGAAAGGTTTCCCCGACTTTGAGCAGTTCTACATCGCGGGTTTCCCCGCGTGCACTCAATGGCCTAAGTCCGTTGCGTCTACCGATTCCGCCACGCCCGCATAGCCACGGGCAGCTATAGTTGGGGAAGAAACCTTAGCCAAGCAGGATGTGTCAATTGTCCGCAACATCCTGCCCGGATGCTGGGGAAGGCTTCGCCTTGGGCTTTCTTTTGACGACGTTGACGGCATGTGCGTCGATCATATCCTTGATATGGGACGCATAATATTTTTCGATCATCTCCACGCTGGTGCGGCAATTCTTGGCAATCTGGTAGATGTCTGCACCCTCCAGCAGCCGCATGGAGATGTAGGTGTGGCGCAGGCTGTAGAAGGTGCGAGGACTGCCCTCGCGATCCTTTTTCATCTTCAATTCGTCAAGCAGGATGTTGAATAGGTCGCGTTGCAGCTTGGGGAACAAAAGGTCAATCGGCTGGAGATGTGCCGCTCCTTCATGCGCGTGAAGGGATGCACTGCCCCCGGCATGGATTTGGCCCAGCCGGTGCCGCGTTTGCCCCGCACGGCGATATGCAGGATGCGTTCACCCTTGGGGCCATCCGCCACGATTTCAATATCCCGGACCTCAAGCCGCTTCGTTTCATCGGGCCGGAGACCCGTGTTTACCTGAAAGAGGATATAGTCGTGCAGGTCTTCGCATTCGGTGCGCCAGCGTTCTTTGAGTGGCTTCGCCGCTCGCTCGCCAGAAGCTGTGTAAAGCTGCTGATATTCGGTAGGAGAGAACCAAGCGCGATGTGAAATCTTGCTGGAGGCTCGGTAGGGGTCGGAAAGATCGGGCATGAGTTCCAGCCAGCCATGGCGGCGGGCAAACTTGAGAATCTGTCGTAGGCAAACAATTTCCTGGTGAAGCGTGCTGCGGGACGGAGCTTTCCCGTTGCGCTGCCGCTTTTTCGGATCGGTCGATTCGTCTGCCTTTCGCTTATCGAAGCCGCCCTTGGTCATCCGGTCGATTCGGTAGTCCTGAATCATGCCGGATGTGATTTCGGTCAGCACCTTGTCGCCGAAGAAAGGAATCAGATAGAGGTCGATTCGCTCCTGATGCCGATGGACGTAGAGCGGGCTACGCTGCCCCTGCGTGAGAATCTTAAACTCCACGATGAAGCGCTCGGCCGCATATTTGAATGTCTTGCCGGTCTTGATCTCTCCGCGCGCGGCTTTGCCTGCAAGGGTGAGATACCAATCCTCTGCCACGTCCTTAGCCTGAGCGAGTGACGTTTGCTTTGTGCTGTGCCGATGCTGTGCGCCACCGAGGCTGGCGCGGCAGTGCCACCGCTTGCTGTTGGGACGTTGGAAAAGCTGAACCTTGCCACCAAGGATTTCGTGAACCGCCTCTGCCATAGGGAGCGCCTCCTACTGCGCTAAAATGTGCTAGTTTTGCGCTAGCTCACTGACCCTATAAAAATGGCAGAAAACTGGGAAAAATCAAGCAAATTATGGGTTTTTAAGTGTTCGTGCGGATTTTCAGGAGCAGCGACGGTACCGTTCCAGCCGATGTCTATGTTTTCCAAATCGCCGCCAACCTACTGACGGATCGAAGCCGGCGCGCACGCGTGCGAAACCGGTTCCGCGACCAAATGTTGTTGGATCTGGATCGGGATATCGAGCCCATCGACCCCCACCGTATTGCAGCGAGCCGTGAGCGTATGAGGGCATTCACCAGCGCAGTATCCGAACTGCCCGATCGCACGCGCACTATATTCATTCTTTATAAGTTAGAAAATATGAGCCAGGAAACGATCGGGAGAACTTATGGCATTTCGGCAAGCGCCGTGAAGCAGCATGTCGCCAAAGCTATGGCAGTGATGATCTCGAAAATGAGAGATGCGTCATGAATATGCTTGGCATAGAGCCTTTGCCCAATCGAGACGAGCAGGCGGCAATTTGGTATCTGAACATCGTGGAGGAGGAGCTTTCGGACGATGATCAGAAAGAATTTGAAATCTGGTTGTCCCATCCTGAAAATTTGAAGGCGTTCGAGGAAGCAGCCAGGCTGTGGAATGATGCCGATAGGGCGTCTGAGATGCCCGAGGTAATCCAGTTGCGCTCGGCGGCATTGCAGGATTTCAACCATTTCTCCCAGCGTTGGCCAAGGCGTCTATCGAGACCGGCATATCTTTGGGGATCAATCGCTGCGACGTTGCTCGCCATCGTCGGCTCGACAGCCCTATTATTATATCAGCCAGTGCAACGATATCAGACCGGCATCGGTGGAGGCAGAGTCGTCGTGCTGGATGATGGCTCCTCGCTGGCACTGGACGCGGACACAGAGGTTGAGGTGCGGCTGGGCCGCAATCGGCGTGATTTGACGCTTACGCATGGCCGCGCCGAGTTCGACGTCGCCAAGGATCCGCTGCGCCCCTTCACCGTGGCGGCGGCCGGAAAAATGGTGGTGGCGACAGGCACGGCATTCAGCGTCGAATTGCTGCGCAATGAATTTCTGGCCACATTATATCACGGCAACGTCGCGGTTCTGAACGAACAAGACGAAAAGCCCTTGATCCCGTCGCCGCTTCGGCCTGGCCAGCAACTAGCTGTGTCGCTGGGAAATAACACAAAGACCGTCATAACCTCGGTCGATCCAGCGAATGCGATGGCTTGGAGGACCGGTCAACTCAGCTTTGAAAACGAGCCTCTTACCAGCGCGGTAGAGCGTATGAACCGGTACAGTCGCAGGAAGCTAGTCATTGCCAGTTCGGTAGCCGGTCTGCGCGTCAACGGCGTTTTCGAAGCAGGCGATTCAAACGCTTTTGTCGAAGCGGTCACCGCCCTGAGCCCATTGCAGGCGGTATATGGCGATGGACAGATCACCCTTGTCAGAAAACACAACTGACAACTTTCAGTATGCCGCTCGGGACCGCACCGTACGCTCTT
>NZ_JBBJUL010000017.1:0-25936 GCF_037725245.1 Sphingobium anseongense | reverse complement strand
ACCATGAAGCAGGCCTGACATTTGCCTGGCTATCGATAAATCCGCGCTGACCCCGTCTCGGCGGAGGTCGCGCATCTCTTTTCTGACCGGTATCGCGCAGCGCTACCTTGAGCCGAAGATGTGAATGACATCTGCCCAATCGATGATTCAGCCAATGCCTCACAGCTGCCGCCGTCATGGCTGAAGAGAGTTTGATTGATCGCCGACTAATTATTGCGGCGGCGAACGCCGTGATCCGGCTAGGCGCGTCATTCCGTATCCTGGAGTTGCGAAGCCGTAGGCTCGCCAAGGCGGCAGCATAGTTTTGCTCAGGTCAGTGGCAGCGAAAGGCCGCTCCAGACAGATCCTTTTGGCAGAACATTCTGGGCGGATCATGTGCGCCGTCCCAGCTGTCACTCCCGCGCCGCCGGCGTTCAGGCCGAAAGAACCGAAATCTGAACGCAATCCTTTGTCAGCTCGAAAGCAGCGTTTCGTGGCTGAATGCCGACAAATGCGTCCAGCCCCGATGTTCGCCGAAACTGGTGTGCGGCCCGTGTCGCCATTCGCCAATCAGCGCCTCATCGCGCCGATGGCGACCGATCTGAAACAAGTGCCGGGAGGCTCATACCGTTTTATCCGATTGACAGCAGCAAACCGTCGCCATAAAATATCGATATAAATAGCTTATATCGACAAAGATAAAGGACGGAGAGGATGATGACAAGCCACCATTTTTTGCGCGGGAATCATGAGGAATGCCGTTGCCGAGCGATACGAGCCGTTCGGTACGCAGCCCTCGCCAGTGTACCGGCAGCCATCTTGGCTACTCCCGCGGCGTTCGCCGCCGCGCCAGCCGACGCTGCGCAGGCGGCAGCAGCGCCGGCCCGGGCTCCGCAAGACAATGTCGTGGCCGATATCATCGTCACGGCACAGAAAAGGCAGGAGAGCGCAAATACGGTGCCGATGTCGATTTCAGCGGCGACCGGCGAACAACTTGCCGCGCAAGGTGTGACCGAAATTCGCGATCTGGTGAAGATCGTTCCCGGATTTACATTTGCCGACTCGGGCGCCGGGTTGCCGATCTTGACCATCCGCGGCGTTGGCTTCATCGATAATGCGCTTGGCGGCCGCCCGACCGTCAGTACCTATGTTGACGAAGCCCCTATCACGTTCCCGGTTCAGACGCGCGGCACCAATCTGGATCTCGAGCGCGTCGAGGTTCTGAAAGGTCCGCAAGGAACGTTGTTCGGGCAAAATGCCACTGGCGGCGCGATCAACTTCATTGCAGCCAAACCCACAACGACCTTCAAGGCCGGCATGAACGCCAGCTACGGTCGCTTCAACGAATTTGACGTGAGCGGTTTTGTCAGCGGTCCCATTACCGACACGCTTCTTGCGCGGTTTGCTGTTCAACATGAAGGCGGCGACGGCTGGCAAAAGAGCTATACCCGTGGCGATACACTGGGACGCACAGATTTCACCAACGGCCGCCTGCTCCTCGATTGGCGGCCTAGCGATCGGTTCCGGGCACAACTCAATCTGAGTGCATGGGCGGATCGATCCGACATGCTGGCTGGCCAGTACATCGGCTTTTCGCCGGGCAACCCCGCCGTCGCGTCCTTAGTACCCGATTTGGCAGCCTACCCGCGCGCACCGCGAACGCCTCGTGCAGCGGACTGGAATCCTGAGACGAATTATGCGCGCAACAACGAATTTTATCAGGCAAATCTTCGCCTGGACTATGATATTTCCGACCAGCTGACGCTCACGTCTTTGACGTCTTTCACCAAGACGGACATCAATCAAGATATCGACGTCGATGGCACTGCCATTCGTAATAATGATCAGAGGACGCTCGGCGACATCCGCTCCATCTCACAAGAGCTGCGACTTGCGGGCGATTTTGGCCGGGGCAAGTTTGTCCTTGGCGCGACATACGGACATGACCGGGTTCTGGATGACACTTACAACACGCCGACGTACAGCACGTTGGGATTCACGTTTGTGCCACTCGGCCTCCCGCAGTTCACGAATTTTCACAACGTCAATCATCAGCGAGTGACCACAAAGGCCGTATTTGGTAACGTGGACTTCGAGCTGGCAGACACTTTGAAAGTCAGCGGCGGCGTGCGCTACACTGATAGCCGGGACAAGTTCAACGGATGCACCTTCGACTCCGGCGACGGCAATGGCGCATCAGTCTTTGGCCCGTTGTGGGATTTCCTGCGCGGTTCGTCGATCCCTGTCGCTCCAGGCGGATGCCTCACAGTAAATGAAAATCTGATTCCGCAGGTCGTGCGTGATAATCTAAACGAGGATAATGTCTCCTGGCGAGTTGGCGTCGAATGGAAGCCGGCGTCTCGCACGCTCCTCTACGCGAACGTCAGCAAGGGATACAAAGCCGGTGGCTTCCCGACGCTGGGAGCCACAAACACTTTTCAGTTCCGCCCGGCGACGCAGGAATCCGTGTTGGCTTACGAGGTCGGCTTCAAGACGGCGCTCCTGGATCGCTCTGTTCAGCTCAATGGAGCACTGTTCTATTATGATTATACGGACAAACAGATACTCGGACGGGTGCCCAGCGTAATCGGTCCGTTGCTCGCGCTGGTAAACGTGCCGAAGGGTGACGTCCGCGGCGCCGAACTGCAGGTTAATTGGGCACCGTTGCGCGGCCTCACGATCAACGCGGGGGGATCATACATCAAATCGCGCATTCTGGATAATTTTACGAATTACGACTCATTCGGTGCACTTAGAAACTTTAATCACGAGCCCTTCCCTAACACGCCAAAATGGCAGCTGATGGCGGACGTCAACTATAAGACTAGCCTGAATGGTCGGTTCGACGGCTTCGTTGGCGGCAACGTCAACCACCAGAGCAGCACCAACAGTGCATTTGGGCAATCCGACCTCTTTGCTCTGAAGGCCTATACGACCGTCGATCTAAGAGCCGGAATCGAAACAAAGTCGGGTGATTGGAGGCTTTCGATCTGGGGCCGAAATGTTGGAAACACCTATTATTGGAACCAGGCGTTCGTCGCGGTGGATGCTGTGACCCGCTATGTCGGGAAGCCCGCAACTTACGGCGTCTCTTTGGCTTATCGCTTCAACTAAATTATCCTCTTCTTGTCAGCGAAACGGCGAGCCGAAGATGGGTCATCTTCGGCTCGTTCTCTGAGGTGGCCCCGCCCAACGCAAGAAACTCCAGCTTTACCTGCACATCATCTGTCTCGACGCGCAGGCAGGCCGGCGTGGAAGCGAAGCACCTGCTTGACAGGGTAACATGCATCTGCAAACCACTGGGTTGGATATTCAAATCCACGAGAAAGGATGCTTGCGATGACCTATATCTCAGACACAGTTGAAACGCTTAAGATCAAGGGCAATCTTGCCACCTACGCCTACCGCGACTTCGGCGCCAAGAGTTCCGAGCCGCCTCTCGTTCTCCTGCAGCGCTTTCGGGGAACGATCGATCATTGGGATCCTGCCTTTCTTGACGTTCTCGCTTCTGAGCGGCGCGTAATCATCTTCGACAACGCCGGTGTAGGCGCAAGCACGGGCGAGGTTCCCGATACGATCACGGCTGCGGCCGAGGGCGTCATGGATTTTCTCAAGGCTCTCAAGATCGAAAAAGTCGACGTCCTCGGCTGGTCCATGGGCGGAATGACGGCCCTGCTCACAACACTGAACAACCCCGCGGCCGTGCGGCGCACTTTGGTCCTTGGCAGCACGCCAGGCGGCCTTCCTGATCCGAAAGAGCCCGATCAGCGTGTATTCGATGCGATGACGGCGCCAGATCCGGACGACGAAAACTATATTTTCCTGTTCTTCGGAAATCACGAAGAAGGCCGCCGTCTCGGGATTGAGTCGCTTCGCCGGCTGGATACCCGCCTGCTCAAATCGAAGGCCGTGGTCACGCCCGAAGCCTGGGGCAATCAACTGCAAGCGTGCATGAGCTTCATGGGCGGTAAAGATGCAGCCTTGGACCGGCTCGACGAAATCCAGGTACCCATCCTTGTGGCTAATGGCGCGCACGACGTCATGGTGCCGTCCGAACACTCATTCGAAATGGCCAAGCGCTCAAAGAACGTGACTACGGTCATTTACGGCGATGACGGCCACGGATTTCTGTTCCCACACTACGAAGATTTTGGGAAGATCGCCCTCGACTTTCTGCGATAACTTGTACCTTAGCGAATACGGCAGGGCTCATTGAATAATGCCCTGAGCATCGGTCGGAAATTGGATGAAGTGGTGCCGCTTCGACGCCTGCCGTAAAAAAACAACCGAGCATGTACCCTTGGTGAAAGTTGCTGCCGACCTCGGCCTGCGTCACTTTCCCAAGGTTGCAAGCTGAAGCGAGTTTCTGCCACTGCCGCGGGGACCATGACCATCAGCATCGGCGATCGAAATCAGATCTCGTCATGTTTCGGCGCATGGCAATGGTCTGTAGATTGCATGCGCAAAAAGCTGCGGTTCAGCGAGGTTGCAACTGCACCCCGGGAAACTTATGATCCCGACATGAGAAATCCTCGCATTCCCGCCCCGCGTAGCTGCTCAATCGAGGCAGCGATGAAATTGCTGGGACAAAAGTGGGCCATGGTAGTGCTCCGCGAAATTGGCTTCGGACAGCACCGCTTCGACGATATCGCTTACAACACGGGAGCGCCACGAGATGTGTTGGCGACGCGACTGAAGTCGTTGGAGGCCGCCGGCGTCATCCGCCGCGAGCTCTATCAGGCACGACCGCCCCGCTACGAATATCACCTTGCTGAAGCAGGCGAGCAGTTGTCTGGCATCATGCATGCTATCCGCCAATGGGGCGATCGCTTCATGAGAAGCGAGGGAGAACATGTCTCGCGGTTCAGGCATGAGTGCGGAAGCGAACTCGAGGCCGAAGTTCGGTGCTGCGGATGTGGCGGCAGCCTGTCTGCGACCAATGTGATGCCATATGACCAAGAGCAACACGTCTAAGATTGTGCAGTTGGCCGACGCTTAGGCGCCTAACAATAGAATAGGGCACTTCGAATAAAATTAAGGGTTGTGTTTTCCAACCCACGGATTTACCCAATGAACAAGCCGCCCACAATGAGGCCGTGCCTGTCATGGGGAGTCAAGATGTCTGAAGCTTCAACAAATCGTGTAGCCCTCGTAACAGGAGGGTCACGGGGGATCGGCCGGGCAGTGGCCATTCGGCTAGCGCAGGACGGCTTCGATGTCGCCGTGAATGACATTCCATCCGCGATCGCTTCCGTCGAGGAATGCGTAACTGCAATTGAGGCGCTGGGAGGGCGGGCAATCGCCGTAGTCGCTGATGTGTCGGATCAGGAGGCTGTGGCCGGCATGGTTGCTGCCACCGTCGAAGGACTTGGCCGAATCGACGTTGCGGTGGCCAATGCCGGCATCGCTCGGATCGAGAACTTCCTTGATATCACCGCCGAATCCTGGGACCAGGCTTTTGCCGTTAACACAAAAGGCGTCTTCCTCACGTGGCAGGCCGCTGCGCGTCAGATGATCGCCGAAGGACATGGCGGAAAGCTTATCGCGGCCGCCTCTCAGAACGCCTTTCGTGCGACCGACGTTCTGCCGGCTTATGCATGTAGCAAATGGGCCGTCCGCGGCCTGACGCAGGCGGCAGCGCAAGCGTTCGCGCAATATGGCATTACCGCCAATTCCTATGCCCCGGGTATCGTCGACACGCCACTATGGGACACGGCGCGGGACCTGTTCAATCATGTTGTCACCTCAATCCCGCTTGGTCGAGCGCAGCAGCCCGAGGATGTCGCGAAGCTTGCGTCCTTTTTTGCATCACCCGAGTCTGACTACATGACCGGCCAGACCGTGATCATGGATGGTGGCATGATCTTCTCCTGATCGAGCGAGAGCGGTGGTGTGCCCGCGGGGTGACAGCTGCCAGTTTCATGCTGCCCCGTTGGCACATTCAACCGTGCCGGCGTTGCCAACGCAAAGGTTCGTACAATGACATATTCAGCCGGGGATGGTCACCACCGACCGCGACATCAAAGCAATCTGCGATCGCGAGCCTGGTTCGATGATCCGTCGAACCCGGAAATGACGGCGCTGTATCTAGAACGATATCTGAACTACGGTCTCAGCTTGGAGGAAATTCAGTCGGATCGCCCGATCATTGGCATCGCCCAGTCGGGAAGCGATCTGGTTCCGTGCAACCGCCATCACCTGGTTCTGGCGGATCGCGTGAAACAGGGCATTCGTGACGCCGGAGGAATCCCGCTCGAATTCCCGATCCACCCCATCCAGGAAACGGCCAGGCGGCCTACCCCCGGAATTGACCGCAATCTTGCTTATCTTGGCCTCGTCGAAGTTCTTCACGGCTACCCTATCGACGGTGTCGTGCTAACCATAGGCTGTGACAAGACGACGCCGGCATGTCTCATGGCTGCGGCGACGGTGAACATTCCCGCGATCGCGCTGTCGGTGGGACCGATGCTGAGCGGCAATTTCAAAGGCCGACGGGTGGGATCGGGGACGGTCGTGTGGCAGGCGCGTGAGGCGCTGGCAAAGGGAGAAATCGACTATAAGGGGTTCATCGAACTCGTCGCGTCCGCCGTGCCTTCTACGGGCTATTGCAACACCATGGGCACAGCAACGACGATGAATTCGCTTTGCGAGGCGCTGGGCATGTCGCTGCCCGGCTCCGCGGCGATCCCGGCCCCTCATCGCGATCGTCAACAATGTGCATGGCAAACCGGGCGTACGATCGTTGAAATGGTTGCCGCCAACCGGAAGCCATCGGACATCCTGACGCGCCCGGCGTTCATCAATGCGATCCGCGTCAATTCGGCGATTGGGGGATCAACCAACGCTCCTATCCACCTCAATGCGATCGCTCGCCATATCGGCGTCGAACTTACGCTGGCGGATTGGGAGGAATATGGCGCCAAAGTGCCGCTGCTCGTCAATCTACAGCCAGCAGGCGAGTATCTGGGTGAAGACTTTTACCGTGCCGGCGGGGTGCCCGCGGTAATGGCTCAATTGCGTTCGGTTGGACTCATCGACGAGACCGCACTCACCGCTAACGGTCGAACCGTCGGCGACAATATCGCGAACGCTGAAATCAATGATGCGGCTGTTATCCGTTCAATCGACCATCCCCTCAAGACCAATGCCGGCCTGACGGTCTTGTCCGGCAATATGTTCGACGCTGCTGTGATGAAATTATCGGTGATCTCGGACGAGTTTAGAGGCCGATTCCTGAACGACACCGAAGACCCCGATGCATTTGTCGGCACCGCGCTCGTTTTCGATGGTCCCGAGGACTATCATGCTCGTATCAACGATCCTTCAACCAGCGTCGATGCTCGCACCATCCTGATCATGCGCGGGACGGGACCGATCGGCTATCCGGGCGGCGCGGAAGTGGTCAACATGGAGCCACCTACGACGTTGATCCAAGCGGGGGTCAATGCCCTTCCCTGCATTGGGGACGGGCGCCAGTCTGGAACGAGTGGCAGCCCGTCAATCCTTAATGCGGCGCCCGAAGCTGCTGTCGGCGGCGGACTTGCATTACTGGAAACCGGTGATCGTATTCGCGTCGACCTGAAGGCAAAGCGGGTCGATATGCTAATCTCCGAAGAAGAACTTGAACGACGCCGCGCGATGCTCGATGCGACTCCATATCCAGTGGTTCCCTCGCAAACGCCGTGGCAAGAGATCCATCGCCAGACAGTCGGCCAGTTTGATGGCGGCGCGGTCATTGAACTTGCAGTGAAATATCAGCGCGTCGCGGAAAATGGCGCGCCGAGACACAATCACTGATGGCCGCCCATGTACGTTTCAGGGAGCACTTCACGAAGGTTCGATATCATTCCGTCGCTTCCATCCGAACGGAGACGGCGGGCCGAATACGACCAATGGTCTGCTTCATGGAAACCAGCAATCTATGTCGATGATCCGGCCGCTGCAAAGAAATCTGTCGATGCATATCGCGGTAGCATGCCGACGAGCGGATCGCGGAGTATGTAATCATGGCCTATAAGTCTAACGCATTCAAAGCTGGTCTAAAACACGGACGGACACAAATCGGCCTATGGCTTTCGACGGGCGAGCCATATTTGGCGGATGTCGCCGGGCAGGCTGGCTTTGACTGGTTGGTCATTGATGGGGAGCACGGCCCGAATGACCTTAAAAGCATCCTCGCTCAACTCCAAGTTCTGGAGTCATCGGAGAGCGAAGCTATCGTCCGATTGCCAATTGGTGAGAAATGGATGATCAAGCAGATGCTGGACCTTGGGGCCCGCACGCTTCTTATTCCCATGGTAAATTCGGCCGAGGAGGCTGAAGAGCTCGTGAGATCCGTTCGATATCCACCCAAGGGCGATCGTGGCATCGGGGCAATGATCGCAAGAGCATCGCAGTTCGGCAAGATTGCCGACTATCCTCAAACAGCCGAAGCTGAAATTTGCCTGCTGGTTCAGGTCGAGACCGCGCGCGCGCTGGCGGACATCGAGCGGATAGCTCGGGTGGATGGTGTCGATGGTATATTCATCGGGCCAGCAGATCTGGCGGCCGACATGGGCGCTGCTGTGGACAGCGATGTCGTGCTCGCTGCAATTGCTGAAGCAATCCGCAAGGTCAGGGCAGCAGGCATGCCTGCTGGCATTCTCACCTTCAATGAAAAGCTCAACAAGGATTTCATCGAACAAGGCGCAACATTTGTCGCAGTCGGTGCTGACGTCATGGAATTGAGCAAAGCGCTACGCACATTGAGTGGCCGTTACGGTTCCGGCCTATCTGCAGATAACAGGACGGAACCGGTGGGTTACTGACGGGTCATTTCGTGAGCGACTATTCATGCCGGAAAGGAGATTTCTCATGACGGCCAATCACGTCGATACCGTGCTGAATGCATTGCATTCCCCTGATACGGCTGGTCTTTCAGCGGTGAAAGCATCCTGGATCCGTTCTGCTCTGTATCATGGCCTCGATCCCGCGACCAAGGGACAACGGGAACGTGTTAGCGAGGGAAGGTTAAGCGAGCTGCGCGATGCCCACGCTCCCTTCCTCTCTGCAGCCCGCACAACTCTCGATGAAATTTCAGTCTTGGTCAGCCGGTCGGGGTGTGGCGTGGCGCTGACCAGTGCCGAAGGCATAGTGCTGGAGAGCCGTGTCGCAGCAAGTGACAGGGATCTATTTAGCTCCTCCGGGCTCGTCGAGGGCGGGCAATGGTCCGAGGCCCTGGAGGGAACCAACGGAATCGGCACATGCCTGCAGGAGGCCAGGCCTCTGATCATTCACAAAGGACAGCATTTCTATCAAAGAAACATCGGTATCAGTTGCATCGATGCGCCGATCTTCGACCCTCACGGGCGGCTCGTCGGCGCCATCGACGTAACAAGCTGCCGGGCGGATCACGGCCCTGCAATGATCGAAATGATCGGCGGCCTAGTTCGAGAGGCAGCCCGTCGCGTTGAACGCGCGTATTTTTGCCAGCATTTTGTCGGTTCGCGGGTGATATTCCTGGATGAGGCCAGCATCGGCACGGAATTGCTGGCTGTGGATGCCGACGACCTGGTAATTGGCGCTTCAAGAGCAGCGCGTATACGTCTCGAAATAACCGATCAGATGATCGCCCGTCCTCAGCCAGCTGTCCAGTTGATAGGATCGGATCAATCCCTGTCCTTTGACGACAGCCAACAGAGGGTCATTCGTCAGGCGCTCGCAAAAGCCGGTGGCAACGCGACGAAGGCAGCCCGACAGCTTGGTGTATCACGCGCAACCTTCTACCGGCGAATGCGGCATGGAAGGTCATGTCAATAGTTCGAGATAGTGTCTCAATACTGAGACACATTGGCTGACGCTCGAAGGCCCTCCCCTACCTCCCCCTCAATAACCTCGGTAGGATTGCGAACATACAGCCTGTGCATGCGGGCACCCATCATAAGAGAGGAAGTGATTATGGACATGCTCGTCGGACAAACACATGCCGGGCTGAAGTCGCCGTTCGCGCCGCGATATGACAATTTTATCGATGGTCATTGGGTTGCCCCGAAAGGGGGACGCTATTTCGAAAACGTCTCCCCCATCAACGGAAAAGTCATCGGCGAAATTGCGCGATCGGATGCCGCAGATATCGAATTTGCACTCGATGCGGCGCATCGCGCGAAAGAGGCGTGGGGCCGAACCTCGCCGGCGGACCGCGCTTTGATTCTCCTTCAGATCGCTGACCGCATGCAGGAGAATATCGAAGCGCTTGCGACCGCTGAAACGTGGGATAACGGCAAGCCGATCCGGGAGACCATGAGCGCGGATCTGCCACTGGCCATCGACCATTTCCGGTATTTCGCGGGCGCTCTCCGTGCCCAGGAGGGATCACTCAGCGAGATCGACCACGACACCGTCGCCTATCATTTCCATGAGCCGCTCGGCGTCGTTGGCCAAATCATCCCTTGGAATTTCCCGCTATTGATGGCGATGTGGAAGCTCGCGCCGGCCCTCGCGGCCGGTAACTGCATCGTGTTGAAGCCTGCCGAGCAGACGCCAGCGTCCGTCATGGTGTGGGCGGAGATCGTCGCGGACCTGCTTCCTCCCGGCGTCATCAATATCGTCAACGGATTTGGCCTGGAGGCAGGAAAGCCGCTCGCCTCATCCAACCGGATCGCCAAAATCGCGTTCACCGGCGAGACCACGACCGGGCGGCTCATC
The DNA here is from genome assembly GCF_037725245.1 of Sphingobium anseongense. NCBI lineage: Bacteria > Pseudomonadati > Pseudomonadota > Alphaproteobacteria > Sphingomonadales > Sphingobiaceae > Sphingobium > Sphingobium anseongense. The sequence continues at coordinate 15,274 of NZ_JBBJUL010000017.1, read as the reverse complement.
ATGCAATATGCGAGCGAGAACCTAATCCCGGTCACGCTCGAACTGGGCGGCAAGTCCCCGAATATCTTCATGGAGGATGTCGCGCGAGAGGATGACGATTTCTTCGACAAGGCAATCGAAGGATTCGTCATGTTCGCGCTGAATCAGGGCGAGGTCTGCACATGCCCGAGCCGTGCGCTGATCCACGAGAATATCTACGATCGCTTCATGGAGCGCGCGCTGAAGCGTGTCGCCGAAATCGTCCAGGGCAATCCGCTCGATCCTTCGACGATGATTGGCGCGCAAGCCTCGTCGGAACAGCGTGAAAAGATCCTGAGCTATTTCGACATCGGCAAGCAGGAAGGCGCGGAGCTTCTCATTGGCGGCGCTGCCGCCGACCTTCCCGGCGAATTGGCAGGCGGCTATTACGTGCAGCCGACTGTCTTCCGCGGCCACAACAAGATGCGGATCTTCCAGGAAGAGATTTTCGGACCAGTATTGGCCGTCACCACGTTCAAGAACGAAGAAGAGGCTCTCTCCATCGCCAATGATACGCTTTACGGCCTTGGTGCCGGTATCTGGAGCCGCGATGCGACGACCTGCTACCGCTTCGGGCGCGCGATCCAGGCTGGCCGGGTGTGGACCAACTGCTATCACGCATATCCGGCTCATGCTGCATTTGGCGGATACAAGCAGTCTGGTATCGGCCGCGAAAACCACAAGATGATGCTCGATCACTATCAGCAGACGAAGAACATGCTGGTCAGCTACAGCGCCAAGAAGCTCGGAATCTTCTGATGAATCCATGCGGGAGCAGAAAAACGTCGACAGGCGCGGCCCGACGCCCTGATCCCGCATGATTTTCGCGCGCCGTACGATGACCGCCTTACGGCGACGTACGAACGAGTTCTGAGTATAGGAGCGCAATTATGACTGAGGACGTCATCGACGCCCGACGTGTCGTCGCAACGGATAAGGCGTTAGCACTGATTGCAGAGCTGGAAGCCGAGCACGGATCGTTGCTCTTCCATCAATCCGGGGGCTGCTGCGACGGATCGTCACCGATGTGTTATCCGGCCGGCGAATTTCGCACTGGTGACAATGACATATTGTTAGGTTGGGTCGGGGGGACGCCGGTTTACATCGGGCGGGCGCAGGGGGAAGCGTGGAAGCATACCCAACTCATCCTTGATGTCGTCCCGGGCCGCGGCGGAATGTTCAGCCTCGAAAACGGTCGCGAACTCAGGTTCCTGTCGCGAGGCAGGGTGTTCAGCCCGTCCGAATATGACGTCGTCAAGGCGGAAATTGCCACCACCTGTCGGTGATGGCTCGGAGCGAAGTCCTGCTCTGCAAACGGCCTCCGCTCGGGATCGTCGTGCCGCCCATGGGTGGAGGGCGGAATATCCATACTGCGGCGCGAGCGGCTGAACGAGCAATGGCGCGGAAGTGTATCATCAATCAGGGAGCGTGTTTTGTCAGATAGTCAGAAACGGAACCGGGATGCGGACCCATCCGATGATCCGTCCTACCCTGCGCTCCGAACCATTGGGAATTTCGTGGCAGGTGAGCACGATCTAGCATCTCACAGGCGAATCCAGGATATCTTCAATCCTGCCATCGGCGTAGCGACCGCTCAGGTGCAGCTGTCGGCGCGGGCGGACGTCGACGCGGCCGTGACCTCGGCGCTCGCCGCGTTTCCAGGGTGGGCCGATACCCCGCCCATCCGGCGCGCGCGGATCATGAATCGCTTTCTGGCTCTCGTGAACGAGCATAGGGACGAACTGGCGCGCGCGATTACGGCCGAGCATGGCAAGATCTTCTCGGATGCGCAGGGCGAGGTGGATCGCGCCATCGACGTGATCGAATTCGCCTGCGGTATCCCGCACCTTTTGACGGGCAACTTCAGCGATCAGGTTTCGACGGGCATCGACAATTGGACGTTGCGCCAGCCGCTGGGCGTCGTTGCCGGCATAACGCCCTTCAACTTCCCGGTCATGGTGCCTGCGTGGATGTATCCGGTGGCGATCGCGGCGGGCAACAGCTTCATACTGAAGCCCAGCCCGATCGATCCCACACCCGCCCTGATGGTCGCCGAACTCTTCCGCGAGGCGGGTTTGCCCGAGGGGGTATTCAATGTGGTGCAGGGCGACAAGGAAGCCGTAGACGCGCTGCTGGAGCATCCCGACGTTCAGGCCGTCTCCTTTGTCGGCTCGACCCCGATCGCCAACTATGTTTACGAAACGGGCGCCCGAACGGGCAAGCGCGTGCAGGCGCTGGGCGGGGCCAAGAACCACCTGGTGGTGATGCCCGACGCCGATATCGACAAGTCCGTCGACGCCTTGATCGGGGCGGCCTACGGCTCGGCGGGCGAACGGTGCATGGCGATCTCTGTGGCAGTGCTCGTGGGAGACGTGGCCGACAGGGTCGTCACGGCATTGAAGACGCGCGCCGAGCGGCTCGTGGTCAACGATGGTCTGGAACCTGGCGTCGAGATGGGACCGATCGTCACGTCGGTCGCGCGTCAACGCATCGTCGGTTACATCGATGCCGGCGTGGCGGAAGGCGCTTCGCTTCTGGTCGATGGCCGCCGTTTCAGTGTGGCGGGCCGCGAGAACGGATTCTTCCTTGGGGCGACGCTATTCGACCATGTCACGTCCGACATGAAGATTTACCGTGAGGAGATTTTTGGTCCAGTGCTCGCCTGCGTTCGCGTCGATACGCTCGACGATGCGGTCCGCCTCATCAACGGCCATGAATTCGGCAACGGCGTGAGCCTCTTCACCAGAGACGGCGGCGCGGCCCGCGAGTTCGGGCGGCGCATCCAGGTCGGCATGGTCGGTATCAACGTGCCGATCCCCGTTCCCATGGCCTGGCACGGGTTCGGCGGCTGGAAGAAGAGCCTGTTCGGCGGGACGCACGCCTATGGCGAAGAGGGGGTCCGTTTTTATACCCGCCAGAAGTCGATCATGCAGCGCTGGCCCGACAGCATCGGCAAGGGCGCCGAATTCGCCATGCCGGTCGCCCGCTAGGCGCGCCCTCCACAGGAGACACCGAGATGGACGCCAACAACGAAGACGAGGCAAAAAAGAAGGGCCCACTAGACGGTATTACCGTGCTCGACTTCTCCCGCGTCCTGGCGGGCCCCTATTGCACGATGATGCTGGCCGACCTGGGCGCCCGCGTCATCAAGATCGAGAAATTCGGCACGGGTGACGACACTCGCGCCTTCGGTCCCTTCGTCGAGGGGGGCGAATCCGCCTATTTCATGTGCTTCAATCGCGGCAAGGAAAGCATCGTCCTCGACATCAAGTCGCCGCGCGATCGAGAATTGCTCGAACGCCTACTCGATGCCGCCGACGTCGTCGTCGAGAATTTCCGCCCGGGCGTCATGGACCGCCTGGGCTATGGCGCCGAGCGCATCGCCAAGACGCACCCGCACATCGTCTATGCGTCCATTTCCGGCTTTGGCCATACCGGCCCTTTCAGCGATCTGCCGGGCTATGACATGGTGGTTCAGGCGATGGGCGGGGTGATGAGCGTGACGGGCTGGCCCGACGGCCCGCCCGCTCGCGTCGGCACCAGTTTCGGCGATCTCGGCGCGGCCCTGTTCGCTACCGTCGGCATCGTCTCATCGCTCTACAAGCGTACGCGTGACGCCCAGGGAAGCCGTGTCGATATCGGCATGCTCGATTGCCAGGCAGCGCTGATGGAGACGGCGCTCGCGCGCTATGACGTTGAAGGTGTGGTGCCCGGTCGCACGGGCGACAGCCATCCATCGCTCGCGCCCTTCGAAAGCTTTCAGGCGAGCGACGCCCGGTTCATCATAGCAGCGGGCAACGACACGCTCTTCATGCTCATGGCAGATGCGTTAGGTGCGCCTCAACTCGCGCTCGATCCGCAATTCATCACGAATGATCTGCGCTGCCAAAACCGGCCCGCGATGGTGAAGGCGATAGAAATCATCACGGTCCGGCAACCGGTGACGCATTGGATCGACCGACTTAACGAGGCCGGGGTGCCGTGTTCGGCCATCAACACCGTCGACAAGCTATTCGACCACCCGCAACTCGGCGCTCGCAACATGATCATCAAGGTCGCGGGGCAGTCGGGCCGAGCCGTCCGGACAGCAGGTAATCCAATCCGTATTGATGACGCCGAGAACGACACCTTCACACCTGTTCTTGCACCCGGCCTTAACGAGCATCGGGAAGCTATCCTTAAAGAGCTTTTCGTCGACGAGAAGGCATACCGCCACCCCGCTGGCGAGAGCTCGCCTCCCCCACTTGGGGGCGTCGATATTTACGGGGTCGCACCGTGTCAGGCGGCCATGTGATGAGCAACGCCGACATACCACCGATCCCGAAAGGAAGCGAAATGCCCGCGAAAGTGAATCCGTTGCACACGACGTCGACGACCTCCGCGACGGAGGCGCAGCCCGCCGCGGCACCAGCAATACCGGAAACTATCCTCATCGATCGCCGCGACCGCGTGGGCCTCATAACGCTCAATCGTCCGCGCAGTCTTAACGCTCTGAACCGTCAACTGGCAGGCGAGGTGCTGGCTGCCTTGCAGGCGTTCGACCGGGACGAGCGGGTCGGGGCAATCGTGATCACCGGTTCGCCGCGCGCTTTCGCGGCGGGTGCCGACATCGAGGAAATGGCCGAGAAGACCTTCACCGGTTTCTATATGGATGACTTCCTCGCCGCCTGGGATCAGGTCCGGCTCGTCGGAAAGCCGATCATCGCAGCGGTCGGCGGGTTCGCGCTCGGCGGCGGTTGCGAGCTTGCGCTGCTGTGCGACTTCATTATTGCCGCGGACGACGCGCAGTTCGGCCAGCCCGAGATCAAACTCGGTATCCTGCCGGGGATCGGTGGGTCCCAGCGGCTCGCGCGCGCGGTGGGCAAATCCATGACAATGGATATGGTTCTGACCGGGAGGACCATCGATGCGCAAGAGGCCAAAGCAATCGGCCTGGTCGCCCGGGTTGTTCCGGCGGGCGAGTTACTTCAGGTATCGCTGGAGGCCGCCCATACGATAGCCGCATATAACGCCCCGGCAGTGAAAATGGCGAAGGATGCAGTGAACCGCGCGTTCGAAGGCCCGCTGTCCGAAGGCTTGCGTCACGAGCGGCTGCTGTTCCAGGCCGCCTTCGCCACGGAGGGCCAGAAGGAAGGCATGAATGCCTTTGTAAACAAGCGTGCTCCGGTCTTCCGCAACCGATGATCGTCCATTGGCCCTGTCGGATAGGAAATCTGTAGTGACAGAAGTCGTTGAACGCCTCGATGAGGAATATGATTATATTGTCGTCGGTGCGGGATCGGCGGGATGCGTCGTCGCGAACCGCCTGTCTGCGGACCCCAATGTCCGAGTACTACTCCTGGAGGCAGGCGGACGGGACGACTGGATCTGGTTCCATGTCCCTGTCGGCTATCTGTTCGCGATCGGCAATCCGCGCGCGGATTGGATGTTTGAGACAGAAGCAGAAGCAGGACTTAATGGCCGAAGCCTGAAATATCCGCGTGGCAAGGTGATCGGTGGATCCTCAGCCATCAATGCGATGATCTCGATGCGCGGCCAAGCGGAAGATTATGATCACTGGCGAGAGTTGGGGCTTGCAGGATGGGGCTGGAGCGACGTGGCGCCTGTCTTTCGCGGCCTCGACGATCATTTCCTTGGCGACAGCGATCATCATCGTGCTGGCGGCGAATGGCGCGTCGAGGAGCCCCGCTTGAAGTGGGCCGTCCTCGATGCGGTCGCCGAAGCCGCGACGCAGATGGGCGTTCCCGCAACGACTGACTTCAATACCGGCAACAATATGGGCGTAGGCTATTTCCACGTTAATCAGAAGCGAGGCGTGCGGTGGTCGTCGGCGCGTGGGTTCCTCAAACCTGCTCTGAAGCGGAAGAACCTGCACCTCAAGACCGCCGTCAGCGTCGAACGGGTGCTGTTCGATGGCCGGCGCGCGACGGGCGTTTGCTTTCGCGCACAGGGACGGCTCTTTGAAGTGCGGACAAAGGGGGAGGTCATCCTGTCCGCCGGGGCGATAGGCTCCGCCCAGCTCCTTCAGTTGTCGGGCGTGGGGCCATCGGAGTGGCTGTCCGAATGCGGCATCCAGACTATTCTACACAAGGCGGGCGTCGGCCGTAATCTCCAGGATCACTTGCAACAACGCGCCATCTACAAGGTTCACGGCATCAAGACTCTGAACGAGACCTATCATTCGTTGATCGGACGCGCCCTGATGGGCCTGGAATATGCTGTTTGGCAGCGCGGACCGCTTACCATGGCGCCCTCGCAACTCGGGATTTTCACGACTTCCTCTCCCGAACATGCGCGCGCCAACATCCAGTTCCACGTCCAACCCCTGTCGCTCGACAAGTTCGGCGACCCGCTCCACCGCTTTCCGGCGATTACAGTGGCGGCCTGCAACCTGCGCCCTACATCCCGAGGCATTGTGCGACTGCGTTCGGGCGATCCTGATGCGAAGCCGATCATCGCCCCGAACTATCTTTCGACGGACGAAGACCGCCGTGTCGCCGCAGATGCCATCCGTGTAACGCGTCGCCTCATGCGTCAACAGGCGCTATACGAGTATCGACCAGAAGAATATCTCCCAGGGCCCGAAATCGGCGACGACGAGATATCGCTGGCCAAGGCCGCTGGCGACATCGGCACAACCATCTTTCATCCCGTCGGCACAGCCAAGATGGGCTTGGCTTCCGATCCCATGGCGGTGGTCGATGAGCGCCTGCGAGTGATTGGCCTTGAAGGCCTTCGGGTCATCGATGCCTCGATCATGCCGACTATCACCTCGGGAAACACAAATACGCCAACCATCATGATTGCGGACAAAGGCGCTCGCATGGTGATCGAAGATCGTATGAATAATAAAACACATTCAACCAATTCGATAAAATCAACCGAGAAGATCCTAGTACTTTAATTCAATTATTCACAGGTTATAAACCTGTTATTTATCCTATCTTCCATAAAATGGTCGCCTATGAAAAGCCATTACACTGCTTACAAGACCGTTTTCAATGATTTTCACTGATCTTCTTACTTAATACACTGGCTCCACCATCCCAATCGAACATTATCCTTGATATGAGAATAGGGCATTATACATGATTTGCGCGGGCAATCGGCCATGGGGGTGATCGAAGACGTCATTGTCGAAGTCGAGGGGGCCGTTGGCCGAATCCGACTGAATCGGCCCAACGCTATCCACGCACTGACGACGGCGATGTGCGAACGCGTGCTCGACGCACTGGAGCGGTGGTGTCACGATGACGGCGTGCAGGTAATCATCGTCGATCATGCGCAAGGTCGCGGCTTCTGCGCGGGGGGAGATATCCGGCAGCTTGCACAAAGCGGCGCCGGTGACGGCAGCAAGGCGCGGCAATTTTTCGCAACCGAATATCGGATGAACCATAGACTGTTCACTTACGCCAAACCCGTTGTTGCGTTCATGGATGGGATCACCATGGGCGGAGGTGTGGGCATATCTCAGCCTGCGCGATACCGCGTGGCGACCCAAAACACCCGGCTTGCTATGCCTGAAACCGGGATCGGACTGTTCCCCGATGTTGGCGGCGGGTGGTACCTTTCGCGGTTGCCGGGACGGTTTGGTCAGTATCTGGCATTGACCGGCAATCAACTGGATGGCGCGGAGACATTCGCTCTAGGGCTAGCGACGCACTACCTACCCGCGGAGCAGGTGATGGAAGCCAAAGCTCGCATCATCGCACATCCCGCCGCATTAGAAGCAACCCTTGCAGCGATATCTGAGCCCGCTCCCGCCGCAGGGATTTTGGCCCACGAAGCCGCGATCAACAAGCTCTTTGCCAGCGACCAGCTCGAGACAGTGTTCGCCGCCTTGGAAGCGGATGGTGGCGTCTGGGCGACGCAGCAGTTGGGGGTGCTTAAAAATAGGTCGCCGCAAACAATGAAGGTCTCGCTTCGTTTGCTGCGGGACGGCGCAAATATGGCCACTTTCGAGGACGAGATGCGACAGGAATACGCCGTTGCCACGCGCGTGGTTCAGCGGCATGATTTTCTTGAAGGCGTGCGCGCAGTGATCGTCGACAAAGATAATGCACCGCGTTGGAATCCAGCCACACCCAATGGCGTGTCAGATAGCGATATCGATCAGATATTCGCACCACTGCCTGACGGCGAAGCTTGGCATCTTTAACGCAAATGCGGGTAGCCGGATGGTCACGCCGCGCTGCTTGACAGCCCGGCCCCCTGCAAATCACCGACGGAGACCGTATGAAAATCAACGCTGCAGTGCTTCGCAAAATGGATGCACCCCGCCCCTTTGCTGCGAGCAGGCCGCTCAGCATCGAGACGTTGGACCTTTCGCCACCCGGTCCTGGAGAGGTACTCGTTCGTATCGCGGCTGCAGGCCTGTGCCATTCCGATCTTTCCGTCATCAACGGCAATCGTCCGCGTCCGTTGCCAATGGCTCTTGGGCACGAAGCATCGGGCATTGTCGCTGCACTCGGTGATGGTGTTGCCGACCTCCAGCTAGGCGACCATGTCGTTATCGTCTTCATGCCCAGCTGCGGACACTGCGTACCCTGCGCTGAAGGGCGTCCGGCGCTTTGCGAGCCCGGCGCGGCATCCAACGGCGCAGGCACTCTCCTCAAGGGTGATATCCGCTTGATGGATGCGGACGGCCCTGTCCATCATCATCTGGGCGTCTCGGCATTTGCGGATCATGCCGTCGTATCGCGAAATTCGCTTGTTCGCATAGATAAGCATCTTCCGCTGGTCGAGGCGGCCCTTTTCGGTTGCGCCGTACTGACCGGTGTAGGCGCGGTCATCAATACCGCTCGCCTTCCCGCCGGGTCCACGGCGGCGGTAATCGGTCTCGGCGGCGTTGGCCTCGCGGCAGTCATGGGCGCGCGGGCCGCGGGGGCGAGCCAGATAATCGGCGTGGACCTGTCGGCCGAAAAGCTCGCCTTGGCCGCTGATGTCGGCGCGACCGGCACGGTCAACGCCAGTGATGCCGATGCGATCGAGCAAGTGCGCCGTCTCACCGGCGGTGGTGTCGATTATGCTTTCGAGTTCGCCGGATCCGTCCGGGCTCTAGACAGCGCAATGCAGATGACGAAGCGCGGCGGCACAACGGTCACGGCGGGACTGCCTCCTGCTGATGCCGCCTTGCCTGTCAATGTGGTGCGGCTGGTCGGTGAGGAACGAACCCTTAAGGGCAGCTACATCGGCACGTGCGTGCCTGTCAGGGATATTCCTCGCCTTATCCAATTATACCGCGATGGTCGCCTTCCCGTCGATCGGCTACTGAGCGCACGCATTCGGCTAGAGGATATTAATGAGGCCTTTGATCGACTGGATGACGGCTCCGTCGTCCGGCAAGTAATCGAGTTCTGATAGGACCATGATGATGCCCGATTCCGATTTTGGAAAGACGTTGCGTGACCCCGCTCTTTTTCGAGAAGCCTGCTTCATCGACGGCAAGTGGATTGCGTTCAGCGACGACGCGAAGATAGCGGTGACCAATCCAGCTACAGGTGCGATTGTCGGACATATTCCTTCCCTAGGCTCGGAGCATGCTCGACAGGCGATCCAGGCCGCCAAGAAGGCTCAGCCCGCTTGGCGTAACCTTACTGCCAAGACAAGGGCGGCGATGCTGCGCCGGCTGTTCGACCTGATGCTCGAAAACCAGGACGACCTGGCCCGCATTATGACGGCCGAACAGGGTAAGCCCCTTCTCGAAGCCAAGGGCGAGATCGCCTATGCGGCAGCCTATTTCGAGTGGTTCGGGGAAGAAGCCAAGCGGGTGTATGGCGACGTCATCCCCGAGAACCTGCCAGGGCGGCGCATCATTGTTCAAAAGGAGCCCATCGGTGTTTTCGCTGCCATCACCCCATGGAATTTCCCGTCGGCGATGCTGACCCGCAAAGCGGCTCCTGGTTGGGCCGCAGGCTGCACCGGTGTGCTGAGGCCCGCAAGCCAGACCCCCTTCTCGGCGCTGGCGATTGGAGTGCTCGCGGAACGCGCCGGCTTTCCGGCCGGCGTGTGCAACATCATCACCGGATCGGGGAGCGCAATCGGGGCAGAACTAACGTCCAACCCCGACGTCCGCAAACTGAGTTTTACGGGCTCTACGGAGGTAGGCGCGCTTTTGCTGGCGCAATGCGCACCTACGATAAAGAAGACGAGTATGGAGCTGGGTGGCAACGCGCCCTTCATCGTTTTCGATGACGCCGATCTCGATGCGGCCGTCGACGGCGCGTTGATATCGAAATATCGTAATGCGGGCCAAACCTGCGTCTGCGCGAACCGAATTCTCGTGCAGGATGGTGTCTATGATACGTTCGTCGCGAAGCTGAAAATCGCGGTTGAGGCGTTGAAAGTCGGCGATGGCTTCGAAGACGGCATCATGATCGGCCCATTGATCGACGATGCCGCCGTCAAAAAAGTGGAGGACCATGTCGCAGATGCCTTGCAGCATGGCGCGCAACTGGTGACGGGTGGGCGGTGTGACCCTAAAGGGGCGCTCTTTTACCGTCCGACGATATTGTCGAATGTACCACGCGAAGCAAGGATCTTTAGGGAGGAAACATTCGGACCGGTCGCGCCGATATTTCGCTTTCACACCGAAGACCAGGCCATCGACATGGCCAATGACACCGAATTTGGCCTGGCATCCTATTTATATAGTCGAGACATCGGACGTATCATGCGGGTTGCCTCGGCTCTGGAATATGGCATGGTCGGGATCAATGAGGGGCTTGTTTCAACCGAAGTAGCGCCCTTCGGTGGCATAAAATCGTCAGGGCTGGGACGTGAAGGGTCCCGTTACGGGATCGAGGATTATCTCGAGATCAAATATCTGTGCCTTGGCGGGTTGCAGGATTAGCGAACGTCCGGCCCAGCCGTAACCGGGCCAACCATCCGCGAATCTTACGTCTTAGCAAATGGCCGCGCTTCACTTTGGCGCGGCCAAACGAGGCCAGTCCAGAATGCCATGACGCAGATCAGGGCGGCAGAAACATTGGCGATTGCCACTATTCTCGACAGTCCTGCCATGTCCGCACCGAATCGCTCGATCGCAATCCATCCTAAACCACCCGCAATTACCAAGCGCGCGACCTCGGCGAGCGTCGTCCAGACAGGCCTGCCTGCCCCCTGAGCCGCGAAATTCAGTACGAAGATTACTCCGAGAGTTCCATATACCGGCCCTGCCATGCCAAGGTAGATCGTCGCGGTAGCAAGCACCGATGGCTCTTGGCTGAATATGCCGATCCACAAGCTCGGCCGCAATGTGACAACCAGCCCCACAAGCCCTACCGCACCTGCAGCAATAACAGATCCATAAAGCGTAACACGCTTTGCGCGATCAATATCCCCCGCCCCCACGCATGCACCGACGAGAATCAGCACGGACGTACCAAGTCCAAACAGCACCGGGATGACGACATAGTCAAGCCGCGCGCCAAGACTATAACCCGCCAGCTCGGCCGCACCCAGCGTGCCCATCGCGCCTGTAATGAGGACGATCGACCCGTTCAGCAGGACAGCCCCCAGCGATGTAGGCAATCCAACCTTGAGCACTTCCCAGAACAAGGTCCAGCGCAGGCGAGACCACCGCAGCCGCACGACGGCGCGACCGGACCCCAAATGGATCAGGAGCCAGATCGTCGCCCCCGTCCAATACAGTACCGTCACAACGCCCGTGCCCACCACACCTAGACGGGGAAAGCCCCCAAGTCCGAGCACCGGCACAGGCGCCACCACGACCAGCACCAAGGCTGCACCCAAGACGAGCAAGGCGGGCGTGCGAACGTCGCCGGCGCCACGTAACGCGGCCGAACAAAGGCTTGCGATCCAGAGAGGAATGGCGCTGAGAAATATCCAGAAGCTAAACGACAACGCCTGATCCAACGCCGCGCCCGTTGCGCCCATGTTCGCGAAAACAAACGGTCCGAACCGCCAGACTATGACCATGAAGAGAGCACCCATCACGATGCCTAGGATTATCGCGTGGAGCACGTGGTCGTCTGCGTCGCGATCTCGCTCCGCACCGATGGCACGGGCGACAGCCGCCGCCACCGCACCACCCAGACCGCCCGAATACATCATCGTCATCAGCATCCAGATCGGGAACACGACCGAAACGCCGATCAGCGCATCCGTACCGAGCCTCGAAGCATAATAGGTGTTGGCAGTGTCTCCCAGCGCCTGCGCCGCGAAAACGCCAATCGTCGGGAGAGAAAGTCTGGCAATCGTGCCTATGATCGGTCCCTGAAGCAGGGCCGCGCGCAGAGCGGCTTTCGTGTCGGTCGCCTCTGGAAAGAGAGGCCCAGCGTCTGACGCACCTGCTTGTTCTGTCACCGTCGCAATCCTCTCGATACCGTTTGTAAAGCTATGCAGGGTCGACCTGTGGCGGCTTGGAGGACAGCGAGGTTCCAACCGACGCAGCAACGATCGCGGCGATCCCGGACCATTCGTAGAGACCGAGGCGCTGTCCGAGGACTAGGAACCCAATAAGTGCGCCCGTGGCAGGCCCAAGGCTGGCGAGCGTTCCGAATGCGCGCGGCGAAACGCGCGACATGATCTTTGCATCCAGCAAATAGGGCAGCGCGCTGGACAGCAGCGCTATGACTAGCCCTGCCGCCAGCACGGAGAGGTGGAAGAGCTCAGCACCCGCCCCGACTATGCCTGCCGGCACCATGATCAACGAAGCGACAATCGCACCAAAGGCCGGCATACAGTTCGGCTGACGAAGTCTTGCAGAAGCACGTCTACCCATCACAATGTACGCCGCCCAAGCCGCGCCCGATAGCAGCGCAAACACAGCACCTACCGGATCGACCGAATGGGCACTTCGCAAGGGGAGCAGAAGAGCAAGTCCGGTCGCTGCCAGCCCAACCCATAGAAAGTCGAGGATGCGGCGAGAGCCAATCAGCGCAACACTCAAGGGGCCGCAAAATTGAAGTGCCGTGAGAACGCCAAGTGGTACCGTTCGTAACGCCAGATAAAAGCACAGCCCCGTCACGCCAATCGACAGGCCGTACAGAACCAGCATCCCGCCAGCACCATTAATGTCAGTGCGCCGAATACGCCAAGGACGCGAGACAAGCGATAGAATGAGCGCCGCGAATCCGAGCCTCAGCGCCATGATGCCTGAGACACCTACGACCGGAAGCATTCGCGCCGCGAAAGATGCGCCAAGTTGCGCGCAGGCAATGGAAATTACCACACCACACGCTGGCAATAAGCGCCATCCGCTCACTTGCCCCATCATATTGCTGATACGGTCGCTCACATGCACTCCCTTGGGATTCGACCACTTCGCCTGCAAGCCTGACGCTGTTTGAGGGCGAGACCGCCGATCGGAAAGCCCATGCACAGCAGACAAATGAACGATATTATTCGAAAACGGCGCCGACCTGGGTGTGATTGGCCTTGTCAGCAACCCACGTCCGCTAGCATCGTGGGTTTGTTTTGGCAACCCACTGGCGTTCACAGGTGCGCGGTGAAAAGCAACGCTTCAGATTTGGATCAGGCACAGGCACCTCGGCAGCTTTTCCGAACCCGCATAGCTTCCATCCGAGGCATAGCTCGTTCTGCTGATTTCAGGTCAAGGGGGTGTAGAGTCCGCTTGCGCCGGCATACATTACCAACCTGCAGCAAATTGACTGCCTGAAGTACGGTGACAGTGCGCTTCTTTAGTCAGCCTGCTCACAAGCGGTTTCAATTTGGGACGAAAAGATCCGCTTTGTGGGCTTTGAACGACTTCTCCCCAACCTACTCGAATGGCGCGACATCTCCTCTTCAAGCAATATAATCCCGGACGAAGCATCGTAGGTTGGTCAGCAGATCGGGATCGCCACGGGTCCCGAGCATGTCGCTGTGATCTGATGAAACAGGCCGATCGTGCCGCTGCGTCCACGAATCCGGTCCGGCAGCAATATAATTGCACGATAGCATGGTGACCATATTGCAATTCCGTCCACCACCTGTAGAAAGGCAAAAAATTGGAGAGAAAGTCGATGAAACACCATTATATCGATAATAACGGCGTGAAACTGCATGTTGTTGATGAGGGCGAAGGCCCCGCAGTGCTGTTTTGTCACGGTTTTCCATCAATCTGGTCGCTATGGCGGTCTCAGATCAAGGCCGTGGTAGAGGCGGGATATCGAGCGATTGCGCTCGATATGCGCGGGTTTGGCGAGAGCGATGCGCCCTTCGAGGCAGAAGCCTACACGCAACTCGAGATTGTGGGCGACATGGTCGCCGTTCTCCACCACCTGAACATCGACCAAGCCATTACCGTGGGACACGATCACGGCGCCAACGCGGTTTGGACCGCTGCCGTGATGCGCCCTGACCTGTTCCCGGCAGTCTTTGGGATCAGCGTTCCATTCATGCCTATGGGCGGCCCCAGTTTTCTAGACCAACTCCGCGCCGGCGGAATGGATAGTTTCTACATGTTCAACTGGATGCGGCCGGAAGCCGATAATGACTGGGTTGATGCAGCGACGATCCTTCCGAGATCCTACTATTGGACGTCGGGCCTCGCGCCTGAGGGCGAAGGGTGGGATCCGTTCGATCCTGCCAAGAACCCGTTCCGCCCCGCGCCGGAAGTCTTCATCGAGAACGATCCGGAGCATCTGCCCGAGTTGATTGAAAGTTTCAATCGAACCGGATTCCACGGCGGGTTGAACTATTATCGGGCTCTCGACACTTTCTACTCCCTGGCTTCAAGGCCATTTGCCGGAGCAGTCGTGAGACAGCCGTCCTATTTCGTCATGGGCGCCACTGATGGCCTGAACAAGCTGCTCAATGTAACCGAGGAATCGCTGCGAGAGGCGATGCCGGGTCTGACCGGTTTTCTCGTGCTCGATGGCGTGGGGCATTGGCCACAAGTGGAGGCCCCTGAAGCGCTCAACAAGGCAATCGTGGATTTCCTTCGAAAGGTCTCCTGAACACGCACATACAGGCTGACCTAAAAAATTCGTAAGATGGATCGACCGACCTCGCAGTGCACCTTCTCGAAATTATCACCAATTCCTTATGTATAACGTGGAGAGATGAAATGCCATTCTGGAGAATTTATCACCCTGCTGGTGCTTATTCTGAAGACGAAAAGCAAGCCATCTCAGAAGCCGTTACTTCGCTCTATACGAACATACCCATTCCAAAATTCTATGTGGTATGCCTTTTTGAAGAGGTGCAAGCTGGCAACCTGTTCGTAGGCGGCAGGAAGCACGAAAAATTTGTCCGCGTACATATCGACCATATTGCAAGAACGCTGCCA
>NZ_JBBJUL010000016.1:0-32996 GCF_037725245.1 Sphingobium anseongense | reverse complement strand
TTCGGTGGCCCACGTGACAAAATAACGCTTCAAGGCCCTGCTGGGGGTGAGGCCGATTGGACCGTTTTCGACAAGATGACGCAGGGTCAGTGAGGCAGCTCTATGCAGGGGTGAGAGCGCCAATTCCGGGGCGTCAGCGGCTGGGGCATGAAACTCGATCATCGTGTTACGGGCTCTGCCCCACCACAGGCCTGGAAACAAGACACCCGCAACCAGCTTCTAAAGCATGTTTATGAATAGCGGTGACACATGGAACGGGACATAAGCGTTGAGATAGCTGACGGACGGCTCTTTGGAGCCTCTGGTCGCCGCTAAAGGTCTAGAATGGGTCGTCGTTGCTCCCAATTAATTGGGCGCCCGAAACGCTGCAAGTTCTACCATGGTTTTTCGTGCCATCTGCTGAAAGCCGCGCATGATCCCTTCCCATGTGTCGATACGAACATCGAAAGGCCTATGCGGACGCTGTTTGGTGATCATGGCTGCCGTCAGGGCGGGATTTTGTCCTGCCAAAGCTCCACCAGTGGCAGCACCCAGAGCGCCGCCTATCGCGCCAAAGCGCATTCCGCGTTTCACTTCGAAATCCATCGTCTGCGATTGTTCCCAAACGATCGTGCCAGTCGCAATGTCCCGTAATCTGTAAATTACAGTACTATTGTGGTGCGAGCCAGTGATCAGTGGCGTCACCTTCATCGACTTCACTTCAGCCGCTAGCTCGTAGCGTGCGAGTTCTGGCTTTTTGGCTATAAATCCATTGGTCTTCAAAGCGGCGGAGAAAGTGCGATTGAACCATCCGTTCGCAGGTTCGCGATCAGACGGCGAGGTAAATACTTTTTCAGCTACATCGGCCGGAACTACGTCATGTACGCTGGGGCCACCGGTGGCTTGCCCAAGTCTGATAGCGCCAGCCATTGGATTGCCAGGCGCCAAAGTCACGACCCGCTCAGCAGCATGCGCTGTCACCGGCGTGATCAACAACGCACACAAAGCTAAAATTAAACTCCGCACGAACTTCCTCCCCAGGAATATATCGCTCCTTCTACCGCCGCTCTTCCAACGATCAAGATGTCAAACGATAGGCCGGCCAAAGCGGCCCCATCTGCGCGCCGCCGACGGCAGGCAGGCGCTATAGATGCGCAGCTCATATCCATGAGACCGTGACGAAGGCTGCCGACTTGATCACGCCCACAGTTTCGAAAGTGACGCGCGGTGAGGTGTCCCGGTTCCTCACATCGCGCTCCGGATCCTGCGTGGGTCCGTGCTACGGCAGGGACTTTCACCGTGTCACGCGCGTCGCGTGATCACAT
Organism: Sphingobium anseongense; assembly: GCF_037725245.1. Lineage (NCBI taxonomy): Bacteria > Pseudomonadati > Pseudomonadota > Alphaproteobacteria > Sphingomonadales > Sphingobiaceae > Sphingobium > Sphingobium anseongense. The sequence continues at coordinate 31,692 of NZ_JBBJUL010000016.1, read as the reverse complement.
AGCACGGGCGCCTTAACTATGCCAATCAGCACAAGGGCAGGTGTTCGGCCTATGCCAGCGCCCCCCAGCGGCCGGTCTCGATCAATCACAAGCCGGCCAGCCAACGCATCTCAATTCTGCCCACCGGTCCAGCGCGGAATAGGCATATGGCCGTGATCACAGGTTCGACACCGCTTCAGTCATGTCGAACAAGCCATTCATCACCCTTGCAACGCACATTCATCGATGGGTCGTGACCTCGCAGATAGCGCTGGCAGGTAATAGCCGAGATCTCATATTATCCCGGACATGAACCTGCGGCGCCTCAATGTCACCATAGATAGCGCAGATATGGGTTCTGCGGCGGCTGCCCGGAAAGCGCACAAATTCAGGCCCCTTTAGCGGCTGCCTCGACGGCAGCCTTCAGCTTGTCGCCAGCGTCGGCGTTCACTGTCTGGACGGTTCTCGCCCCTGTCGTGGGATCTGTGCGATGGAAGCGGAACTCCTGGCCCCTTAGCGGCCCTGAGATCAGATCAGCGATCATGATTTCGCGCTGCTTGTTCTCGGGAGTGGCAAATGGAGCGATCAGATCTATCAGCCAAATTTGGTCGCCGTCGATCCACTCTTCGAGGGCGAGGCGGTTCTCGGGCTCGATCAGTCCCTTTTGCAGTTTGGCTACGGCCAAGGGCGCGCATTTGGCCCAGAGCGCGAGACCGACGGGCTGCTGTCCATCACGAAACACATAAAATTGCTGATGGATCAGCGCTGGCATGATCAGCCATTCGAGGTCGCCGATGCTCAGACTTTTATGCAGTGGCGACTGCGTGAGCAGCCAAGTCATTTCTCCAAGGAAATGGCTGACGGTCGGTGCAGATGCAGTCTGCGCTGACGGTTCCGCCATCGGTCTGTCTTTCGGTTCTGCGGTCATATGATCCTCAAGCGGCATTTGCTGCAAACCAGTCGCCGCTATTTTGGTGGTGGGAGACTGCGGACTGAAGATCGCTGTCAGATCTGACGGCGCCAAAGCTGCTCATGGCCTGAAGGAGTTGGGCAGCTGAGTGTTCGGCGGCTTTGGCCATGACAGATGTTTGCATCCCGCTCGAAGACTGGTCAGGCGGCATATCCATAGTCGAACTGGGGCTAAAGGCCAGAGCAACATTACCGATAGTGGCGGTTACGCCATTGTCCCGTGTGAACGTCGCCGTGGAGAGCGGCAGATTCGAGCCCAGCTTTGTAGGGCCATTGATGGAGGTCGAAGAAAGGCTGATTTCCTTGATCCCTGCATCGGCAAGCGACTTGAGCTCTCCCATGTCGGTTACGCCATTCTCGTTGCTGTCCGCCCACAATTTCAGTTCGCTAAAGCGAGCGTCGCCTGCGGTAATCTTGCCGTCCTTGCTATTGTCAAGGATGGCCAACCCCTCCCACGCATTTTTCGCATCGGTTTTTTCGGACAAGAAGGACAGTTCGGACGGATGCGTAATCAGAGCATCAGCGTTGTGGTCGATCACCAGCATTGCGTCGTCTTTCCCGGCCCAGCCTGTGTTATCGGCGGTCCCATCACCGTCCATATCGAAGGCGGCGTTAGTTTTGCTTGCTCGCCGCGCTTCCAGGCCATCGCCATCGAGATCGAGTATGATCGTCGACAACATGCCCACCGACCGGTTGGCGAAGGTCATGATCGATGCTGGCGAAACGAGTCCGGCTCCAGCGTCGATGACACCTTTTGCATCGCGCGCGGTGACATGCAGCGTTCCAGCGGTCGAAACGATTGAGTAGTTCTTGGCATTACGATCCCACGAACTTTGCTGTAAGGCGATCTCCGGCAACGCCGACAAGGCCTTGAACGCAAAGCCCGCGTCGAGAAGGTGCCCGGTTTCGCCATTCGCCAGCAAATAGCTGCTGGTGTTGTAGATGATGTTCTGACCGGGCACTTGGGCTTGGCCGGTTGCCACGCCTTGGAGAGTGATGGCGTCGATTCTAGCCTCGGCCAAACTTAGAAGCTCGCCGGCATCGGTCTTACCGTTCGCATCGCGATCGAACCACAGCTTAAATTCAACGAAACGCTCATCGCTTCCGTCCAATAAGCCATCGCCGTTGGCGTCGAACCCGGCCAAACCTTCCAAATCAGTCTTGGCGCCAGCTTTGTCGCCGACAAAGGAAATTTCGCCAATATCGTCGATGGTGCCATTGCCGTTGCGGTCGAGCGCTAACAAGGCATCACCTGGCTTGATCCAGCCAGTCTGGTCAGCAATACCATCCTTGTTCATATCGAAGAGGGTTTGACTGCCGCCCAGCGCAGTTAGTCCTGAGCCGTCCCCGTCAAAATCGAACACGATCGGCGCGGCAATCTCCGTGCTAAAATCAGATGGGTCGAAGGTAAAGATAACATCAGCACCAGCGCTGGTCGTCCCGTCGCTATGTTGCACTTCGAGCGTTGCAAAGGTCACATTGTCGGGGCTGTCAACATCTTCACCCGTCGCAGTGAGTGTAAGATTGATGGCTGTTATGCTATGCGCGCTCAAAGCAGCCAATTCACTTGCTTCGCTGACACCATTTTGATTGGCGTCGTTCCACACCAAGAATTCGGCGAACCGTTCATCGCCCGCGTCGAGGAAGCCATTCTCGTTCGTGTCGAACGCGCGCAATCCCTCACCGTCCGAAAGAGCGCCCTCAACATCGCCCACGAACGAGATTTCCGCGATATCGTCGATTGTGCCGTTATGATTGCGGTCGAGTGCCAGAAAGCCATCGTCAGCCTCTGCCCACCCTGTCCGGTCGGCGACGCCGTCGCGATCCATGTCAAAATCTATGGTCGAACTGTCGTAAGCAACCAGTTCTACGCCATCTCCATCGAGATCAAGCACGATAGGGGGCACCGACGAGTTGCGCCGTAGGAAGACGATCTGAAAAGGGTGTACGCCCGTCATGCCCGATGTGTCGCGGATCGACAGGTCGAAATCATAATAACGCGTCGCTGTGCGACGGACGCCATCCAGCTCATAGGCGCCCTCCCATTCGCCATCGCCCGCGCTCTGAAAGCTTATTATGCCATATGCACCGCTGGCGTTTACAGACAGTATGGGCGCTTCGCCATCAGCCTCGCTACTGCCTCCGTAAACCACGTTCTCATCACGAGTCTCTGGGGTGGAAAGCGAATAGGAATAGGTGGTGCTTTCACCCTCGGGATCGGTAGGATATACGATAACCAAGGGGCCTTCATTTCTGTTGGCGGTCACCCACCAAACGCTTGGCTGCTGGTAGATCATCCGGCCACTGTCTGTGTCGCCAGCTTCGCCCGCATATGTGCCGCTGATCGTTGGCGCTTCGTTCACATTCGTAATGGTGGCTGCAAACGTTCCAGTCGCCACAAACTGCCCATCAAAAGCTTTAATCGATAAGGTCGTCGCTCTTTGCTGAGCTGTAAGGGCTTCGTAATCTACCGAGCCCTCCTTGAGACTGAGCTTACCGTCGGTCGAAATTGCCCATATGCCCGATTCGTAGCTGCCGTCTGCAAAACTCCATGACATATCTCGATTTTCGGGGTCCACCAGCATCCGTGTTCCGGTAGAATTGTCCGCCAGATTGAAGATTGGCGTCAGTGGCGGAGCCTCGCCAAATTCCGCTCTGGAACCTGATGCGCCGACCAGCGAATGGGCCTCATTCAGATCAGCGATGTTGAGGGACACGTTGGAAGTCCGCGTGATCGAATGGGCACCGCTAGCCTTATCCTGAACATTGACCTGGTAATTGAAGTTATTGGGACCACTTTCGAAATTGAACGCGCCGCTGGGTCCGACAAACAAATTGCCATCGGAGGCCTTGATCATGAAACGGCCATCAGCCGAAGCCGACATCGTCGCTCCCAAGCCCGCATCGTAGAATGTCGAGCCACCAACGAACGAATAGCGCAGTTCAGAGGAGGGGCCGTCTGGATCGAGCGCCGCCAACGACCAAATATGATAGCCCGATGTTCGATCTTCTTGAACGATAAGGGTAGGAATGGCATTCCAGACCGGCGCTTCGTTCTTGTCCTCGATAAAGACATTGTAGCTATAGGCTGCCGATTGCAAACCCGCCGCGTCAGTGGCTTTGAGCGTTACCGTTGCCAGCTTAATCTCTTTAAGGCCATCGCCGTCAGCATCGTAGATATAGTCGCTACCGATGCCGAATTGCCCCTTGTTCGCGCGAAGCCAGCCAGCCGTAAAATTGGCAGTGGGGGCAAAAGCCAACTGATCGCCATCAATGATCTGGAACCAACCATTTGGGTTGTTTGTGATGACGAGGTTAGGTTCGGGTGTGTCGGGATCGCCGATGCTGAAGGTCGCAACGATCTTGTTCGACAGCGACGCATCGCCATTGAGCACCTCGCTGTACGTCGTCGATGATAAGACCGACGTTATATAGGGTTGCTCATTGAGATCGGAAATCAGGACTGCGACCCGCGTTGGCGATGAGTTTAGAACTCCATCATTTGCTCGAACGTCGACATAGGCGACACGGGCATCCAAACGCCCATCGCCGTTCCAGTCATATTTCTGGACATTCGGATCGGCAGCATAAGTCTCGTAATTGAAACTCGATACCCCGGTGAACTTCACCTGATTGCCGGCGATCGTGAACCATTGGGCGTTCACCCCGCCGACGATCTGCAATGTGGGCGTGGTCCCATCTGGATCGGTCAGCGTCAAGCTGGCGACCACCCCGTTGGTGATCACCGCGTTTTCGTCGACATATTTCACGATCTCGGTGCCACCGGACGGGGGCAGGGGAGCCTCGTTTACGTTGGTCATCGGCACGACAATTTGCTTGTCGAAAGTCAAGCCGCTGTTGTCGGTTACTCGAACCGTGATGGTGTGCAAGCTGTCGCGGTTCGCCGCCTCATAGTCGAACGGTGTTGTTCCGCCATTATTGACCAGCAGCCGGCTCGTGTTAGCCGGATCGAGCCGATAGCGACCGCCTGCATCATTGAGCAGTTGGAAGATGGAAGGCGCAGGGGCGCCTTCGGCTGTGTCCGGGTCGGATCCGGTAAGTGTTCCGACCAACGTGCCATAGGCTGCATTTTCGGCGACCGAACCAGCGAGCGTTATGTTGGTGGGCTTGCCATTGACGGTCACGGTAAGCGGCGACCAGGCCGAGGTTCTTACCGACGATCCGTCGATGGTTTGCACCGCGACCTGAAGCGGCGCATTGCCAAAGCCCGTAGGCGCGGACATTTTGAGCCCCACCAACTGCGCCTGGGTCAGCCGCCAAGTCGTCCCGCCTTCCAATATGCCGACTGGGGCCCCGGCCGCATTCACCAGGCTATAACCGGCTGGCAGACCCTTGATGAGCACTTCACGTCGTTCAGATCCATCAGCGCTGTCGGGCGAGGTCACGGCGATCGTCAGTGGTATCAATGTTCCGGCATGACCCCCAGAGCTTGCAAGCTGAGTAAAGGTGCCGGTGTCTGCCGTAGGGGCGATCGACAGAGTGAAGCCGTTCAAGTCGGATGCCGTCCGCGAGGTGCCGCGGATCTGCGCCACCATCTGGAGCGACAGCACGCCGCCAGGAAGCAAGTGCGTGCTCGCGTTTGGTGCCAGGGTCAAGGTGACCGTCCGGTTGCCGTTTGCGTCGGGCGTTCCTGTGTTCACCGCGCTGACATAGTCTGTCAGTATCTGACCGTTTCCAGCTGAAATCGTCAGGTCGATGCTGCTGGCAGGAATGACTACTCCCAATCCCTGATTGTCCTCAAACCACGCACGCACGGCAAAGCTGACCGTCTGCGTAGCGGCGTCCAAAGGCTCGGTTCCTGAAATGCTGACGATATCGCTGACGCGCGGCGGACTGAGTCTGCCCCAATGCTCCTCCATGCTGTTGCTGAAGGAGATATTTCCGCTACGCAGCGTAGCCATCTGCGCCCGTGTCGTTGGTCGACTGGCTAAAGGAATGCCCGCCATGAGCGTGGTGAGTGCGTCCACGTTGATAGGGATTACCGCGCGCTCGACGCCATCGGAGATGAGGTCGATCTTGAAATAATTGGCGGGAACATTGCGGTCAGGGATCGTGAACCAATTATCGATCGTCACCGACCCTTCGGATCCAGAGGCGCCCAGGATCGTCATTCTCAGATGATTGCCGGCAGCGTTGACGGCACCTGCGTTATCGACCCTATCGAACCAGATGTCAGTATATAGCACCGTATTATCAAAGCTCAGATGATCGAAGTTGGTACCGGTCGCATCGTAATTCTGGATGCGGTCATTTCCTTGGTTTCGCGCGACATGATAGGTATCATTGTCTGCGCCGCCGATCAGCGTATCGTCGCCTGCGCCACCGTCCAGATAATCGTTCCCCGCTTCTGCATCGATCGAGTCATTGCCCAATCCGCCAAACAGGTAATCCTGTCCAGCGCCGCCCCGGATGATGTCGTTGCCAACCTCACCATATATAATGTCGTTGGCCGCCGACCCGGTAAGAGTGTCGCCGTAGGCGGACCCTTGCAGAAGCTCGATGCCTGTCAGCGTATCGCCTTGAGCACTGCCGCCTGTTCCTACGCCTGTTGCGAGGCTGACAGTAACGGCAGCGGTCGATGCGGCATAAGTCGCACCGTCGAACCCAAGGCCGCCTACGAGCTGATCCGCCCCAAGCCCGCCGTCCAAATAATCGTCGCCATCCCCGCCATTTAGCGTGTCGGTTCCATCTCCTCCGGTCAGGCCAAGCGCTGTAAAACCGCGCCAAGCATCGTCACCGGCCGCGCGGACGCCATCATTGCCGCCTTCTCCGTTCAACGTGTCGTTGCCGATGCCGCCATCAAGGTCATCACGATCATCACCGCCGTAAAGCGTGTCATTGCCTACTCCACCGTCGATCTGGTCGAGGCCAGCCTGCCCGGAGAGCGCATCATCGCCATCGTCACCTGCTAGCAAATCATTGCCATCGCCGCCTTCGATAACGTCGTTACCAGAACCTCCAGATAAGAGATCATTACCCGCCATTCCGCGAATGATGTCCCGATTCTGCTGCCCATCGATATCGTCTGCAGCCGCTGTCCCTTCTGTGACGTCATCGACATTATTAATTGCGAATACGAAATTCTGATCCAGCAAGAATGGGGCAGAGGACTTGTCGGCGGCCCGAACCTTGATTGTGATGGCCGCGCCATCCGTTTCATAGTCGAGGCTCTTGTTGGCAAGCAGGACTAATTTGTTTGCCGCATCGACGCCAAATCGCGTGCTGGCCACAGTAGAGCTTCCTTCGAACACAGCGAAGCTGTGCTGCCCAGTAAGTTGGCCGACCAGATCAGGATCGGTCACGCCCAAAGTGCCAAGAATAATTGCGGGCCGAGCGGTTCCCGTTGCAAGCCGATCGCGCTCGTTGATGGACGCTAGCGCGCCCGCCAATGTGATCGCGGTCTGCTGCTCGTTAGTGTCCTCTACTTTCACCGAAAAGGCGGTTAAAAGATCCGAGTGCAAAGACCCGTCGGTTGCTCGAATATTCCCGGTGAGCGAGACTTCCGCCCGCCCATCACCGTCGCTGTCGGAGACGGTGAAACCTGCGTTCACAAGCGCTTCGAAATTCGGCTCGATTGCAAATTGGACTTGTGTGCCGACTATCTTGAAACGCCCTGCCGGATTGCCGGTCGTATCGGTAACGAACATCAATCCAGGAACAGGCAATCCGTCGGGATCGCTCGTGGTAAACTGCGCGACCAGCGTGCTGATGTTTGCAATCGATGTTGCACCTACATATTCCGAAACTACTCCGCGTGACGCCGTTAGCACTGCCACATTAGGAGCTTCGTTTACGTTGCCGACCGTGACAGTGAAATTCTTGACGGATGAAGCGCCGTATGAATCAGTTGCTTTGACCTGCACCACATGGCTCGACGCGATTTCGCGATTTAGCAAGGTGGGGTCGAGCACCCTCAGATTGGCGGCCGCAGTGATATAAAACCTGCCCCCTGCGTCGTTTGGGAGGGTGTAGGTTATGGGATCTCCTTCCACGTCAATGACATCAAACTTGGCAAGAAAATCGCCGTTTGCGGTCAGACTTCCTGGAGCACTTTCCAATACGGTAAGAGCGCCCGTTTTGAGGCCGATGATGCGCGGCGCGTCATTGACCGGCGTGATGTTTACCTGGACCGGAAGCTCAACGGCGTGCCCATCGGCATCGGTGGCAATGACAACGAAACTGTCCTGGCCATTGAGGTCGGCGAAGGGCGTATAGGTCAATGCACCTGTTGTGGTGTTCAGGCTAGAAATCGTTCCTTTGCTAGGACCACTGCCCGCCTTAAGGCTGTAACTCACGATATTCTGATCATGGTCGATGACGTCATAGTCGCCATCGATCGTCAGGGTGCCATCCTCTAGCATCGTGGCCGTCCGCGGTGCAGAGGGCCCTGTAGGAGCTGACTTGCCACCGGCATGCCAGTAGGTCGCCAACTGTGACCCAATCGCACTTGGCATCGTCGCGGGTGTTATAACGGGTGTCGTTGTCGCGGCCGTCATGGCGGTGACGAGTTTCAGGGCATCGGGGTGATCGAGGAAAATCGCATGCGTCGTGGTCTGAATGGCGTGAACTCGGGTTTGCCCAGTCGCAAGGAAGAAGTCAGTCACCATCGTCGTGGTGCCGCCACCGATCACCGAAACCCGCAGATCATTGCCAACGCGCGTGAGCCAAAGCTCATCATAACTAACGGATTCGTCGAAGGTCAGTATATTTGTGCCGCTGAGATCCAAAAGAGTGTCGTTCCCCGACATTCGATCAAATGCATAAATGTCATTCCCCGATGGGTCCTGCAGATTGTCGTCGCCAGATCCGCCATTCAAGATATCGTTACCGCCGCCGCCTACAAGCGTATCTGCGTCGGCTCCGCCGCTCAGCAGGTCGTCGCCATTGCTGCCGCTCAAAATATCCAGGCCGGTGCCACCGATCAGATCATCATTGCCATCATTGCCGTAAAGCTTGTCATTCCCGTCCCCGCCATCGAGGACATCATCTTCAGTGCCGCCAGAGAGGGTGTCATGATCCTCACCACCAGATAAAGCATCATCGCCTGCATCGCCATACAGCGTGTCGTTACCCCGATCCCCGGAGAGAACGTCATCACCTGCACCCCCACTCAGTATGTCGACGCCAAGAAGTCCCAACAGGCGATTATCATTGGCATCCCCAGTAAGGGCATCGTTGAACGATGAGCCGACAAGATTCTCGACCCCGACCAATATGTCGCCTGCGGCGTCTGACCCGGCTACGCCGCCCTGGGGCGTCGTAAGCGTGAGATCGACCGTGACCCCGGCGGTGGAGCGCACATACCGAACTGTATCCCCGGCATCGGGGCCACTGGTTGATGGATTGTTAGAGTAGCCATCGATCTGATCGGCGCCCGCGCCGCCTTCGAGCACGTCGTCGCCGCTACCGCCGTGGAGGATATCGTCGCCCGTCGTCCCGATCAGCACGTCTCGGCCGCTCCCGCCACCAAAATTGACTGATGTCAGGCCGGCCGCTCCCACCATGATATCATCGGTCGAGCCGCCGCCAAGTTGCGCATCGCTGGTCGCAATCTTCACGGCCATAAGCGAAGCTGACAAACCATCATTCAGCTTCAGAGTCTCAACGGCGTGGTTAGCAAGATAGTGATACTTGATCGTGACCTGGCTTGCTGAGGTCGATCCGTAACGAATCACGAGATCGTTGTTGACCCTGGTGAATGTAAGATCGGTTAGGCTGATATCAGGCCCAAACTCCAGTTCGTCATTGCCGGCATTAACATCCGAATCGTAGCGCTGGCGCGTCACCTGTTGGCCGTTCGTACGGGCGAAACCACCCAGCCATCCTCCCTGGATGTAGGCAGAAGGTACGGGGACGGCCGGAGATGCGCCCGCCGCATAGGAATAGCTGCTGCTGTCATAAATGAACGTGCCGTCAGGAGCTTGGATCTTCAGCTGCCAATAGTGGTTCCCAGAAGTCGCATCGATTGTTCCTGTATCCACCCACGATACGACATACCCGGCAGCCAGGACCCCAGCGGTCGTGACCGCCTCTTCCATGACAAAGCTGATATCCCGGATGAAGTCCGCGCCATGACCGATATTCCAGACATAGACGTCGTCGCCGCTGTTGCCGATCAGCGTGTCGTTGCCAAGACCACCGGTCAGCTCATTCTGCCCGCCATCGCCGCCCAGCACATCCGCGCCACTGCCACCGATCAGGTCCTCGATTGCGTGATATTCGTCCCCGTCGGCATCACCTGCATTCATGTTTGCCGCCGTCAACTGCACCTTCACTGCAGCTGCCGCAGAAGCATATGATGCGGCGTCCTGACCCGATCCACCGATCAGAACGTCCTTGCCTACCCCGCCGTCAAGGATGTCGTCGCCGTTGCCCCCATATAGCACGTCATCGCCAACTTCGCCCTTCAGTGTGTCGAACCCGCTATTGCCCGCAAGGATGTCATTACCGCTTCCACCAGCGATTACGTCGTCGCCAGCCGCGCCGGTTATCCAGTCGGCAGCCAGCGTGCCAACCAAGGGCGCGCTTGCAGTGCCGTCTGCTAAGTCTGAGCCTGCGATCAGCTTGGTGCTGGCGATGTTCAATATGCCGGTCTGGTAGAAGGCAATATTCTCAATCTGGCCTGGTGAAACATACCAATCCCTGATCGTGATGCTATCCTTGGCCAGCGACGTGTCACCAAGCTCCTCATCTTCATCGCTGATTGCCAACACCAGGTCGTTGGTTCCAACAGGCCGCCTCAGGATCACGTCCTGCAGATTGATGTCCGGAGAAAGTTCGATCGTATCGATGCCAGCATTTGCAGTTATTGTCGTTGCATTAGCTGGCGGCACAAAGCGCTTATAGGTGCTAGTCGTGCTATCATAGGAAAAGCGGCCCACCCATTGGAAATCGGGTTCCGCGACGGTGCCGAAATTCTTACGGATGACAGCACCGCCTGGACCGGTCACTTCACCGGTCGAAGCATTGTGGGCGTACCCGGCAGCAGCGTTCCAGCCACCTGCCTGCGTCCACACCACGTCCCAATAATTGGCGTATTCGTCAAAATAAAGATCGCGACCATCGCCCCGCGAATATTTGAACGTATCATCGCCAGTGCCGCCTACGACCCAGTCACCATCTCCGCGACCACCAGCCAGGATGTCGCGATCACCGCCCCCATATAGATCGTCAGTTCCGCCATCACCCGTGAGGGCATCGGCACCCGCGTCTCCCATGAGGGTGTCGCCGCCCAGGCCGCCGATCAGCATGTCGCGACCGGTGCCGCCTGAAACTTGGTCGTCGCCTAGCGCCCCATTGCCTACATCGTCACCCCCCAGTAGCAAGAGCTTGTCGTCGCCTGCGCCCCCATAAACGAAGTCATTGCCGTTGGTACCGATCAGTATATCGTTGCCCGCACCACCGATGACGAAGCTGGTGAGATCGCCGATCCGCATTTCATTGCCATCGGCGAATTTGAGCCATTCCACGCGTTTAAAGGGATTGCTGAACCAGTCCTTGATCGTCAAGCGGGTGCCGCTATCGCTCTCGGTTGTGCCCACCGTGGTCATAACAATCACGATCAGGTCATTGCCGGGCGTCGTGCTGGTACCTGATCGTTGAAGCTTGATATCACCGATATTTATACCTGCGCCAAAGATGATTGCATCCTCGCCGCCTGCAACTTTTTCAGCTTGCACCCCTGCCGCAGAACCGACCCAATCTGGACGCAATGCACCTGCTGTCGTCGGATTGAGCTTCCAGGCTTGGATGGCAGCAGCCCTTTGGGTCATTGCGTCGCCGGCCCCCGTGTCGACCGGTGCCCCCGTGGCATCTTCCTCTGCCAGATCCGAGCCGTCGCCCCGGCGAACCAGATACTGGTCCGATCCCGTGCCGCCTTTTAGGCTGTCATTATCGCCAGCACCGCCAGCAAGGATATCGTCGCCAGCGGCGCCGGTCAGGGTGTCGTTGCCGTCACCACCTTCCAACCAGTCAGAACCCTCGCGACCATAAAGCGTGTCACTGCCTGCGCCGCCGTTGAGGTAGTTGCCGTCGCCACCGAGCGACGTGCTACCAACGGAGCTGGCGGTCAAAATATCATTGCCATCCCCACCCAGCAGCCAATCGTCGAGACGACCGCCATATAGGGTGTCGTTGCCAGCGCCACCGAAGATGTTATCGCCCAGATCGGACGCGTAGATAATGTCAGCACCATCGCCACCATCAATCGTGGCTGCAATATCGATGTCGAGCGCGCGCCGGTCGGATGTCTGGTAGTTCAGCGTAACCGCACTGGCCGATCCGGTGGCCCGGGTTCCCACGACATTGATGGTCTGCGTACCGCTTGCCGGTTCATGCACGATGATGTCGTCGAGCCAGGTCACGGGCTTGGCCGGATCGCGGAATGTCGCGTCCAGGATCGTGCCGATGCCGACCACGGGCGTCGCGCCATTGGCGAGCAGGCTCGTGCCCGCCGTCACCGTCGCGGTCAGGGCGAAGCGTTCGTTGCCTTCGACGTTGGTCGCCTTGCCCTGCGCGTCCGTGCCATTGTCGGTCTTGATCGCCACGCGCAGCGATAAGGACGTGCCGCCCGCCGCGATCGTCGCGCTAGTGGCTGCGGTCCAGGTCGATCCGTTCCACACTTCAACGCTCGGCCCGGTCGCGCTGCCGTAATCGACGGCGCCACCGCTCGCCCCCTGTTCGGACAGGGTGAGCGAGAAGGTCACCGCGCTCGACACCGCCTTGGACAGGCTGACGCGGAACTGTGCATAGCCATCGCCTTCGCCGACATAGCTGCGCCCGACCATGAGGTAGGCCGGATCGCTGTTGGCGACGATCGTTACGGTGGCGGGCGGCCCCATGATCGTGGCTAAAACACCAGGCGCGCCGCTTAGCGTCACGTCGAAGGCTTCGCGCCCGCTGTTCGCGCTATTCGCCTTGATCGTGACCGGCGCGTTGATGCGCAGGCTGGTCGCGGTCAGGCTCACGGTAGACGTGGCGGCGGTAAAATCGACCCCCGACACCGCGATCTCGTCCTGCAACAGGCCGTTGACGGTATAGCCGGCCTGGGATGCCAGCGTCCCCGTGCGCAGGTCGATGATGTCGATGCCAGCGGTGCCTTCGATCGTGGTCTGCCCGGCGATGTCGATCGCGTCGCCCAGCGTATAGTCGCCGATGCCGATCAGCCGGCTGACCTGGCCGCTGGCGGGATCGTAATCGAACCCGAACTCGACGTTGGCGGCATTGGTCTGCGCTTCGTCCATCAGGAAGGCGAAGCCGCCGAACCAGTCGCTGCGATGGCGGCGGGTCAGGCCGAGTTCGTCCGCGCGTGCCAGCGTGATCAGGGTTTCGGTGGTGAACACGCTGTCGGGCTCGGCCGAGACCAGCGCGTTGATGACCGCGCTATTCTGAAGATAGGTGGCATAGGATTGCGCGGACGATATGTTGCCCAGCAGTATATTGGTGTCGAAGTCGAGCGCGTCGATCCCGCCCAGGTCGAAGGTCGCATAGAGCGCGCGCTTCACATAGACGTCGCCGCCCGCGATCTGGAAATCGGGGTCGGTCAGGCCCTGATGGACGCCATAGCCGATCAGCCGGGTCGCAGCGTCCTTGCCCGAAAAACGCTGGGTGATCGCTTGCCTGTCGCGCGTCGAGCCGGGGCGGTAGACGAAGTCCTTCTTGCGCATCCCGTAATTGCCGGACTGCACCGCCTCCGGGTTGAGCAGCGTGCCCCCGGTCGCGGCGAGCACGGAGTTGAACGTCTCCGAAACGGCGGACGCGACGCTGCGCGCGGCATCCTTGGACCCGCCCTTCCTGGAATAGACGTTGGCGACGACGAATTTCTGCTGGGCCTCGTCCCACTGGGAGTCCGCGCCCGATCGCGGAATGCCGCCGAAGACCGAGCCGATGAGGCCGCCGACGATGAAGCCGACGAACGCGCCGATCGCAGCGCCGACGGGGCCACCTAGTAACGTTCCAACCTTGAACAACTCTGTCATCGCGAGGGTGCCAAGCGCACTTCCGACAGCAGAGCCGATCTGACCCCCTACCGTATCGAAGCTTATGACCTTTGCTGCCAAGAACGAGCCAAAGAAAGACCCAACAGCGCTGCCGACCAGAGACAGGTTTACTCCGGTAAAGGGCTTGTAAACTTCTCCTGCCACGCCGCCGACGACTGTCTCGCCGAGACGCGTCAAGTTAGTCAACACTTGACCAATAACGGCACCAGCTGCCGTATTAGCCAGGCCTCCCTCGAATCCCTCAAGTCCTATTAAACCGACGAGTTCTGCGGTAAGGAAAGAGGATACAGCGCCAACACCCGCTGATTTGAGGTTTCCTAGAAACTCTTCACTGACCGTAGCAAATGCATCGCGAGTGGCACTGGTTGCCGACTGTTTGCCGACAATGCCATCTACTAGATCGCCAAAATTGTCGCCCAGCGTCTTGAGGGTCGCCGAACTTACGATGCCCGCCAGCCTATCGCCGCCAGCAAGCCGGTAGCCTAGCTGCTGCCCCAGAACCCCACCGAAGTCGGAGAATTCGATGCCGACCGGATTGTTATCAAGCCGTATATTTGTCGCTACCGGTTCAAGATCGTCATTCAGCGTCGTAACCACTGTTACGTTGCCATCCTTCGCCGAGTAAGCTACAATAATTCCGTTCTTGTAGGTGTAGGATACCGCGCGACCAAGATAATCGACTGGTGTCGCGATACCGCCAATCACGTCGATACTGAGTCCTGGCGGCAGTAGCAGCCGGCGCTGCGCAACGACTATCGTCTTCGCACCATCCTGGTCGCTAATCGAGACTGGCACCAATATCGGCCCATCTCCGGTGCCTTGACCAATAGCTACGGCAAAAACGTCTTCCGCTTTTACATGGAAGACCTTCTCGAACTCAGTCGCGGTCAGGGTGACCTCTTCGCCGTCTTGGTCGGTGACCTTCACTAGTAGGACGCCACTGGCTTGGCGGACGAAATGGAGATTGGTGGTATCGTATGCGCGCTCGCCGTCCACGTTGCTCAATGTCATGTAAGCCTCCGTCGGAGTTGGAAGCTGTTGACCACTCGCGGGAATCTGTTTGATCGTGACGTTTGAAACGGTACCGCGCTTCGTGCTAATTACCTTGTACTGAAGCCCGCCGGCCGACGTATCTTTCAAAATGTGCGTCCCCTTCCAGAACAGAGAACTCATCTGATTGAGTGCCTGCTCGGTAGTATAGGTCGCGCCGCCCTCACTTGCTTGCAAGCCAAGAACTTGGCTGTCAAATTCTAGAACCGCATCACTGCGATTTGCAGCTGCATAAGATAATCCAATTACTGCATAATATACGTTATGACTTGTCAAAGTTTTATGGCGATTTTGCCAGTCAAAGTTTCTTGTAGCTAATATATTTATGTTCGCATCATTGATGATGATCTTATTAGCGGAATCGGTTGTAATGCCATCTATTAAGGAACCACCAACAAAACGATCGCCTGCGTCCAGTTTTAGCAAATAGACGCCATAAGCGCCAAAAGCTGTTGTTCTCATGCTATCAGTTATTGGTCCGGTCTGGCTATCAACCCACGCATTGTAAGCATAAATGGTTGCCAAGCCCTCACCACGAGACTTAACACGAACGAAGTCTTGCACATAACTTTGGACGTTAATCGATGTTACGTTTGCGGGCTGGCTTTTAATGTATGCCAGCATCGTATTTACCGAACTGACTTCCTCCGGAGCAATCAAGGCTGCGCCGAAACCGTGACCCAGTTCATGGGCGACGATAAACATTGCTGTGCCTGTATCAGACCCTCCTGCACTCGCGAAATTAATTAGATCATCGCCGATGCCAAACGTTCCATCTACAACTTTAACTACTGTATTGTCTTTCATTAGCTTGAATTCGTTAAGTGTTTGGGCACTATTCCCACTATAGGATCTTGAACTAAATCCGCTACGTCCACTCACATTGCTTTTTGGGTCACGCGGTAAATAATCGATTTTCTTAAGAAGACCATGCGTATAGGCATCATTAAATAACGTAACATATGCTTCGTTGCTTTTTACAAGATTATGAAATGTATCGAAGGCATCACCCGCATTGGGATTGGTTGGATGCATCTTCTCATATTGACTGCGAGCCTTGTCGAACATCCCCGCAACTGAAGGCAACAGTGGCATAACTAATCCTCACGACGAATATAAATAGAAATTTTACGAATTGCGGGATAGGCGTTGACTGAATAACTTTCGTTTTCCGACTGTACGACCGCGATCACATTAACAGAGATATTTATGACGAAAATTTGGAATGGAAACCCGAAATGACCGTTCCAACGCTCAACAAACTGTGAGGTCACCTCAACCATATCTAGATTTAATGCGGCGATATCGGTATGAATTTGACTAGCATAATACAAATATTGTCTTGCACTCAGCGGATCGATATTGCCGTGTTCGGATTTAGATAGCTGCACCTCGCCCTGTAATACGATGCGCTCCAACGTCCGCGCCCCTACGCACAGCTTTGCTGTCAACTCCTTGACGTTCAGATCGGAATCATCGGAACAGTGAAACGTTCCTATGTCGGCATAGCTAGACACGACAGCACCATTCCACCGGAGTTCAGTAGAACTCCGAAGCTTATCGTTGATACTTAAAAAATAATCGTTAGAATTTGGGTTGTCCGCTCGTTTCTCAGATAGCACCTCCAAAAATGCGCTCAGGGATACCGATGGGGGACGCTCGAACACTCGCCGTGTATATGAACCAAACGGGTGTGCGACATCAATGTCTGGTTGTGCCGTCCCCGCCGGAACAGAGCAGCTGACTACAAGCGCCATCGTCGTCAGTAATGCAGTGAGAGCGAAATGCCGCAATTGTCCATACTTCCGAAGTGGCCGTTTCTGCCACAGCCTGCTAAGCATTATTAGAAGGCAACTTAGCAATTCAGCGCTCCTCAATGTTTATCGATCGCAGGCGCAGCCTCGCCTCATCAAGGCCTTGCACCTTGGGGCGATCGAACGACGATACCTGTCCTGGTGCGCCCCCGCCTGGGGATGGAGTGTAAATCCACAGAGGCCCGCCACTGTCGCTGGCGGCGTCGGCATAGAGTGCGATTGCGCGACTACGATCCCTTGGTACCCCTTTGCCTTCCTGGAATCGAATCCCCAACTCCAGTTGTGCCTGCTTATCGCCTCCTTGGGCCTTAAGCGCGAGTTGCAGCAGTTCAGGCGGCGTTTGGTCAGGGGTAAGGGAAATCCCCATATAGCTATTGCTGGCGCAGGCGGTCAGTAGCATTGTTGCCGACACGCCCAACACCGCGCGCAGCCTAACCGCCTGCACGCGCCTAATGCGCCATCCCGATACTTTGCCCAAGAACACCCCCCAAGCGATCGCTCGCTTGTCGATCAATGAACCACCAACCCTAGCTCACGTCAAGTGAAGCACTTTGGCGGACTTTCCCAATCAGAAGGATTTGCGTCACCAGCGAAGGATTTATTTTCATCCGTTTCGGTGATGATACTTCCCGCCAGTCCGCAACGCACACCATAGCCCATCACCGCTCCCTCCCGGCCTGCGCGATACTGCTCTGCAACGGGGAGAGCAGATAGCTGATGATCCGCCGCGTCCCGGTCCGGATATCCACTGTCGCCGCCAGCCCTGGGCTAAGCGCCACGTGGCGCCCGTCGGTCACGATGTTTGCCCGATCCAGCGTCACTATTGCCACATAGACGAGCCCCAGTTCCTTATCCTGCACCGCGTCCCTGCTGATCGATCGTACCCGGCCGGGCACCGCGCCATAGCGGGTGAACGGAAACGCCTCGAGCTTGACCGATGCAGGCTGCCCGATATGGATGAACCCGACATCCTTGTTGAGGATGCGCGCTTCCACCTCCAGCCCGCCGCTGCTCGGCACCAATGTCATGAGCGGCTTTGCCGCTTCGACGACGCCGCCGATGGTGTGGGCCTCTAGTTGCTGGATCGTGCCGTCGGCAGGCGCGAGCAAGCGCTGGAAGCGGTTGTTCTGCCGCGCCTTAGTGACTTCCTCGCGCCGCAGGATCGCTTCAGCTTCCGCCTTGGCGAGATCGGTCAGCGCTGTATGTCGCGCCTGTTCGCGCGCCTGGGTGATCTGCTGGCCAAGCTTGCGTGCTTCGGAGAGCCCCCGACTGATCTGGGTCGCCGCGACATCCCGATCGCCCGCTTCCTGACGGCGCTGGCGTTGCAGTTCAAGGAGCCGAAGCCCCGGCGCATAGCCCTTGGCGTCGAGACGGTTCATATTGTCGATCTGACGATCCAGGATGGGGACGGTATCGCGCAGCTTGGCGACCTGCGCCTGCGCGGACTGCGCGTCGGACATCGCGGACGCGCGCGCGGCCGACAGGCTGGCGGTGTTAGCGTCGAGTTCGGCTAGTTGCGCGGCGATCAGGCGCCGCTGGGTGTCAGCGACATTGGCGGGCGTTCCAGCAGGCGCGACGAAGTCCATGCCGCGCCCCGACAGCGCATCGGCGATCGCGCGATTGCGCGCGGCCTCCAACTCGGCTGCAGCCAGTCCTTTTTCAGCCTGAGCCAGATCCGCGCCGGACAAAGTCGGGTCGAGGTCGAGCAGCGGCTGACCCTTGCGGACGATATCGCCGTTGCGAACATGGATCGCACGGACCACGCCAGCGCCCGGCGACTGTACCAGCTTCACATTACCCGACGGCATGAGCTGCCCCGGCGCGGACGCCACCACATCGACACGGCCGAATATCGTCCACAGGGCGGTCGCCAGCAGGCCGATTAGCAGCACCCAGGTCACGACGCGCGCGGTCGGCGATACCGGGCGTTCGATCACCTCCAGCGCGGCAGGCAGGAAGTCGGTTTCGGACGAGGGGATGAAGCCCTTGGCGCGCTCCCGGTCTTGCCGGATGGCTTCCTTCAGCACATGCCAGTTGTGCGCCCATGCACTCATGGCCTGCCCTCCGTCACGCCGCTTTGTCGCCGGTGCAGATCGGCATAGCGGCCCTTGGCGGCGAGCAGTTCGGTATGGGTGCCCCGCTCGATGATGCGCCCGGCCTCCAGAGTGATGATGCTGTCGCATTGGCGGATGGCGGACAGCCGGTGGGCGATGATGATGACCGTGCGGCCTTGCGCCATCGCCTTGAGGTTGGCCTGGATGATCTCCTCGCTCTCCGCGTCGAGCGCGCTGGTCGCTTCATCGAGAATCAGGATGCGCGGGCTCGTCACCAGCGCGCGGGCGATGGCGAGGCGCTGGCGCTGGCCACCCGAGAGGTTGGTGCCGCGCTCCTCCACAGGCGTGTCATAGCCTTGCGGCAAGCGGATGATGAACTCATGCGCGCCCGCAAGCTGCGCCGCCTCGATCACCTGCTCCAGCGGCATGGCCGGATTGGACAGGGCGATATTCTCGCGGATAGAGCGGTTGAAAAGCAGATTCTCTTGCAGCACCACACCGATCTGCCGCCGCAGCCAGGCGGGGTCGATCTGGCCGATATCCACGCCATCGATCAGCACGCGCCCGCTGGCGGGCAGATACATGCGCTGCAGCAATTTGGTGAGCGTGGACTTGCCCGAGCCCGATGTGCCGACAATGCCGAGGGTCGCGCCTTCGGCGATGATCAGGTTGATGTCGTCAAGCGTCCATGGCCCTTCCAGCCCATAGCGGAACTTGACCACTTCAAAGGCGATATGGCCTTTGACCGCCGGCAGGGCGACACGGCTGCCCGCGCCCGGCTCGGTCGGCTGGTTGAGAACATCGCCCAGCCGTTCGATCGCGATCCGTACCTGCTGAAAATCCTGCCACAGCTGCGCCATGCGGATGACCGGACCCGACACACGCTGGGCGAACATGTTGAAGGCGACCAGGCCACCGACCGTCAAATCGCCTGCGATCACCGCCTTCGCACCAAAGTAGAGGATTGCGACCATGTTGATCTTAGAGATCAACTGGATAAGCTGACTGCCGGTGTTGCCAAGGTTGATGACCTTTTGGCTGGCGAAACTGTATCCGGCCAACTGCCGTTCCCAGCGGTCCTGCCATTGCGGCTCCACCGCGCCAGCCTTGACTGTCTGAATGCCGCCTATGCTTTCGACCAGCAGAGCGTTATTGGCTGCGCCCCGCTCGAACTTCTCTTCAACCCGCGCGCGCATCGGGCCGGTGATGAAGAAGGCGACCGCGAAATAGGCGGGGATGGCGAGCAGGGCGATCAGGAAAAGCTTGACCGAATAGACCCACATCACGGCCAGGAAGATGATCGTGAACAGGGGATCGACCAGCACCGACAAGGAGGCGTTGGTCAGGAATTCCCGGATCGTTTCGAGCTGGCGCACGCGCATGGCGATGTCTCCCACCCGTCGCGCTTCGAAATAGCCCATGGGCAAGCCGAGCAGATGACGAAACAGCTTCGCGCCCAATTCGACGTCGATCTTCTGGCTGGTTTCCGAATAAAGGCGCGTGCGCAGCCAGCCGAACAGCGTTTCCCAGATCGAAACGACGCCAAAGCCGATGACCAATATTGTCAGGGTATCGAGAGTGTTATGGACAAGGACCTTGTCGATGACGTTCTGGAAAAAGAGCGGGGAGGCAAGCCCAAGCAGGTTGATGCCCAGGGTGACAAGCAGCACCTCGCCGATCAAGCGCCGATATTTAACGATCTGCGGGATGAACCATGACACGTCGAAGGCGCGCGAGATGCTGCCGGCGCTTTCGCGTGTCGTGACAAGCACCAATTCGCCAGACCACATGGCCTCCAGTGCCTCGCGACCGATCTTCATAACCTGCGGCTGAACGCCGTCCAGACTGTGGCGGGGCGGCTGTATGAGCGCTTCATCGCCCACGACCTTACCGATAATGAACCACCCATCTGGCCCATTGGCCAGAGCGGGCAGGGGGATCGTCTCCAGCTTTCCGTAGGACGAGCGAATAGACCGTGCGCGCACATCGTCGTGGCGCTTCGCCAGCCGCTTCAAGTCCTCCGAATCGATAGTTCGACCGTGGCCGAGGTTGTGACGCAGTTGTCCGGGATCGACAGCAATCCTGTGTATCGCGAGCAAGGTCGCAAAGGCGATAAGGCCGCTATCATCGAAATTGGTCGAGCCCGGGGGCGGAGCTGGCGTTTCTTCCAGAATATCGGGCCTATCGTTCATGGTCTTTGGTCACCGACTGGGCGTCCACCGGTGCCAATGATGGGTGTTGCCGGGCTATGGGTCATGAGCTGGGGATCGGGCGCGGCAGGGCTGGCGGGAGCCATTTTGGGCGATGCTGGCCACCGCGCCGGCTGATCGATGACCTGTTGACGGTCGCTCGCCGCTCCCAGTCCATCGAGCGCCCGCACTGCAGCGTCCCATGGCAAGGCCCCGCGCCTTTCGACTTCACGCGAGTGGATGGCGGGGTCATAAAGCGCATTGCCGGTGATCAGCTTGCCGACCTCCAACTGGCCTAGCTGCCGCAGGAGTGCGGCTTGCGACACATAATGATCGCGGGCGCTTGCGAGCAGTGCGATTTCCGTATCGCGCAAACTATTCTGCGCAAAGAGAACGTCGAATGTGGAGCGAAGGCCGGCGCGATATTCTTCGAACGTCCCTTCATAATAGATGCGCGCCGCTTGCAACTGAGCTTCCTGCGCCTGTTGATTGCGCTTCGAGGTCACCATCTGGTTCCATGCTGAAATGATTGCTCTTACCATCTGGCGACGTGCTGCCTCGATCCGCAGTCGGTCGGCACTGTTGCGATCAAGGGCTTGCCCGACCAGCGCGCCTACTCGCCCCCCCTGTGCGAGTGGGATGGTCAAGGTTGCCCGCGCAGATAATGAGAGGTCCTGATCCTTATCGTTCAGCGGGGAGGCGGGCCCGGTCGTACCGGCAACGCCGCGCAAGCTCAGCGATGGTCGACCCTCGGCCCGCGCCGAAGCGATCCGCGCCCGTGACGCGCGTTCGACGTGGACAGCCTCGCGAAGCTCCGGGTTCATCTGATCGGCCACGTCGAAGGCGTCATCGATCGATGCGGGCACCAAGGGAAGCGGCGGCTCGGGTGCGAGCAAGCCTGGCTCACGCCCGACGAGCGCGGCGAATTCGGCTCGGCTCTGCTGAAGTTGCGCTTGCGCCACATTGAGTTGGACCCTGGCATTTTGCAGCTGCGTTTGTGCTTGCGCGATGTCGGTTCGCGTCAATTCTCCAGCGTCGCGGCGGGCAGCGACTTCATCCAATGTTCTTACGAGTACCTGCTCATTCTTCTGGCGAATGCGCAGAGCTTTATCGTCTCGTCTGACATCGGCGTACGCCGCGATCAGTTCGTTCAACAGATCGCCCTCGGTGCCGCGCAACGCTTCTCGGCCGGCCTTTATTTCGGCCCCCGCAGCGGCAATGTCCGCGCGCGCCCGACCGCCTGTGCTAAGCGGCTGATCGATGATGATCTGGCCGCCAATGTCGTCGCGCTCGATATTTGGATCGTTCAACCGATCGATCAGGGGACGAGACGCCTGCGTTATGCGGCCCGGATCTGTATAGTCGTAGCCTCCAGATAGCTGTGCTTGAATATTTGTCCTGGTTTGGGAGAGTGCAAGGCCCAGACTATTGTCGGTAGCCCGCAGCTCGTACCGCCTCGCGGCAAGCAAGGGATTACTTTCATATGCGTCAGAAATAGCCTGCGCCAGGCTATCTGTTGGAGCGGGCTCTGTATCACTCGCATCGAACGGTAGCACTGGTGCGGGGTAGCCCCGCATCGGATCAGTGGAATCGGCAAGCTCTTGCGCCTGGAGGCCAGGAGCGAAAACTAATGCTGAGAGGGCGGCAATGACCGCGTGCGGGACGGCATTCACAGGGCGAACCTTGCCTCCGGATCACAGCCTGCCCGCCGCCCAGCCGCAAGCAACTCTCTAAATCCTGCGATATCGAACGACCGCGCTCCTTTGCCGGGCACGGGTTGAATAGCGACAATGCCCGCATTGTCTATCAGCTGTGCCGGGAGCCAAACAATTCCGTCGGTCGGCACATCCATGTCCGCGCCATCGATCGGCACCCGCAAACGCGCCAGTTCAGGAAGTTGATCGCGCCAGCGCATCGCCGGGCCGTTATCAATCCGGACCCATGCGTCCATGACAGAAGCGCGGTGACCGAATCGAAATCCCACAGCGCCCGAAAGATAAAGAAGCCGCTTGCCTCTCAATCTGCAAACTACATCTCCTGAGAAGCGATCGGTCCGGATGTCCAATTGCCAGGACCCGGCGGCCATATGACGCTGATCCGTCTGGGCTGCGAAGGCCCAAGAAGGCGATATGACGAAGAAGGCACAGACACATGCCCTCAACCAAGCCTGAAATAGGCGCATCCATCCCCCGATTCCAACGCCCAGTGCCCCTGCGTCCAGGTCAGTGGGATCGAAACGCTTCGACTGTCAAGGCGGCCGTGTGGCTTTGCGACCAATGGTTGAAGAGGCGTCCCTTGACTTGCAAGGCTCCAGACCATTTCGCCATTTCTGTCGGATTAGGTTAGAAATTATGTTGAGCTCGCGGTATTAGGCTTGGCTGGCAGTCTGACATTACAGTCCGTCACAAGCCATGTCAGGAGGATTTTCGCCACAGGCGCCGGTGCTCGACGACCCATTCATCGCCAAGTTCCGCTTCCAGCCGCGCCTTGAGGAGCTCTCCGCGCCTGTTGAACCAGTCCAGGGGGAATGCGGGATGGGCTTCGGCCAAGTGGTCGATCATTGGCAGCATGCCATTACCCACATCATCATAGTCGGCTGCCCATCGCGCGATATCGCGTTGCAGATCGCCTGATATCGCAAGCTCGTCGACCGCCACATCCTGGCCCAACTCGTCCCATAGGCCAGTACTCGACACCCACAGCCAAAGGCGAACGAAGCGGCTTTCCAGCAGCTCTGTGTCCAAGAACTCAGGTAGCGGATGGCAGTCGCAAGGACCAGCAAAGGACATAAGCCAGGTCATGACGACCGTTTAGCTTCGAAACAACGACATGGGTAGGCGATAATAGAGCTGCGTCGTGGTCATATGCAAGCTCAGCTTTGCCACGTTTATTGATACACCGGGAGGCGATTATTGTTTACCACCGATGACAGTGCGACGCGCGGCGAGGACTTGCATCCCTCGCATTGCGCTCTATCGACCCGGTGGCCGACATGCTACGGCCGCAAGGTTCACCGTGTCACGCGCGTCGCCGTCCCAGTTAGACCAAAAGCGGCAAATACTCAATTTGCTTCCGAGAGGTAGGGGAGGGGGCATCGCACGACGTTAGCGTGCCAGTTCAGGCTGCGTCCTTGCTGTGAGCATCTAAAAGCGCGCGCTGCTCTTGGGTGCAGCGGTCCGCGGTCAGGATGATCGCGTCAAATTCTGGGATCGAGACAGACTGCGTGTCGTCTATCAGCCCAGTAACGCGCGCGTGCGCCATCCCATCTTCCAGCTTGGCGAACATCCTCACTTTCGTCGCCCGCAATTGCCGATTGGTCATGCCGTGATACTGCATGGCGCGCACGAGCTGGGTCGTAGAGTCATGCCACATGCTCGGCGGCATGCGCCGGTTCACGAGCTCACCAAGCACGCCCCACGGACATGCGCGTTTGTCCTGGAACACAATTTCCAGGCCAGGCCATCTGGTGTTCCATTCTGATGCGATATAACAGCACTCGCGCGTCAACGCCCGCAGATCGAAAAGCACTTCGTCTTCGTCCGTAAGCGGCCCGAGCAAGTAGATGCAGCCTTTGCCCCAGTCGACCTGAATATCGTCGGGATGCGGACGCATTTTCTCAGGCTCACGGCCCTCGCGGCGGGCCTGTTCGATGATTGCCAGCTGGTCTTTCTTATGGCCACGCCAGAATTTGAAATCGTCGGTTCGCTGGGCTTGTTCCGCTTGGTCCATGTCGGACAAGAGATCGAACGCCTGTTTTCGTTCGATTCTGCTGTTCTTGACGGCGCCATGGGCCATCGCTCGGGCAAGCGCTTGCTTGAGAGTGATCTGCTCGGGCTGGCCGTTTTCGGTCACCACCACCAGGCGTTTGAATTCATTCTTGAGCAGCGCATGGATTGAACCGTCATGCGACACATCAACAGAAGCGCGCTTCTTGGGTCGACCGCGTGGATTGCCCGATTTGCCCTTTTGAAACCGGCTCGCCTTGGGAGGCTTTTTATAGCCTACCTCATCATCATCGTTGTCCCTCACTGCAACGCCTCCTCCAGCCGGCGTTCGCCGACCATCTCGAACGACATGTCGTCCGGCATCAACAGGGCCGATTTGCCCATCATCTTCTCGAACCGCCGCACGATGGTGTCGCAATAGAGCGGATCGAACTCGATCAGCCGGGCGCTGCGACCGACCTTTTCGGCCGCAATCAGTGTGGTGCCTGAACCGCCAAAGGCATCGAGCACGATGTCGCCGCGGCGCGAGCAATCCTGGATCGCATCGGCAACGAGCGCGACCGGCTTGACGGTGGGATGCATCGCCAGTTCCTCCATCCGGGCAGAGCCCATGCTGCTGATCCCTGCATAATCCCACACATTGGTGCGATAGCGGCCGGTATCGCCCAGGCCAAAGCTGTTCACATGCTCGGCCGATCCCTTCTTGAACACGAAGATCAGTTCATGTTTCGAGCGATAGAAACTGCCCATGCCGCCGTTGGTCTTGTTCCAGACGCAAAGATTCTTGAGTTCATGGAATACGGCGTAACCCGCGGCGAGAAGCTCGCGCATGTGCCGCCAATCCATGCAGACAAAGGCAATCGCGCCATTGCGACAATGGCTGGCGGCAAAGCCCAGGGTCTGGGTCAAAAATGCCGTAAAGCCGTCCACCGACATCTCGCCTGTGCCCATGGCGAACTCGCGATGGTGAATAGCGCCCGATCCGCATACATGCCCATCGATTGGCACATTATAGGGGGGGTCGGTGAAGATCAGGTCGACCGTGTCGCCTGCCAGGAGATGGTCATAGTCTGCCTTCTTGCGCGCATCGCCACAGAGCAGGCGGTGCCGCCCGAGCTGCCAGACGTCACCGCTGCGGCTGATCGCGGGACCGGCCGCCGTTGGCGTTTCATCTTCCAATGCGCGCGGCATGTCCGGCTTGCCAAGGGTTGCCGCATTCAAATTGAAGTCGATTTCCGCAAGCGAGAAACCGGTCAACTCCAAGTCGAAATCCAGATCGATCAGCGCCTGGAGCTCTATGGCAAGTAGATCCTGATCCCATCCGGCGTTGAGCGCGAGTTTGTTGTCCGCCAGGATATAGGCTCGCCGCTCTGCAGCGCTCAAATGGGAAAGGCGGATTGCCGGCACGCTGGCCATGCCGATTTGCGCGGCTGCCAGTACGCGACCATGACCGGCAATGATTTCATCATCGTCACTGAGCAGCACGGGATTGGTGAAGCCAAACCGTGTGATGCTCTTGGCGATCTGTTTGATCTGCTTGCGTGAATGGGTCCGTGCATTGCCCGCATAAGGTCGCAGGTCAGCTAACGGTCGATAGACTATCTCTGTTTCCACACCCTATGTCCCCACGAATGTCTCCCGGAACATATAAAGAACATCTGCCTATAGATGCAATCCCTATGGGCATAAAAATGGCTGATTTCCGCCATTTCCTTAAATGGGATAAGGCTTCCCTGTTCATCAGTGACAATTCCCTGATCTATCCCGTTAAGCGCCCGAGCATGGCGAGACGGGTCAGAATGTGGGTGGGCGCACGAGGATCGAGGAAGATCACAAAATTGCAAATCTGCTATTTGAACGACCATTTTTGCGAATCGTGGCAGCGTGTCGTCGCGCCCTGTCGGGACATAACTCGCGTTGAGCAGACAAAGCGTGATATATCACATTGGCCGCGAGGGCGTCCCATTTAACGACCGCATCTGCGCGCAGCGTCCCATCGATATGCCGCTATGTTCCCATAAAGAGCGGCCACCCTGCCCATAAAGAGACTATTTAGAACAGGTTGAGGAATAAACGTCGCGGCGAGAAGGCGTCTTTTGGACTGTTCTGCCTCCTGCGCTTCCCTGTTCCGCTCATAGGGAAATAGCCTTGGGAACGCCGCAGTTTCGCGCATTTTCGAGGGTTGGGGAGCCATCTTATGGGGGAAATTGAGCATATCAGGGAAGAACAGGGCAGAGACGCGTTCGCTCTGGACTGCGTCGCGCACCACTCATACTGAGTATCCTTCCCTTTGTCGGCGATTTGTCCGCGGGGGCTAAATGCGGCGCAGAACTGCGCCTCTTGCGGGGCGTCGTTTGGCGCGTGAGGTCCAGAGACCGGGCCGGGCAATCTGGCGCCAAGTCTCACAGCGCCAAATTCCAGACCCCGCGGCCTGTCGCGGTGAGGGGCTGGTCTGGCTAGGAGACCTGTGCGCGGGTGGTTTTAGAAGGGGCGTTGATTGCTGATTCTATGGGCTTTCCAGGGCAGGAGGGCATCGAGTGGCACAGCGTTCGATCGGGCAGGAACGGTTCGGTTTTGCAGGCCGCGAGCGTGCGACCTCATCGCTCGACACGCTGGCGTCGCTGGTCGATTGGAGCGCGGTCGCGATACTTCTCGATCCGCTCTATCCCGCCGCCAAGGGTGAGCCTGCCTGGCCGCCGCTGGCTATGTTCAAGGCCCTGCTTTTGTCGATCTGGTACGACCTGTTGGATGTAAAGCTTGCCGAGGCGCTCGACGACCGGGCATCCTTTCGCCGCCTCTGCGGGTTTGCCGCGAATGAGGCGACGCCCGAGCAGACCGCGTTTGTCCGGTTTCGCAGGTTGCTCGTTGCGCATCGGCTTGACCGGACATTGTTTGAAGCCGTGACCATGCAGCTCAGAGCAAAGGCGGTGACGGTCAAGACCGGAACACTGGTCGATGCCACGATCATTGCTTCTGCCAGTGAGGACGATGACGATGCGCGTTGGGTAAAGCACAAGGGGAAGCGGGCTGTTCAGGGCTTCAAGGCCCACGTCGGCGCCGATGCCGATATGGCGCTGGTCGAGGAACTCTCGGTCACATCCGCCAACATCAATGACGGCAAAGCAGGTCCCGAAGCCTTACCCGACAATCCCGGCGAGGTCTTTGCCGACAGCGCCTATCGCGGCAGTCACTTTCGCGATGCGGTCCGCGCAAAGGGCGGCATTTGCGATGGCCAATCGAGCGGCAGCTTGACCGCCAGCAGCGCTTTTGCATCGAGCTGAGTTGGCTGGGTGCCGTCAAAAATGGCTTTGGCCAGCGATGGCAACAACCAGGATAACCGCACCAGCTTGGCGAAACGCTTGCGGCATTGGCCGATGGCCGCCGCAATGTCCTGGATGGTTCAACCGGGCGCTGCCATCATCGTCTCTTGATCATCATGCCTCATCGCGTGGGGCCGTCGATCGGTTGATGGCACGGTGTTGACCACTGTGGTAACTTTAACCGGTCGGACCGGCGGCGGTTTGAGTGCTGTTTTCGTCCGATCTTACCAGACTTTTCAATTTTAAGACGAACGGGTCGCCGAGATCGTTCTTGCCAGTTCCTGATGACGCAAATCTTAGCCATCCGGTCGATCAAAATGAGCCTGACGGTTTCTACGGCTCAAATCACAGTAACCTCGGTGGTTCGTGCGACATGATCATAGTCAGACAGGCTATCACCTCATGCATCGCTTGATCGTGAACTGGGGCTACTCGGTGTTCTTCTATTACCTTAAACGCGTTCCCAGATTGCCGCGATACCTTGACCGCCGCCAATGCACATTGTGACAAGCCCATAACGACCGCCCGTGCGGATGAGTTCATAAACTAGTTTTGTCGTAATGATCGTGCCAGTTGCGCCAATTGGATGCCCGAGCGATATCCCGCTTCCGTTCGGGTTCACTTTGGCGGGGTCAAAGTCCAGTTCCTTCGCCACTGCACAAGCTTGTGCTGCGAATGCCTCATTCGCTTCAATGATGTCGAGATCGCCTACTGTAAGTCCCGCCTTGGCCAGCGCTATCCGGGTCGCTGGAACAGGGCCAATTCCCATATAGGCAGGATCGACGCCGGCATGACCATAGCTTACCAGTCGAGCCATAGGCTGAAGATTATGAGCTTTCACGGCCTCGCCGCTGGCAAGAACTACGGCAGCGGCACCATCATTAATTCCTGAGCTGTTCCCAGCTGTGACGGTCCCATCCTCCTTTAGAAAGACGGGCCTAAGCTTTGCCAGGGCCTCTTTGGTCGTCTCTCCGCGGACAAACTCATCTTTTGCAAAGACCGTGAGTTTGCGCCGCACCATGATTTCGATGGGCACGATCTGTTTGTCAAAATAGCCGCTCTCTACAGCTTTTGCGGCGCGGCGCTGACTTTCCAGCGCCAACGCGTCCTGCGCCTCCCTCGAAACACCGAATTGTGCCGAAACATTCTCTGCCGTGACACCCATATGGTAGCGGCAAAATGGATCAGTCAGAACGCCGGTCAGCCCGTCGAGCATCGCAGCTTCGCCCATCTTCTGACCCCAGCGCATATTTGGTGCAAAATACGGCGCACGGCTCATGACCTCAGAGCCAGCGCCCAGAGCAATCGCACAATCGCCAAGCATGATGGATTGGGCGGCTGAAATGATCGCCTGAAGCCCTGATCCGCACAGCCGGTTGACCGTGTGCGCTGGCCGCTCATACGGGATGCCTGCGCCGATGGAGGCGATCCTCGCTGCGTACGCGTCTCTTGGCTCTGTATGAATGACATTGCCCAAAACGACGTTGCCGACCATTGCGGCGTCCACGCCAGCCCGCGCGATTGCGGCCTTGGCAACTTCGGCCGCCAGTTCGCCTGGCGTTTGGTCCTTCAATGAACCTCCGAAGCTGCCAATCGCCGTGCGGGCCGCCG
This sequence comes from Sphingobium anseongense, assembly GCF_037725245.1. Lineage (NCBI taxonomy): Bacteria > Pseudomonadati > Pseudomonadota > Alphaproteobacteria > Sphingomonadales > Sphingobiaceae > Sphingobium > Sphingobium anseongense. The sequence continues at coordinate 1,962 of NZ_JBBJUL010000016.1, read as the reverse complement.
ACACCAGGAAAACATCGTTCATTTCAAACCTCCTCTGACATCATGCACGGGTTCCAAACACCGTCGGCTGGACTCCCTTCCCAACTGTTGCGCACAGCGAAGCGTCGCGCAGCCTGGCTGGAGGATTAAGCCTGGCAATTGATCACCGGCGCCACTGCATCGAAAACATTGCCATGTGGCCCGGGGATTTGCTGGCGGACCTTCCAATCTCATCGAAGCGCCGGCCTCCTCTAGTCGTCACCGGGTTCCGCTGGAGCTCCATCTCGGGCCAACGATTAGGAGCCTCCAGATTCCGCCGATCTGGGTATCAAGTCTCGTCGACAAGTCGTGCTTTGTTGCTCAATGAAGACTGAAAGTCTGGGCAAGCACGTGACGAGCCTAGTTTTCGGTCCGCGACCGGATTTGCACTCCTCGGATGCTTAAAGCTCGACCGGACCCCAAGGCGGCGAGCCGGCGGGGGCGACATTGAGCAGCTTGCGATTTACAAATTCGCCAAAGCCAAGATCAGAAAGCTCGCGGCCGAAGCCCGAATTCTTGATCCCGCCAAAGGGAAGTTCGGCCGCCGTCCAGGCAGGCTGATTTACAAATACCATGCCACTGTCGATCTGGTCAGCGACCTCGCGCGCGCGCGCTACGTCCGCACCGAACACCGATCCTCCCAGGCCGAACGGGGTATCGTTGGCAAGCTGTACGGCCTCGTCAACCGTATCTACGATATAAAAAGAAGCCACGGGACCAAAAAGCTCTTGCCGATAAATCGGGTTCTTCCGGTCAATGTTTGTAATCACCGTCGGTTCGATGAAAAAGCCGGGCCGGTCAACGCGTTCGCCGCCGATCACCACGGTGGCGCCGCCCGAACGAGCAGCCTCAATCTGCGAGAGAAGGCCCTCCATCGCGCGCTCGGAAGAAACGGGTCCGAGTTCGGTCGCATCGTCGGTCGGTTCACCGATCCTCAGCGCTTTCGCCGCATCGCTATAGGCTTTTAGGAAGGCTTCGCCACGCTCCTTGCCGATCACGATGACCCGCTTGGACGCCACGCAGCTTTGGCCCGCATTGAACATCCGCCCAAACACTGCACTGCTGACAGTCGAATCGAGCGGCGCGTCAGGTAACACGATGAGCGGATCGCTCCCTCCGAGCTCCATTACGACCTTTTTGAGATTGCGGCCGGCTTGTTCGGCGACAGCCGCACCGGCGCGTTCACTTCCTGTCACGGTGACGCCTACGATGCGCGGATCAGCGATAAGGCGGCCGATCTGTTCGTGATCGGCGAAGATGTTGGTAAAGACGCCGTTGGGAGCTCCGGCCTCTTTCAGCAGCCGCGCGAAGGCTAGCGCGCACTGCGGAACGCTTTCCGCGTGCTTCAACAGTACGACATTGCCAGCCGCCAGCTGCGGACCTACGACGCGCGCAACCTGATAATAAGGGAAGTTCCATGGCTCGATCGCGAGGATCGGACCGATGGAGCGGGTTACGACCTGTGCACCCGGGAAGCCCTCATATGCCTTGGGTGCCATAAACTCTTCGGCATGTTGGGCGTAATAGTCGAGGATCGCAGCTGAAAGTCCGACTTCGGCTAGCGCCCCTTGGTGCAGCTTGCCCATCTCAAGGGTGATAAAGGACGCATATTCTTCCGCATTTTCACGTAGCAGCGCGGCCGCTCGCGAAAGAACCGACACGCGTTCCGAGATGTTGCGGTGACGCCAGTCACTTTGGTAGGCGGTCTGCGCTGTACTGACCGCCGTCTCGAGATCAGAGTCGCTGATCCCGGGGAAGGTTTCAACGACTTCCCCGCTTGCGGGATTGATTGTCTGATAGATCATCGATGTACCTTTCCTTGCCGGTTAACGGCGTATCTCTGCCAATTGAGCGCGTTTCATCACGGGGCGATTTCGATCGCTCACCCGTAGGCGGTTAGTGCGATGTCAGCTTTCGCTCGTGGACACTAATCAGGCACTGCGA
>NZ_JBBJUL010000015.1:0-43300 GCF_037725245.1 Sphingobium anseongense | reverse complement strand
GGCGATCGTAACCACTCGAACCACTGGCACATTGCATTCGCAAACGGCCAGGGCGCTCCCGTCGTGCCTCCAGAGGGAACGCCGTGGACGGTCGCCACCTTGGCGCCGGCTGACGATGTTGAGCGAGGCGACGCGTATCAGGCAACGGCCACGCTTGCGTCAGCGGAAATGGGAACGGGCGGCGTGGCAATGGCCGCACCGGCTCCTCCCTCCTGGGACGTTTTCGCGCAGGCGGCATGGCGCCAGCGCCAGTCGGTTCCAACAGCGACGGGCGGGCTCTGATGCGCGCGCTCAAACTAATCACGAAATTGTCGGTCGTGCTTTCGCTCGGCCTGGCAGTCACGCCCGCTCATGCGGACGTGGGGTCCATTGCGGATGCAGTTCTTGATGAACTGACGGCGTTGGTGGCCCCGGCAATAGGGCTCGGTGTTGTTTGGCTGGGCTTTCTCATCATGACGGGGCGAGGGACGCTAATCACGTTCCTTACCTTTGTCGTTGGAGCAGTAATCTTGCTAAGCGGAGGTTTTTTCTGATGAAACTCACTCGTTACGTAAAGGATCGTTGGACGCATAGCTTTGCGTTCGCCGGTGCCGCCCTGGCCCTGATCCCTGCCCCTGCATGGGCGCAGGCAGCCAACCAGACCGAAGTCGAGTCTATGGTCGACGCCATCTTGGGACTGCTGACCGGCCCGATCGCGAAGGGCCTTGCTGCCATCGCGCTCGTGATCGCCGGTTTCATGTTCTTCTTTGGCGCAGGCAACAAGGGCCTGCTCGGCTCGATCATCGTCGGATGCTTCATCGTCTTCGGCGCAGGTTGGGTCGTCGACACGATCTCCGGGACGTAAATGCGCCGGAGTCCCCCAATAATCGCCGCGCTGGTCGCAGCGGCATGGTCCGCGCCGGGGGCGACGCAAGTCGCCTCCGCCTCGGCAAAAGCCACTGAGATAACCGGGAAAATGGTGGCGGCGGGCGCGGCGTTCGGAACGCTTGCGCTCGTCATCATCGGCTATTTCTTCATGGCCGGGCACGGCGACAGGCAGACCTTGGCGCTGTGGGCTGCGGGTTTGGCCGTCGTGCTGTGCGCGGGGTCGATCACCGCATTGCTCACGTAGAAAGCCGCCCAGCGGCAAAGAGAGGTTTTGAGTGTCGGAACCAGAGTATCTTACCGAAGATCCGTTGTTCCTTGCGCTGACGCGCCCGACGCTCTGGTTCGGCGTGCCGGTAGAAGCGACGCTTGCGATCGGCATGGCCTCGGTGTTCGTCCTGATGGTCGTTGGCAACCCGATATGGGCGCTGGCGATCGGCGGCGGCTTGCTGGGCGCGGCCAGGCTCATCGTTCGCACTGACTACAACATGTTCAAAATCATCTTCCTGTTCGGGCGGACCAAGGCTCCGGCACCGAACAAGATGATTTGGGGCGGTTCCAGCTATTCCCCGCTTCCGGTGGCTGGCGTTAAGCGGAAAGGATTCAACCGTGTTTAACCGCAAGCCAGCTATCAAGCAGGAGCGCGATGCATCGCAATATCTGCCCTTTGCGCGCCATGTAAACGAGCATGTCGTTGCTTTGGACAACGGCGAGTATATGGCCGTTTTCGCACTTGAGGGCATGTCGTTCGAGACGGCCGATATTGCCACCATCAACGACTGGCACGAAAAGCTGAATACCGCTTGGCGCACGATCGCACATGAGCGCGTGGCGGTCATGGTGCATACGGTAAGGCGTATCGAGAGGGGTTATCCGGACGGTGAGTTCACCTCGGATTTCGCTCGTGATCTCGATGCGGCCTACAGGAGCCGCATTCTGGCAAAGCGGCTGTTCGTGAATGAGCTTTACCTAACAGTGATCTACCGGCCTGCGGTCGGTGTGGCTGACAAGGCGGCCTCGTCGGTGTTCTCGATATTCTCCAAATCGTCGGCCGCTGAGGCCGAAGACGACATTCTCGAAACCTTCAATGACATTCTGCGCGACGTGAAAAAGCTCATGGCGCGGGTCGGCCCCCGGATGCTCGGTATCTACGAGTTCAACGGGCTGCAGTTCAGTGAGCCGATGGAATTGATGCAGCGGATCATGACGGCCGACAAGCGCCGCGTCCCGCTGGTGCGCGGGCACCTCGGCCGCGCGATCTATTCGGATCGGGTCATTTTCGGACAAGAGCTGTTTGAAGTCAGGGAGCCGGGTGGCTCTCGCTTCGGTGGCGTCCTGGCAGTGCGCGAACATGCTGCGCGCACGTTTCCGGGCCAGCTCAATGCGCTGTTAGATTCCAAGTTCGAGTTCGTGCTTGGTCAGGGCTTCGCCTTCCTCGGCAAGCAAATGGGCATGGAAACGGCGCGGCGGAAGCGCGCGCAACTAAGCGCGACCGACGATGTGGCTTTCAGCCAGCAGGATCAGCTTAGCGAAGCGATGGACGATCTGCAGTCGAACCGCTTCGTCCTGGGCGAACATCACCTAGCGCTGTCGGTCTTTGGCGAGACGCCGAAGATCCTTGCGGAAAATATGAGTGTCGCGCGCGCGGCGCTCTCGGAAAGCGGCATCGTCGCCGCCCGTGAAGATCTCGCGCTAGAAGCGGCCTACTGGTCGATGCTGCCGGGCAACTTCGCATGGCGGACGCGGCCTGCGGCCCTCACCTCGCGCAATTTCGGCGCGCTGGCGCCGATCCACACGTATCCAGTGGGTCAGGCGGAGGGCAACCATTGGGGCAAGGCGGTCGCGCTGCTCAAGACGACGGCCAATTCTCCCTACTACTTCAATTTCCACTATGGCGATGTGGGTCATACGCTGATCCTCGGCCCTTCTGGCGGCGGTAAAACGGTCATCCAGAATTTCTTTCTTTCACAGGCTGAAAAGCTGGGCGCGCGCATGGCCTTCATCGACAAGGACCGCGGTGCGGAAATCTTTGTTCGGGCTGCGGGCGGCACGTATCTCGCTTTGCGCAACGGCCAGCCATCGGGCTTTGCGCCGTTGAAGGCGCTGGACGATAACCCGAGAAACCGGGACTTCCTGAAGTCGTGGCTCCGACAGCTCGTCGCTCCCGAAAGCGGCGAGCTGTCGCCGCAAGAGCTGTATCAGGTGAGCCAGGCGCTTGAAGCCGTGTTCCGCTTGCCCAAGGCATTGCGGTCCCTTGCGGCTGTCCGCTCGCAACTCGATCAGACGAGCGAAACGGGCGTGGGAGCGCGCTTGGATCGGTGGACGAGGACCGGCGAGTTTGGGTGGGTCTTCGATAACGAGGACGACACGCTGCGCCTCGATGCCCGCTTGATGGGGTTCGACATGACGGATTTCCTCGAGAACGATGCGATCCGCCCGCCGCTCATGTCCTACCTGTTCCACCGGCTCGATGACATCGTGGACGGAGGGCCGGTCATCATCGACATTGACGAGTTCTGGAAAGCGTTGGGCGATCCCGCGTTCCGCCAGTTCGCGCGGGACGGCTTGAAAACCTACCGTAAGCGCAATGCGATCATGATGTTCGGAACGCAGTCGCCGGCAGACGCGCTTCGCTCGGACATTGCCGAGACGATCATTGAGCAGTGCCCCACGAAAATCCTTCTGCCAAACCCCAATGCGCAGGCGCGCGATTACATTGATGGGTTGAACCTTACTGAAGCCGAGTTCCGGCTTATCAAGGTCGATCTGTCGCCGGAAAGTCGGCGTTTCCTCATCAAACAGGGCCATGATTCCGTGGTGGTCGAATTGGACCTCAACGGCATGGACGACGAATTGGCGGTCCTTTCGGGCCGGCAAGGAACTGTCGCGTTGCTCGACAAGCTGCGCGCAGAGTTCGGGGATGATCCCGAAAATTGGCTGCCCGAGTTCAAGCGCCAATGGCGCTCGGCGGGGCGTAGGGAATGGAGTAACTGATATGAGAAAGCAGATTATCAGGGCGGCGCTCCTTGCGGCCGCGACCTTCGGGATGGCGGGGAGCGCGAACGCGCAAATGGCGGTGGTCGACGTTAAGTCGATCGCGCAAGCATTGCAGACGGCCAAGAACACTCTGAACCAGTTGAATGAGGCCAAAAAGCTCTACACCACCATGAACAGCCTGTCGGAAATCTCGAATGTGGCGCAATCGCTGCAATCGCAGATTCTGCAGACGGCTTTGCCGGACGGCATTCAGGATTCAATCAACCTGATCTCCGGCAACCTTCAAGACCTGGGCGCGATCGGCAATCGGGCGCAGTCGATCATGGATGTGAGCGATTTTTCGCTCGATGGCATCGCCGGTGGCTTCGGCAACCCCCAGGACATTCTGACCGGCGCGGCAACACGCGGCGCGCGCGATCAGGCCTATAGCGAATATATGCTGGAAGCCACGGCGGCCACTGGCGACGGCCTCAAGCAACTGAGCGATGGTCTCGCGACCTCCACCACAGCGCGCCAGTCTCAGGACATTGCAGCGCGCGCGGTCATCGAAAATGCTCAGGTGAATAACCGCCTTCTCCAGTTGCAGGCGGCACAGGAAGCGGCGCGCGCCACTGCCGCGCTGCGGTCCTCGTCGGACTTCGCGGCGTCGCAGCGCCGCACGCAACAGAACATCGAGGACGGATCGCTCTGGCCGACTTGGAGCGGCCAGTAAGGAGGGCAGGCAATGCGGAAGTGTCTCATGATGATGATGTGTGCGGCGCTTCCGCTTGCCGGCTGCGGTGAGGAAGCCAAGTCCGTCGAATACTACAAGAAGCATTTGACCGAGGCGCGCGAGAAGGCCGCTCGCTGCCAGAGCAACGGTGACGCGGGCAGCAACTGCGGGAATGCCGCTGTCGCGATCCAGCAGACCGCTCGCGAGCAGTTCGAGCGCGACCGGGACAGGACAGAGAAGAACCTGAAATCCGGTTCGATCTGGCCGACCTGGAACGGGAAGTAGGTGATCCATGCTCGATGCAATCTACACCATGCTAGAAGGCCAAATTACCGGGACGCTTGCTGGTAAGTATGCCGCTGTCGTGGGCCTCGTTTCCGCGCCGCTACAAACGGCCATGGCGATCAATCTGGTAATCGTGGGCTTCGCCGTCATGCGCGGCGTGTCGAATGAACCGTTCGGCAATTACCTCGGCACTTGGCTGAAATGCTATCTCGTCATTCTGGCGGCAACATCGTCCATCGCGGCAGACATTGCCGCATCGGCACAGGCCGCTCCCGATCAGCTCGCTTCTGCCCTTGGCGGCGGCGCTCTGTCGGCATCCTTCGACGCCTTCGTAAAGAATGCCGTCGAGCCTGCGCTAACCATCCATAATTCGATGGAGCCTTGGGTAGAGGCCAGCAGCTTTTTCCCTGTCACGATCCCCAACCTTGCCACGGGTCTGATGGTCATCCTCATCATGCTGCTCGCGTACATCATCGCGGCGATCGCTATGACGATCGTGCTGTTCATCAAGTTCGGCCTATTCGTCACGATCGCGACGATGCCGATATTCGTCGGCGCGCTCATCTTTCCGGCCTCGTCCGGCCTGTTCTTTAGCTGGCTCGGTGCGGTTTTGAACTATGCGATTCAAACGGCGGCGGTGGCGATCGCGCTCCTGTTCGTCGTCGCGCTGGTCAACAGCATACCCAATTCTGTCGGTGCCGGCGACGGCGGGGATACGTGGACGGCCCTGGCCGCGATGATGCTGCAACTCGTGGCGGTCCTCGTCGGCGGCTTCATCATCATGCAAGCGCAGTCGATCGGTTCGTTCGCCGGTGGCGGCGGATCTTCGGGCGCGGGCTTCCTGTCCGCGATCTACCCGGCGACCCTGCAACGCAGAATCATGAACTCGTCGCTAGGCGCCCCTCGCCGGGCAGCGGGCGCGATCGGCAATGCTGCCGGTCGAAGCCTCGATCGTCAGACGGCGGCGCGCGCCAGCTTCATCGCACAAGCTCAAGCATCTTCCGGTCGAACCTCGATGCCCGGTGCATCGTCCAGACCGGGCAATCGATAGGAGGAAAACTCATGATGAAGTGTCATCACGGCGCGCCGTCCCCGCGCCGATGGGGAAGGATTCTCTTCGTTGGAGTGGCAAGCTGCGCTCTAGCAGCCTGTGCCACCACTTCGGAGGGTGGGAATCCTCCCAAGCATTGCAGTCGCGGAAGCGCGCGGAATGCCAATCCATACGGCTCGATCTTCTCGCAAGCCGACGTGAGCGCAGCGCCAGCGCCGCGCGAGGGCGGCGGTGCTGAGGTGATGGTCTTTGGCAAGGATGCGGAACCGGCACCAGAAGCCGTGCCCGTCCCCGATCTGACGGCTCCCCCGCCAGCGCCGCGCAATGGCACGCCTGCGCCGGTTGGTCGGCCGCTCTCTATGGGGCGTGATCCGATCTCCCCGCAAACCGCGTTTAGGAGCTGCTGACCATGAGCCTCGGAGTCAAAAAGAAGAGCGACCTCGACAAGTATTTCTCGGATGCAAAAGGCTGGGATTTTGATCGGGTGAGCGAGGCCAACAAGCAAAAACGGTTGGCCTATATCGTCGGCGCCAGCGGCGTTGCCTTCGGGCTCGCCATGCTGGGGTGGCATGTCGCCATGCCGCTGCGGTCAGTGGAACCGTATGTGATCCGCGTCGATCGCCAGACAGGCGGAATCGATGTGGTGACGCGGCTTACCAACACCCGCAACATCACGGCCGACGAGGCGGTGAACAAGTTCTTCCTCTCGGAATATGTTCGCAACCGCGAGGGCTGGGCCGAAGTCTCGGCGCGTGAGACGCAGGCGCGCGTCTATGCGCTCTCGATCCCGCAAGAGCAGGAAAAGTTCGCCGGCCAGCGGCGGGCGACCAATCCGAACAGCCCGATAGTCAATTATCAGAACGGCGAGGTAATCTCGGCGGCTGTCAGGGGCATTACCTTCATCAATGATCGCGTGGCGCAAGTGCGCTTCACCAAGTCCGTGATGAGGCCTGGCAACGCGCCCGACGAGCTGAGCCATTGGGTCGCCACCATCAATTTCAAATACGTGGACAAGCCGACGACTGAAGCGGGGCGGCTGAACAATCCGCTTGGTTTTCAGGTCATCAGCTACCGCGCAGACCCGGAGATTGCGTCATGATCGGGGTTCGCAGGATTCTTGTGGGCGGCGCCCTCGCCGCCATCGTGGCCGGAAGTCCGGTGTTCGCGGAGGAAATCCCGCGCGCTGGCAATCAGGACAGCCGCATTCGCTACATCAACTATGATGCGGATGAGGTTGTGCGGGTCAACGGCGTGTTCCGCGCGGCGTCCCAAATCGTATTCGGCGCAGGCGAGACGATTTCGAGCGTCGCTCTGGGCGACACGGTGAGTTGGGAAGTCGCGCCGGCTGAGAACATTCTGTTCATCAAGCCGCGCGAGCGCGCGCCAGCCACCAATCTGATTGTCGTCACGCGCCGGGGCGGCACGGTCCGCACCTACACATTTGCGCTCTCGGCGCGCAGCGGTGCAATCGCACCGGGGACGGACGCTCAATTCGTGGTGCGCTTCCGCTACCCGGCAGAGGAAGCGGCGGCGGCGCAGCAAGCGAAGGTGCAGCAGATCCAGTTGCAAATGCTCATGGTCGAAGCGGGCGGCGTCAAAGTGGCATTGGAGGCCGCTGCGGTCCAGGGCAGGCGCAATCTTGCCTATCAGATTGCCGGTTCGTCCGATCTCGCGCCTTCGGAGATCTCCGACAACGGCCAGTTCACCATCATGCGGTTTCCTCGAAACCAGCAGCTTCCGGCGATCTTCACCGTCTTGCCGGACGGTTCGGAAGCGGTCGTTCCCTATGATGTTCGCGGCGAATTTCTCGTGGTGCATCAGGTCGCACGCGAATTCCGCCTGCGACGCGGCAAGTCGCTGAGCTGCATCTGGAACGATGCCTATGACCGCTACGGACCTGACAATTCATCTGGGACCGCCTCGCCAGAGGTTGAGCGCAGCGTGGAGGGGAGCCAGTCGAAATGAGCGATATTCAAAACAGCGCCGATGATGGCGACGACAAGAAGAGCCTGAACTTCGGTGAAGCGAAAAGTCGGCTCACCTACGATGATAGCGAAGTTTCCGACGACGCTCTCAAGGATGCCAACAGCACAACCCCCGACTTCGATCGCAAGGCATTCAATCCCCGCGGTCGCCTGCAGTCGATGGGAAAAGGCGCAATGGGCGCCGCTGCGGTGGGCGCGGCGTTCGTCGGCTTCATGGTCTATTCCATGGCGACGCAATCCGAGAAGGCCAACAAAACGCCCTCGGATAGTACGTTCCGCCTTGATGACGACGCGTCGGCCGAGAAGTCGGCCCGGGAAGCCGCTGCGGTCGTGGTGCGCAGCGATAAGGCTGCGAAGCAAGTCGGTGTGGACCCCTTTGGCAATCCGATCATGGACGGCGAGGACCTGTCGGCGGGCGGCGTAACCGTTCCCGCGCCGGGGCAAGGGCAAGCCGCCGCCGATCCCACAGCGGAACGGCTTGAGAAGATGCGCCAGGAGCGCATGGCAGCCATCGCGAAGGAACAGGCGCGACAAGATGCTATGCGGCGCGCGCCGATTATGGCGGTGAGTGCTGGCGCTGGGCCGCTGGGAGCCGTGACCGGCAACAATGGGCCGTTCAGCAACCTTCGGGTTGGCGGCAATGGTGAGGAAAGCGGCGAAAACGGGCCTAGCGCAAAAGAGCCGAACAATCTCGCGCGCCAGTTGAACGGCATGGACATTGAGCGGGTCAATGCTGGGCGGCTGTCCAATCGCAATTTCCTCATCACAGCAGGGATGCAGATTCCGTGCGTGTTGCAAACCGCGATGGATTCCACTCAGCCGGGCCTGGCGAGCTGCCTCGTCCCGCAAGACATATGGTCGATGAATGGCAGTGTGATCCTGATGGAAAAGGGAACGCGCGTGCTGGGCGAGTATCAGGGCGGGTTTTCTAGAGGCCAGAACCGGATTTTCGTTCTGTGGAATCGAGCCATCACACCATCAGGCGTTTCTGTCAGCCTCGGTTCGCCTGCGGCCGATCAACTCGGCCGCGCGGGCATGGGCGGCAAGGTCGATACCTTCTTCTGGCAAAGATTCGGCGCTGCCTTGCTGCTGTCGATCGTTGGCGATGCCGGCGATGCGATCAGCAATGAAGTCTCGGGGGCCGATCAGGTCTTCAATACGCCGAACCAGGCTGCAGGTATCGCAGTGCAGGATGCCGCACGGATCAGACCGCGTCTTCGCGCCGCGCAAGGCAAGGAAATGACGATCATGGTCGCTCGCGACGTGGATTTCAGCAAGGTCTATTCACTGAGGCTGCGCCGCTGATGTTCGATCAGGCAATCTTGGTCCACCATCTGCAGCCGCTTCGCGCTCTGCTCGATGCCGACGCCGTTACCGAAGTCGTCATCAACAAGCCTTTTGAGATTGGCGTGGAAGGGCGCAGCGGTTGGGAGTGGGTGAACGACGAAAAGCTGTCGATCGAGTGGCTCGAAACGCTGGCAACATCGATGGCGAACTATACAAAGCAAAAGGTCGGGCAGACAACGCCAATCTGCTCGACAAGCCTTCCCACGGGTGAGCGTGTGCAGATTGTCGCGCCCCCGGCCTGCGACCTGGGCTTATATTCCATCACGATCCGTAAGCCTTCGACCAAGACGTTCGGACTGGACGAGCTGCACGCGGGCGGCTTGTTCGCTGAAACCAAGATCGCGCGCGGACGCAGCTCGGCCGCCGACGCGGAATTGGTTGCCCTCAAGACAAAGGGGGACTGGCCTGGGTTTCTGGAATTGGCGGTAAAGTCGCGCAAGAATATCATGATCTCCGGCGCGACGGGATCGGGCAAGACGACGTTATCGAAGGCGCTGATTAAGCTCATTCCAGATGAAGAGCGGTTGCTGACGATCGAGGACACGCGCGAGCTGATCGTTCCCCATCGCAACGCGGTGCATCTGCTCTACTCCAAGGACGGCCAGGGACAGGCGCAGGTTGGGGCAAAGCATCTGCTGGAAGCGGCATTGCGAATGCGGCCTGATCGTATCTTGTTGCAGGAGCTGCGCGACGGGACGGCCTTTTTCTATCTTCGGAACGTGAACAGCGGCCACCCTGGATCGATCACGACAGTTCACGCGGACTCGGCCGCGCTGGCGTTTCAGCAATTGTCGTTGCTGGTAAAAGAATCGGAAGGAGGTCGCGACCTATCGCGAGCGGACATTCTCGACCTTCTGCACATGCTGGTCGACGTCGTTGTCCAATGCAAGAAGGTCGACGGCAAGTTCCGCGTCACTGAAATCCATTTCGAGCCGGAATTAGCCGGCATGTAGGGAGCGGACATGAACCGGCGTAATATAGCTATCTACGGTGTGTTTGCGCTCATCGTGATCTTCGTCCTCGGCGGCCTGGTGGCAATCATCGGCATGGGGCAATTCCGGACTGACCTGAATATAGCCAGGATGCCGGAATATTTCTGGTTCTACCGCGACAATCCATTTGTGATGGGCTGGCTCTTGAAGGGCGTCGGCGGTGTCGCGGCGGTCGGCGCGATCGGCGCCGCCTTTATCTACATCAACAAGCGTCAGACGCTCCATGGAGCGGCGCGCTGGGCCAATCGAAACGAGGCCAAAAGTGCGGGCCTGCTCGACGGTGAAGGCCTGCTGCTTGGAACGCGCAGAAAGGGCCTGTTCGGTACAGAGTTTGTCCAGTTCAGCGGCACAGAGCATGTCTTGCTAGAAGCGCCGACACGCGCCGGTAAGGGCGTCGGCGTCGTCATTCCAAATCTGCTGGCGTGGTCGGATTCAGTCGTCGTCCTCGACGTAAAGCAGGAGAATTGGGAGAAATCGGCGGGTTGGCGCAAGAGCTTGGGTCATCAAGTGCTGATGTTCGATCCGCTCGATCCTCAAGGCCGCACGGCGCGCTATAATCCGTTCGCCCATATCAGGCGCACCGACCCGGTGGAGGTCATTGACGAGCTGCAGAAGATTGCCGCGATGCTTTGGCCGCCGCCAGCGAACGGTGAAAGCTTCTGGATGGACAGCGCTCGCACCGCGTTCATCGGCGTCGCGGCCTATATCGCGGCAACTCCCGCCCTTCCCTTCACCATGGGCGAGGTTTATCGCAACTTCAGCGCCGGCGATGCGAAAGAGCGTTTCCCGAAGATCATCAAGGACAGGCAGGCGGCGGGCGATCCCTTGTCGGAGGCCTGCATATCAGCGCTGAATGACTGGATCTCCAGCTCGGCCAACACGTTCACCGGCATTCGCCAGTCCGTGTCGGCCAAAATCAATCTTTGGATCAATCCCTATGTCGACGCGGCCACGTCGGAATCGGATTTCGACCTACGCGAGTTCCGATCGCGCCCGATCTCGCTCTACCTCGGCGTTTCCCCCGACAACATCGAACGCGTTTCGGACATTTACAATCTGCTGTTCCAACAGCTCATCGACCTGAATGTGCGCGAGCTGCCGGACGAAAAGGCCGGCAAGCATCCGCTCAAGCTGCTGTTGCTGCTCGATGAGTTCGCGCGCCTCGGCCGCGCCAGCGTGATCGCCTCGGGGTTCAGCTACGTCGCCGGCTACGGCATTCGTTTGCTGCCGGTCATTCAGGCGCGGGCGCAGTTGCGCGACGTGTACGGCCCTGACGTGACGAGCGAGATTGTCCAGAACTGCGGCGTCGAGCTGGTTTTCACGCCCAAGCATGTCGATGTGGCGAAGGAGCTATCCGAGCGCCTCGGCAACTACACCTATGAGGCGAAATCCCGCTCCAAGCGGGTTTGGGATGCCTTTGAGGGATCGGTGTCCACCTCGGATCAGCGTCGCCCTCTGATGCTGCCGCAAGAGCTGCTTCTGCTCTCGCAGGACGACGTGATCGTGCTGCGCGCCGGCATCCCCCCGTTGAAGGGCGGGAAAATCCGCTACTATAAGGATAAGTGGATGGCGAAGGCGTCGAGCGTTGCCCCGCCCTCTATCAAGCCGCGGCCGCTCGATCCCTCGATCGCAAGGCGTTCGCTGGCACTCATAGAGAACATCGAGTCCCCTGAAATGTCCGATGCGGAGGCGGAAAGCGGCGTCGATTTTGCGCGTTTGGTGGGCTTCCCCTTCGATGAGCTGCCCGCCGATGGAGATCCGCATAAGGCGGCGGCGTTCTTCGCTGCGCTAGGCTTGTCGGCCGACTTCGCCGGCATCGACTTTGACGAACTGGCGGCTCGGGAAGGGTCGCCTTCTGAGGCGGCCGCGAATGCCGCTGCGAGCGCGCACAGCGCGATTGAGGACGTGGACGGGGCGGAAGCCGCTGCAAGCCCGGAAAACGCATCTACGGCCCATGAGGACGACAACAGCGGAGACAGCGAGGCTTTGGCCTTTTTGAAAGGAGCTAAGGGATAATGGCTGACGACAGAACCGAGCAGGCTGCGGGCAGCAAGCCTAGCGAGCGATCAAACGGAACGCGCGATCTTGCCCGTCAGGATCGCGACCGCCAGGTTGCGGCCGATTTCAGGCAGATGACGCAGGCGGAGCGTTTACAGGATAAGAGCACAAACCCCGGCGCCAAACAGGTCGCCGCCATGGAAGCGGCGATCGACAAGAAATATGGGCACGCAACCCCGGAGGCGGCCCGCATGAAGGTTGCGGCTCGAGAAGCGGTTGCACAGACCCTAGAGCGCGGTGGCGAAGTGCGAGCGCCGCGAGTGCGCGAGGTCGAGCAGCGCCGGGATGAGACGCGCGACCAGAATCGCGCAGCGGCAGAAAAAACGGCACGGGATCTAGATCGATGATGAAAGGTGTTTGCGGATCAGCCCTCATGGTGCTGATGCTGCTGGCAGGGTGCGGCGGCCAGGCCGGCGAGGAATATGTCGGCAAGTGGATCAGCACAAAGAACGAGAAACGATCGCTGACGATCGAACGAAACGGCGAGAGCTTTCTGATCCGCGAGACAGCGCCGAGCATGACGGGCAAAATCCGCACCAAAAACCTACCGGCCACTTTGCATGACGGCCTTCTGCAAGCCCCTACCGGATTCGGCTATGTGTCCGTCGCGATCGACAAGGCCACGGGCAATCTGACGGCCAGCGGGGACGAATACAGGCGGGAATGATCGCCTAGCGATCTGTCTCACGAGAGGGCGCCCCGGGAACGGAGCGCCCTTTTTCTATGGCTTCAAGGTCGCCGTACTTATCACGCGCGATACGCTCGATCTGCCTGTTGCGGATGCGCTCGATCATCGACAGGTGCGTTTGACGCTCAAGGTCACGGAAGCCCGCTGCGAGCCTTGCAGGCTCAACCTGGTCCAGTTGCGCAAGATGGTCGGCCATCGCTGCCTTGCCCGTGATCGGGGGGCCATCCAGCGGATAATTTTCTAGGAACGAGGCGAAGGCGCGATCTTCCAGCACGTCGACGGGAAGCGGTGTGTCGGTTCCGGAGGCGAGATAGGTCATGCCCACGGCGACGCCGATCGCCGCCAAGCTCTTGGCCTGGGCGGCCTGCTCGGCCGCCTGCTGGTCCAGCTTGGCGGCAAGCGATTGCTGATTTTCCATCACGGCCTGCACGCCCTCGGCCAACGTCCCGATCTGGTCGAGCAACGCGCTCAATAGTTCCTCGTCGCTCACCGCGTCGGCCCTTCCCTATCAGGGTCACGACTGCGATCCTGGGAGCGATCCCGATCCTTGTTCTGCACGCGATCCTTGATGGTCTGATCCAATTTCCGCTGCATGGCTTGTAGCCGCTCTGTGGCACCGGCCAGGGTCCGATCGGGTGCAAGATCGGGCGGCGCGTTGCTGTTGGTCAGCTCGGCCGACTTCGCGCGAATGCGATCAAAGACGGTCGGTTCGCCCTCCCCTGCCCCGGCCTTCTTGTCGCCGGCATTCAACTCGGCCGAAACAGATTTGATCTTTCCGGTTGCGCGTTCGATCCGGTCCAGCGCCGCCGCCCGATGCTCGGCGTCCCGCTGCTGGACGCGAGCCTTCAGCCGCTCAAGCTCGCGATCCGGAGCATATTCCTTCGGTAGCGCATTGCCCGTTCTCAGACGCTCGATGATCTCCGCTCGCGCGCTCGCCGGCGCCGGCATGGCATCCACAAAAGAGCGAAGCGCCTTAGCCCGGTCGGCCTCGGCCGCGCCGCCATGAGCCTCCAATTCGGAAGCCGCCCGCGTATAGATTTCGCGCACGGCAGCATGGTTCGCGACTGTCTTGCTCCGCTCTCTCTCGCGCTCGCCAAGCCGCTCCCCGGCATCGGGCGATTGCCCGGCGATGACAGCTACCCGCCCCTTGTCCGCGTCGGGCTCCGCGCCGCGCTCGCGCATCTTGAGAACAGGCGTTGGATCTTGCTTGGGCGGGTAGCCGCGCGCGATCCGCATCGTAGCGTCCGCCTCAACGCCACGATCCCGAAGGTTCTCCGCGAAGCGCTCGCGGCACTGCTGAAGGAACTCCCGGTTGGGGTTGAACCGCCGTCCATCATTGTCGCGGCCAGCGATGATGAGATGAACATGGGGGTGCGCTTCGTCCGTATGCAGCGCCATCACCCAGCGGCGGTTCGAGAGGTCAGTTTCAGCGAAATCGCGGACGGCCTCGCGCACCTTCTCGGGGTCAGTCCCGGGGGGCATCGAGAACACCATTGCGATGGCTGTTGCACCATTCCTGCGAGCCTCGTCAGCCGTTTCCCACTGCTGCCATTCGCGCGCCAGGAGCATCATATCGTGCGCGCTCATCAGCTCCTTGCCCTCACTCGTCTCGATACCGATAGGCTCCTGATCGGACATGCCGATGCGACCGGCGTAGGTGAAGGCGCCAACGGTGCTGGCCGCACCGTGAATGCGGCTCGTGATCTTCACGACGACTTGAGGCGCACGCTTCGTTGTGCGCCCAAGCTGCTCGATCGCACGCGCGCTGCGCTCGCCTCGGGCCTCCGACCCATGCCGGCCAACGCCGGAGCTGGGGCGAAGCGGAACCTGCATCATGGTGCCAAGATCACGGGCCAAGGCACGGTTGCCGCGATGGTCGACCTTGCCCCGCCCTGCCCCGCGCGCACCTTGAACGCGCTCCAAATCCTCTAGGGTCTGATCGGAGAACTCGAACCCATTCACGACGCGATCTCGCTGGTTGTGGAGGCGGCCCTGTCCCTGCCCGTCCAGTAGTCGACCTCACCCGAGACGATCGCGGTAAGAGTGGAGTTTGCCTCCCTGATCGTTTCGGAAAGCCGGCCTTCCATGGCGATGACATGAGGCGCAACCTGCTCGATCAGCAGCGGGCTTTCCGGACGGTTGGCAGCGTTCATCGCTTTCACTGCCTGATTGAGCGAATAGCCGATGGCGCGAACCTGGGCGACGATCTTCATGATGGAGCGATAGCTGCTCGGCACAAGGCGCAGCTCGCCCGCGCGTGTCCAGAGTTGCCACCGGAGCGTCCGCTTGACCCACTGCGATCGGGTCATCCCTGCCTTGGCGGCGACCATATCGATCGCGTCCATTTCGTCGGCAGGAAGTCGAAGGGCGAGCGTCTTTGATGCCCCTCCACTCGTGGGCAGATCGCGGACCTCATCAGGCCGACGACCGAGCGCATCCTTGATGGCGCGCGCGATCCAAGCACTGCGGGTCATGCCTGCTGCCTTCGCCAGCACGTCCACTAGATCCGTAACGTCGTCCTCAAGGCGCAGCGTAATTCTCGACATTCCAGCCCCGTGCAGCGGTGCCCAAAGGATTGCATTGCGTCAGACAATGCGATCAGTCGGGCTATCCTGCGAACTTCATCTTCTCGTTATCCCCTACCACTCGTCTTCAATCCCCTCAAGCAAAACCAAATTACGTGGACGGGAGGGAAGGCATTGCCGGACCGCCCCGTACTGCCACCAAGGCAGACCAGCGTCAGCCTGATCCGAACACGGAGAAATGAGCGGCTTCACCGCGCGTCATTTGGATTTGGGTTTTCACCATCCAACGCGTCTCAAGCCGTCTGGACAATCCGGCCGACAGGAATAGAACAGTCCGGCTTTGTCTTAAAACGAGGGCGGACGCTATGCACATCCTGGCCGTGGTTTTCTCGCTCGTGGCGATCTACTGCGCGTGGCTCAATAGCCGAGACAGGGCTATAATCCGCGCCGCCACAGATGAGGCGAGCAAGGCGCGGCTCTTGAATATCACGTATTAGCACATGCGGGCTTTGATCCTCTCGCTCCTCGGCTTGGCTGTCGCTCTCGCGTCGCTGATCCTCAGCTAAAGGGAGGTGCGGTGTCCGAGCAGACGAGCCTCGCAAGACGCCGCCTCCGTCGATCTCACTCACTCCATGGAAGGAATCAAACTCATGGCTAAGTCCCCTGCCCTCGAAAGCATCAAGCAAGAGCGTATCAAGGCTGAGGCGGCCCTAGCGGCGATCGTGCAGCGCGAGAAGGAGGCGGAGGAAGCCCTGCGCGATGCGGGGCGTCCCGTCCTTCTGTCAGCACTGGAGCGGGTCAAGATTCCCGACATGGATCGCGCCGAAGCTCGCACGATCGCGGCGGCCATTGCCAAGCATGGCGCCGCCAAAGTGGTAGTTGCTATCGGAGGATTGTCCGGAGACTAGAAGCGGCTTTCCCGGTCGCGGCGGTGATACTCGCTGGCAAGGCGGGCCTGCTCGGCGGCATAGTCATAGCCTCCTGCTGGCGCTCCGCTATCCAGCTCGCCGCGACCGCCGAACACGTTACCGATGAGGGCCAGGACGCCGTAAAGCGCGATACCCATGACAGCGGCAAGGAGGGGCTGCGCGTCCCCGGCGTTCCAAGTCCCGAGAAGGCACAGGCCCGCGAAGGCGATCGACATGGGGCCTCGAAAGCGAACGGCCAGGATCAACACGACGATGCCGGCGACGATGATGAAGCCGGTCGGAATGGCGGCAATGATGGTCGATGCGGTCATGTTCTTCTCCGTCAGCCTGCGCCCTCACCACAGACGGGCGCCGTGGTGACGAGGAAGGATCAGCGAGCCGATAGACGCTGGCGCGCCTGACGGTCATGATCCTATCGGCCATTGGCTGCAACAGCACTAAGCCGTAATCGCCTGAGTGTGGGTCCACCGGAGAAGCGCGGCCAGCACATCGTACTGGCCGCTTTCGCCTCAGTGAAGCCGATGCGGCAACAGCCTCCCCTCGCTATCCTCGATCCCGATCAAGCCAAGCACGTCGGTCAAAAGGATCTCGGCCAGGTTGGGATAGAGTTGGCCCAGGTTCACCAGATTGTCGGCCGCCCTGATCTTTTGCCCGATCTGCACCACACGGGTCGCGGGCGTCCCGATAAGGGCGACGGCTGCGAATGCGTGCGCGTCTGCCGCGGCCTGGTCAATGTCCTCGCCAGTTGCAGCGGCACGCGCGACCTCGGCGTGAAACCGCGACGCCGCAGCCCGGTATTCACCGAGCGCATCTGCCCAAGCTGCATCGCTCGCCGGGACCGGATTCGATAGGGTGCTGTCAGTCATGATTCGCAAACTCCATTTTGCGGTTGTGATTAGGGCGGGGTCGTTGGTTCCAGCCAACGGCCTCGCCCGCCTTGTCAAAGGTCCGCCCTCCCCTCCCCGTCTTCGCTAATTATCGTTAGCACCTGCATTAACTCGCAGCCGCTCGATGCGCGTCGACAAGCTCTTCGATTACCTGCGCCAGGGGAATGTCACGCGAGTTCGCCACCTCGTAGATATATTCCATCGTCGCCGGCGCGAGCTTCACAGAGAACGGCATGGACCGCCCTGCCCCGCGTTTACGGCGCGGAGGTTCGCTCGTTTGGTTGGCCCTCAAGCGGTCCACCTCGCTTGCCGGCATTGGTACATTGTCGAACCCGTGCCGCTGCGCCGTCTCCTTGGCGCTGTCGTGGCCCGTAGAGGCGTCAGGCTCCACGCTACGCACCGATGCCAAGGGCAAGCTGAGATTGCGCCTCTGCGGCTTCTGTGGCTCGTTCATGCGGCTTTCTCCTGATCGGCTAGAATCGCGTCGGCAACGGCATTTGCCAGCGCCGTCCCTTCCGCCCTCGCCTTGTCGGTGCCAGGCACCTCATCGCGGGGAAGCTGGTCGAGGGTGGTGCAATAGGAAAACAGGCTCTTGTACGCGGTGCGCTCCACGAGCTGACCGATGACCGGCACGCCGGCCTCAGCCAATTGTCCGGCCAACGCGGCAAACTCGCGCGACTGGAAGCCCGTCGAAACGCGAGTCCATAGCAACCCATGCGGAACGCTGCGCCCGTGCTTGCTTGGCGTATCCAAAACGACGCGAACCGTCGCTATGGCATCCTCCACATCGGCGGCCGACGGGTTGGCCGGGATGATGACGAAATTGGCGTGGGCGATGGCGAGCGGAACGACCATGTTCGCGCTTCCCTCCACGTCGACGATTACGATCTGCGCTTCGCTCTCGGCCGCGCGGATTGTCGAAACGATCGTGTCGGCCTTCGCGCTGACAACGCCAATCTGTGGTCCGGTCTGCCCCGCTTCACCCCATCGCATGACGCGCTGGCGAGGGTCCGCGTCTATGATCCGGACTGAATATCCCTGCTCGGCATACGCGCCGGCCAGGGCGATCGCCGTTGTGGACTTGCCGCAACCTCCTTTCGGGGATGCCAAGGCGATAACTGCCATTTGCTTTCCTTTGCATGTCTCAACCGCCCTTTAGCTGCATTGGGCAGCAAAGGCATTCCTCGAACATACTTGAACAGGAAAGCCATGCAAAGCCCTTTCATGCACAGGACTGCATTATGCAGGTTTGTAAAAGCTATGGCATTCTTTTACATGTAATTTGCAGGCATGTAAATTACATGTAAATCACTAGGAAAGGCGAGCCTCGGCAGCGAAGTCACCCTTGATTTCCTCGCGAACCGAACGAACGGCTTTGTCCAAGTCGCCGGCGAACGCGGCACCTAGCCTGCCCTCACTTTCGGCCAGACATATCGCCCGATCGACTAGGGCAACTGCGGCCTCGATCCGCGCCGGTCGTCCAGTTCCCTTCACATGATCCGGCACAAGCGCCTCCTAAATTCCCGATTACCCATGGAAGGGAAGGGCGGCGCGCTGCGCCGCCCGCCTTGGCTTCAATCTTCGTCGCGATCGTCGTCAGCAGGGCGGCCATTCTTGGCGATCACTGCCATGCGGTCAACGATCAGGTCGACGCTGTAAACCGTTTGGCCGTCGCGATCATAGCGGGACTGGCGGACGCGGCCAGTGATGTGCACCAGGTCGCCCTTAGCCATCTTGGCGGCGCGGTCGATGTTCTTGCCGAAGCAGGTGACGCGGTTCCAGTGGGTGTCATCCTCCCAATCATTGCCAACCTTGCGGCCGTAGTTCGCTGCAACGTCCAGTGTTGCCACCTTTTCCTTGATCTCCGTGCTGCCGATGCGGCCGATGATGCGAAATTCAGCGATGTTTTGCATGTCCATTCCTTCGTGCTGTCGTTGCTGACGCACTTTGGAGGGGCGGCCCCCTTGACGCGGGCAAGCTGAAAAACGGAGGGTCCGCTTGCGGAAACCGTAGGCACGAAGCGGCGGTTTTCTGCTTGAGGCCGAAGGCCGACCCCGCATGAGGCAAGGGGAGACGCCCAGGTGCGTCAATCAGCAGCGACGGCGCGAGGGGACATGCTTGCTCGCGCTCTCATCACAGGCCAGGCCCGCGAATAGGGAAGGTGGCAATCCTGTGTGTTGCGCTCGAAGGAAAGGGCAGGGCAGGGGAGGGGAGGCACCCAATCAAGCTTCAACGGGCACGGCCGCCTTCTCGGCGCTCAGCCGCTTGTAGATGGCTTGGCGGGTGACGTTCAGCAGCTCGGCAACCGCCACCACGCTCATCTTGTGCGGCTCCGCCAGCAGCGACTTAGCCTGCCTCCATTGATCGTCGGTGATCGACACAGGACGGCCTAGCTTCTTGCCGGCACGGCGCGCTGATTGAAGTCCGGCGTTGGTGCGCTCGCGGATCACGTCTCGCTCAAATTGTGCGAACGCCCCAACCATATGGAAGAACAATCGGCCTGCCGGTGTCACCGTCTCGATCTGTTCAGTGAGGGAGCTGAAGCCCACTCCTAGGCTTCCCAACATCTCCAGTTCGATGATTAGGCTAGGGAGAGAGCGGCCGAGGCGATCGAGACGCCAAACCATAATCTCATCGCCAGCGCGAGCGTGGCGGAGCATGTCTCCATATGCCGGCTTGAACACGGTCGAGCCGCTGACCCCCTTGTCCTCAAAAATCCGCTCCGCGCCAGCAGCGCGAAGGGCATCGATCTGCAGGGCCAAGTTTTGCTCGCCGGTGCTGACACGGGCATATCCGAGTTTCATACGCCGTTCTCCATTTGTACCGAATTGACAATAGAGAGAGGCGAAGAACTGTCAACTTAATGCAGAGAGATTTTTATTTGGTTGTCACGTTGAAAATCGGCCTATTTGCTGCACTGCACAAACGCGGCGTTTCCTCGCTTTATCAGCAAGCGGGGAAGCCCCCGGTTGTCTGTCAACAAAACCACCGTTTTGTTGTCAGGCGAAAAGTACACATACCTGTGTCGGATATGCCATGCTAGATATTTCCGACACGGGAGAGCTAGGTGGACGTTGCCACAATGTTCGCTTATGTCGTGGCGCATTAGCTGAGCGGGCAACAGGCTGGTGGGGGGGGAAGCGAAAAGCGCAGGTCCTCTTTGATCCGATCTGGCATGCTATGCGACAGCCGATGCCAAATACGAATCTAGGACCTGCGCTTTTTCATGAATTACGATGAATTGCCCCGCTCTGCACTGATCCGCTTGCTCCAAGAGCATGATGAGGCGCTTCAACAAGCGGGCAAAGACGGCATTGTGATGAACTACTCGGGGCGGACAGCCCCCTGGCAGATAACGCGCCTTGTTAAACCCAAACTTAGCAGCATTTCCAAAAAGCTCTCCTGTGGGAACGAGGAAGCTCAGTGCGAAAACGAAATCTGGGACGGGGAGAACCTATCCACGATGGTCAGTCTCTACCGCCATCGCGGCAAGGTTGACCTAGTGCTGACTGATCCACCGTATAACACCGGATCAGATTTCAGATATAACGACAAATGGGACAAAGACCCAAACGATCCCGATCTCGGTGATTTGGTAGCCGAAGATGATGGATCTCGCCACAGTAAGTGGCTCAAATTCATGACGCCTCGCATCTGGATGATGAAGGAGATGCTACGCGCAGGCGGGGTCATGGCCATCTGCATCGACAATCGAGAAATCTACCGGCTCGGCATGCTGATGGATGAGATTTTTGGGGAGGACAACCGCCTAGGAATCATCAATTGGCAGAAGACTGCAGCGTCTCGGTCAGATAAATCACACGTGTCAACTTCAACCGAGTATGTCTTGGTCTATGCCAAGGATCTCGCGAAAGCCCGAACACTTACGACCGCCAGAACCGAACAGGACAATAAGCGTTACAGCAATATCGATGACGACTCTCAGGGGCTTTGGCGCGAAGGCAATCTGACGGCCAGCAGCCCATCGCCAAAGGACGAGTACGGCATACAATCGCCGTTTACGGGCGAGGTCCATTACCCTGCGGGCAATGGGGCTTGGCGTCATCCGAAGCGGAACATCAAAGGTTGGTTGCAGGAATGGGGCGCGACCTACGAGGAACGCGACTTGGGCGACGGTCGCGCTCCCGCGCTCATGGTGAAGGGAGCGGCCCCAAACAAAGTGCCCGCCGTCGTGGCAAAGAAGGCCGCAGCGAGACTGGCGAAACCTGAATGGCCTTTTGTTTGGTTTGGACGTGACGGCCAGGGCCGACCACGGGTTAAAACGTACCTAGAGGCCATCAAGCGTGGCAAAGTGCCAGTCACCTATTGGGCAGAGGAAGAGACTGGCTACCCCGTCAACCTCGAAGCTACCTCTTGGGGCTATAAAGAGTCTGGACGAACGAACGACGGTGTTAGCGAGCTTACCGCGATCGTCGGACCAAATCACGGCTTTACTACGGTGAAGCCGCTCAAGCTGATCTCTAAAATCATCCAGCTCTGGTGTCCTGATGGAGGCCTTATCCTAGATCCGTTCGCTGGCTCCGGAACAACAGGCCATGCCGTGCTCAATCTAAATCACGAAACCGGCGCGACGCGCCGGTTTATCCTGATTGAACAAGGCAACAGTGAAAAGAAGGACCACTACGCGAAGACGCTCACTGCCGAACGTATCCGGCGGGTCGTGTCAGGTGATTGGGCGTCAGGCTCACAGCCGGGCATGGGAGGGGGATTCCGCTTCATACAGCTGAAGCGTGAGAAGATCGATGCCGATGCAGTAAATGCTCTAGCGCGGGAAGAGATGATCGATCTCCTGCTGAATAGCTATTGGGATAAGGCGGAAAAGGCTCGCTCCTATCTCCACCGCTGCACTATCGGTCAGCACAGATACCTTTTTGCCACCAACCCAAAACGCGAAGGCTTCTTTCTCATATGGGATAGCCCCGACACGCCATCGGTGCTGAACCGCGAAGCACTCAAAGCGATCGTAGCAGAAGCTGCTGCGGCAAGCCTAGCCGAGCGATATCACATCTACGCTTCTGTTGCGCCATACACGGGGGCAGGGGTCGAGTTTTACAAAATACCAGATCGAGTTTTGGAGCATATCGGCTTCAACGCTCGTGCTGACGCTTACTCGAATGCGACCGACGAAGATGATTGATCTCAAGGTATTTCAAACCGCTGCCGCTAAATCGATCACAGACCGATTTGCCTTCTACTCCAATCATCCCGACCGCCCGCGGAAGGGCAATCAACCGCGACCGTTCTTCCAAGCGCTTTCCGCTCTTACCGGCGCGGGAAAAACGCCGATTTTGGCCGACGCGGTTACTCGTCTGCGCGCGCATCTACACGCTGAGCCCATCGTCCTCTGGATGTCCAAAGCCCGATCCGTGGTAGGGCAAACGCTCACAAATTTCACGGAAGGGGGCAAATATAGCCATCTAGTCGACGGGTTCCGGGTAGTTCCGATCGGGAACATAACACCCGCCCTAATCAACGACCCGAACACGCCGCTGCTTATAACAACCACGACCGGCTTGTTTAACAACAAAGAACAGGCTGAAGGCAATCTTCATATCTACAAGCGTGATAAAGACACGTTTGGCGATGAAAGCCCGTGGGAGCGGTTGATTTCACGCCCTGGCGGCGAGGGACGACGGCCGCTTATCATCGTTTATGATGAAGGTCATAATCTGTCCGAGCAGCAGGCCGAAATTCTCTCGGAACTCCAACCTGATGCTTATTTGTTGGCAAGCGCTACTCTCCGCCTGCCCGCAAACTTCACTAAGTCGGTGGTCAACCCTATCAAGCTGTGGGTTGAAGAATCCGAACAGAACGATGAATTCAATAAATTGCATGCCACCACAGAGCAGGGCGATATCGAACCCGAGCTTTTCATTACGACGATAGTCGACAGTGAGAAGGTGGTGAAAGCCCAGCTCGTCAAGCTCGCGCTGCAGTTTGACGGCACAACCGCGGCCATGGATCGCTCGATAGATGAGCTATTCGAGCGTCTGAATCTGATAGAAAATGCGGTCGAACAAGCAAAGCTACAGATTCGCCCGAAAGCTATTTACGTTTGCAAAACTAATATCGCTGATGACGGATCAAGAGATGATCCCTCTTTGCCATTCGTAAAGCGGGAAGCCCCCCCTATCAGAATCTGGCGTTATCTTGTCGAACAGCAGGGTGTTTCACCCGAAAAAATTGCTATTTATGCCAATCTAGCTTTCGATCCGGGCACGAAACCCGATAACGTCAATCTCTTCTCAAAGGGTGAGAACGACTTCGACCAATTTACCGCTGGTGATTATCAGCACATCATATTCAATCTAGGCCTACAAGAGGGGTGGGATGATCCCGCTTGCTACCTCGCCTATATCGACAAAAGCATGGGTTCTACGATCCAAGTCGAACAAATTATGGGGCGTGTTCTCCGTCAGTTCGACGCCACACATTATGATGACCCCGTTCTAAATACGGCGCACTTCTTCGTGCGGGTCGACCGAGAGAGCGTTTTCACTGACACAATTGAGAAGGTGAAAGCCAAGCTCAAGGCTGAAGGTGCCCCCCTTTCTATAACGGGAAATTTCGGTGGGGCTGGACCTGGCTCCGAGGATCAAGAGCCACGAGATCTAGAAGGCATAGCACTCCACCATATCTTCGTTGACTCCGAAGCGGCTCGCGCACGCATTGCAGACCTTATTGAGGACTTTCCCGCTTTTGCCGAAGGCGATGCAAACACTGTGGCCGGAGCCAAAGGTGCCTCCACGGTTATCGATGTGATCGGCGCTGGCGCTCCTCAGTCGGTGCAATGGCAGGACGGGGGGACTACTAACCCCGTTCGGTTGCGTTGGCTGGTGAGCACTGCAATGAAATCGCGCTCGGCCAGGGTACTTGCGGTATCGGATCTCCACGATTCTAAATTCGACGTGCGAGTGCAGGCACAAAGCAAAGCGGACAAGCTCTCAGAGAAGCTGTCAGTCGAAGCGACAGAAGCCTTCTACTCCCTTTCAGAGTTGGTTTATGAAAGCGGCATGCCGTTTACTTTCGGGACGATGCGAGTAGGCAAGAAGGGCACAGCGTTCTCTAACTCTCTCTATCCGCGCTATACAGGTCTTAATAAGTTCGAGCTGCCATTTGCTACTGCCCTTGATGATGCTGGCTTGCCTTGGCATCGCAATCCGTCCGCAGGAGGTTTTCACATTCCACTTCTTTCTGCAGGTGACACGGCAAACTTCTATCCGGATTTCATCGTTTGGAAGAAAGGCATGGTCTATTGCCTAGATACGAAGGGAAGCCATCTTTTAACAGATGCGGTCGCGCGCAAACTATTCGATATTCAAGAGGATAACAAAACGAAGTTACTTACCCGCTTTATTAGCGAGGGTAAGCAAACTGAGTTGAAGGGAAAACCTATGCCCGGCGGCTTTACTGTCTGGAAGATGAAAAGCGGCACGCCTACACCAGTCCATGTTGATACGATCAACGCGGCAGTGAAGGAATGCCTTCGCTAACCGGCTATGTTAGGGGCGGTCTGCAAAAAAAGGGAGGCTGGAGCCTCCCTTATTGCTTCACTGGAAGAGTTTGACGAAAGCCGGTGCGAGGCCAATGACGGCCAGGACGAACCCGACAGAGCCGATTACCCAGGTCTGCGCGGTGAGCTTACTCTCAAGCCCTTTGTTCGCCTCCTGAACCTTCACTGCGATGTACTCCTCGATAGCCTCAACCACTTCTGCTGCGGCATCGTCAGACAGATTAGCCGCTTTCAATGCTCTAAACAATTTGATGTGCATCCGGTTCTCCTTCTCGTTGGTGACGGGAGAAACAGGGCATGGGCTCCGGCGATGGCTGTCAGGGACCGCGAAGCGGCCGCGCCAGCGGGCGGCGGGGGAACCGATTTGCGCAGCAAATTGGGGGGACCGTGATCCTTGAAAGCCGGCGCGCACCCATGCCAAAATGCCACGACACACAGAGAGAAGAGACTGCGAGGGAGGGGGTTCGATGCCCCCTCCCTCGCTCCGCATAGATCGCAACCGGGTTTGCTTCGCCCAACGGGCGAAAAAGGGGCGGGCAAAGCCCGCCCCATCCGGTGTCAGCCGGATTGATGGCGCTTGGCCTTTGCTTCCATGATGACGGTCACAACCTGGGGATCATAGAAGCGGTCGCCGCGCTCGATATTTCGGATGCCAGGACCGTCCAGCACATCCTTGATCCGATCCTCGACAACCTGGGCAAGCTCGGCCGCTTGCGCGTCGACTTCGGCTTGGGTCAGGTCGAGCAGATTCGGCCACATGCTATCCGCCGCGAAGTGGTCTTTGTCGTTCAGCGCCTGATTGAGCGCATCGATCGCCGCATTTCCAAGCGCACGCTCGAACGCGAGCTGGGCGAAGAGACGATGAGACATAACAACCTCCTTGTTGCCGTGATTGGCAAGGCCAAGGGGGAGAGCCGGCGCGGGGCGGGTCAGGGACCGCGCAGCGGCCGCGTTAGCGGGCAGTGGGGGAGCCGATTTGCGCAGCAAATTGGGGGAACCGCTGATCCTTGAAGCGATCCGGGCCGGCTCTCATGATAGGAAGACACTGACGGGGGGACTTAACAAACCAACGCCCGCCCATAGGGCGGCCCGCAAACTCTACCGCTCGCGATCGTCGTCACGACGGGGAGGGGAAGGGGACCTATCCTTGCTCTGCGCCAGGTCGGCATTGCGCTGTGGATCTCGGGCCGGGATGACGCCGTGCTTTTGCAGGATCGGGGTCAGCCGCTCGATTTCGCGCTGCTTATATTGGGCCTCCTGCGGCGACAGTGGCCGGTTGCGCTCGCGCTCAACCAGCTCACGGGCGCGCGGCTCACCCGCACGCGCTGGCCCGGTGAGGTCGAAGCTATGAATTGCCTCGCCCCCGCGCCGGTAGATCGTGAGCTTGTCGGCAAGACGCCCATCTTGAATCCGGTCCAGAGTATCGAGCATCCCGCGCAGCGCGTTATTGTGGGCCTCGGTCGTGGTCATCCGCCCGATGCCCCGGCTTTCCTTTTGGGCCGCATATCGCTGCAACACACCAAGGCTCGACATTTCGGGACTGACAGCCAGGGCGCGCGCATCAGTGCGGAACCCGGCATCCCTGAATTGCTGCAAGGTCGCTGCAACCGTCTCAGGGTTGCGCATCGTGCCTTCCACCAGAACATTGACCCGCCGCTGCGCGGCCTCCGCAATGGCCTTCTCGACCAATCGGCCAGAATCGCGGTCGGTATAGAAGGCCGCGGTTTTGTCGTCGGCGCGCTGCAAGCTCTTATAGTGAGGCAAATAGGCGCGAAGATCGTCACCGATGATCTTCACCACTCCCCCGCTGCCCGCAAATTCGCGGGTAGCGTGGTTCTGCATGGGGGTTTTGCCGGAACCCGGTTGCCCTCCTAGAACGATCGCGGTGGGCTGCTCGATGCTCTCCGCGCCTCGGAAAAGACGCGGCGAGACGCGGGTTTCATAGATTTTCTGTAAGGCGTCGGGTGACAGGCTATGCCGTTCGGGGTCGCGGTCCATGCTGCCTCTTAGGCAGCGATGGGGACGGCCTCGGCGGCGTCGCGCGCGCGCACGATCGCGCTGTATTCGGAAAGCACCTGACGGACATTCTCGGTGTCCGTCACGTTGAGCGAGTGCATGATTGCGGTTGCCTGATCCGTCCGCATTTCAAGCCATGCGATCCGCGTGGCGCTGGGAGCGGCCCGCTCCTGCTCAAGCGCGATCTGTTCGCTGTAACCGGCGATCACGTCATTGATGGCCTCAAGCGCCGCCTCGTAGGCAACCGCCTGATCTTGGGTCCACATGGGGCCAGTTTCGCCGCTCATCGTCATGCCTCTGCTATACCATCAACTCTTGAACGAATAAAGAACGGCGTCGATCCTGCGAAGGGGGCCGGTGGAGCGGAATGCTCCACCGGCCAGCACGACGAACACCCTCGGACATTTCGCCTTCGTCCTCGGATGCTCGGAAACTCATCCGGCGCGGGTCACGTCTCGCGCCACATCTCGACAAGATCGGCCATGATCTCCCTGTAATGCTCCCCGAAGGCATGGACGTAGATCGCGCCGGGGTATTGGCCCAGGAAGGCGAAGATCGTTGCCATGTCGACCGCTATGGGGCGGTCCACTCCAAACAGGTCCGCAATGGGGAAATGTCCCCAATCATCACCATTCCACCATGCCAACAGGAAGTTGGCGACACGGGCCGATTGCCCCGTGTCGGAACGAGCAATGTCAACGAGGCGGTCAATCGCGAGCTTCACTTGCGGATCAGCGAGAATTTCAACGGTCATGGGTATCTCCGTTCGCGAGTGTATCAGGGAATGCGCCCAATGAAACACCAGCCTCAGCGACGGGCCTGCGCGACAGCCAAGCCAATTGCTCTCCGATCCCCAAGCCCTTCATGGGCGCGGTCGCGCGGGGCGCAATGCTCGGCCAGAGAGGATCACGATAGCAGCGGCCTGCAAGAACGATCAGCGGCGCGGCGCCGTCCACAACCCGGGCCAGCTCGTCCAGCACGCGAGCGCCCCATAGGCGGCGTGCGGGAGCGCCCATCGCGCTAAGGGTCGCATCATAGGGTTCAACGATGGCACCGGGGGCTAGCAGGCCATGCTTTGCCGAAAGGATCAGCCAAGGCGATCCGGTGCGCTCGATATAGGCGCGCGCCTTGCGAAACCATGGAGAAATATAGAGGTCGCGGGCCTCGGAGGGGTGATCCAGCTTCGCCGCAACGCAAGCAACAAGATAGACGGGGAGGGGGGCCGGTGGTTCCTCGAGAACGGTTTCCCGGTCCACATCGCCAAGCCAAGGCGCGACGGCCCATTTCGTGATCGCGCGCAGTGCCTTCGCCCCTACGGGCTTTCGCTCCGCCGCATGGCTGATCGTAGGGCCTCCGAAAAGGTCGGGTTGCTCGCCAATGACGTGGACGGGCGGGATATAGCGCGGTTCGCGGATGCAATGACGGGCCATAGCGGTGTCTCTCTCTAACAAGGAAAGAGCGGGGGACCGAAGCCCCCCGCCATGGATCAAGCGGCCTCGTCCATCTGGTCGTGATCGTCGTCCTGATCCTCGTCGCCCAGCTCGTCATCCTCGTCGGCTTCCGGTTCCTCCTTTGCCGGGAGGGGTTCGACGGTCCCGCTCTCCATGAAGTCGGGAAGCCAGTTCACGGCCTCGGCAACATCGTCGGGGTGCAGGCCAAGCAACTTGGCGTCCTCTTCATCGCAATTAGCGATGCGAGCGCAGAAGGCGGCTGTTTCGTTGCCCTTCATGCCCTTTGCGCGATCAGCCAGACCCCATGTTTCGAGCAGGGCAAGGCGGGCCTTGGCGGAGAAGGTGTTGAAAAAAGCTTCGTCCAGTTCGACCGCATCACGCCAGCGCCCGAAACCGGCCTCGGCCTCGATGCAGTTGGCAAGCTCGCGGACCATGCGCGGGGTGCGACCATCGAAATAAACCGAAGTGGTCGCCATGAGCATGTGACCGGCGATCATCGCTGCCACCTTGTTCTTGTAGGTGTCGGGCAGATTGCGGAACAGCGCGAAACCCTCAATCGGATCGCGGACCGTCATCCATTCGCCCGACGCCAAGCCCTCCTTGGTGGTGAGCCACGCGGCGCGCTCGGGGCGGCTCCCGACAAGATCGTGAATCTTGGTGGTGCCGTCCTCATCGTGCGGAAGGTCGTTGATCCCCTGATGCTCGCCATGGAAGTAGACGGTGTTTCCATAGCCATGTGTCGGGGTCAGGATCGTGCGAGCCTGCGTGAACAGCATGAAGTCGAGCGCGAGCGAAGAACCGGCGGAAGCGGACTGCATTAGCTCGGCCCGGATCATATCGCGCCGGATGAGCATCATCACCTGCATGTTGTCCTTGGACAGCCCGAAACGCGCGCGCTCGGCCTCTGCCGGTGTCGGCGCTGGCTTGGGACCGCGTTGCTCGGTCGCCCCCTTGGGCAATTCCGCGCCCTTTGCCGCCCGATCTGCAAACCACAGCTCAACGTCAAAGGTGCCATCATTCTCGATCGATGCGACCGCGACGACTGCGCCCTTCTTGGGCAGGATGATAGTGCGCTGCGCGTCCAGCTCGGCAATCTCGGCCGCCAGCTTCTCGTAAGCCTCTTCCTGCTCGGGAAACGGTTCGTCATCCTCTCCGATCATCGCAGCGAGGCGCGTTTCCATCGACGCATAGATTTTCGCTAGGTCTTTGGGGAGGTCGCCCCGCTTCGGGTTGCGAATGCGAAGCTCATGGTCGGTCGAAAGATAGCCGTACTGCTTGATCTGCGGAGGGGTCGCGGTCCACGAAAATTCGAGGTCGGCAAGGCCCCACTTCTCGCCAAGCATCCGGCCATTGCGCGAGATATTATGCTCGAACCGATCCTTATCCTCGGCAATGCGCTGCTCGACTAGCTGGTGCAGCACCTCGGGGTTCTGGACGATGCCAGCACCATCCTGCGCGAACAAATCGGCCTCAAACTCGCCGCCTGCTGCGCGATAGGCATCCACGCCGACATAGCACATAAGCTTGGTCAGTTCGTGGTTGCCGGAGTTCATGGCTTTGCGAATGGCGCTCGCGTTCTTCTCATGCGGGCGGGTCGCCTCCTTCTCCAACTGGCGATAGACCGCGATCTGTAGGGAACGATCCTCCGTCGCCGCGTAAGCCTGTGCCTGGGCGTCATCGATCTCGCCCGCGCTGTAGAGGTCCATGATCTCGGGATGCAGGTTCGCAATCCGCATGATGCGCGCAGTGCGGGCCACATCGTAGCCGAACATCGCGCCCAACTCTTCCAAGGTCGCCTCGGGGCGTTCGGCCCGAATGGCAGCGAAACCCATATACACGTCGGGCAGGGCCATCGCCTCGCGCGCGCGGTTCTCGGCCATGCTGATTTCCGTGACCTTGCTCAAGTCATCGACCTTCATGCACGGAAAGGTCAAAGCCTTCCGGCTCGGGTCGGCCTCGGCCAGCGCCGTCAGTAGGCGGCGGCGGCGATCACCGGCGATTACCTCGTATCCCCCGGCCTCGCGCGGGATGACGACCATGGGCTGAATGAGGCCCACGGACAGCAGCGAAGCGGAGATTTCGGCATCACTGGCGGCACTCGACGGCTTCTTGCGCACGTTCTGTTCGCTGCGGTGAAGCTGGTCGACGGTCAGATGCAGGATGGTGGGCTTGGTGGTCTTAGCCATGTGCTGTTTCCCTTCTTGAAAATGGAGCCGAAGGCGATGGCCCCATCGACTTCTGCCAAGTGGCGAACTGGGCCGGGGAATGGCGCAAAGATGGGCTGATCGCGGGGGAGGGGGATCACCCGGCCTGCACGGAGCGAAGCGGAGGAAGGACGGGGAAACCCCCGCGATCACCAAGCGGAGCCGCGTAGCGGCGGAGACGGCCAGGCCCTTGCGCCAGGGGGCCGGAACAGGCCCCGAACTACTCGATCAACGCGGCGGCATCGCCGCCTCATATCTGGATATGGGATGGCGCTCGATCTGATCGGTTAAAGTAACGGCCGCGAAAGCACAGGTGGAACGTGCGGCCAGATTCCGTTTACACCATCGGTCTAAGTCAGAGGGCAAACGGAGATAGATTTGATCGTCATTGATGACCTGATGGCAAACCTTGCCATGCGGCGGCCAGTGTTCTGCTCGGAAGCCGACTTCCAGCATGAACTTGCCTATGAGATTCGGAAGAACGATTCGAGCCTGAATGTAAGACTGGAATGGCCCCTAACCGCGCCCGCGAGGGGCGCGATCGACGTTATCGTGATCGGCGAAACTCGGTTCGCCCTGGAACTGAAGTATCTCAGCAAGGGCTTTTCGACGACGCTCGACGGCGAGCCCGTCACGCTGAAGCAGCACGGCGCGCATGACCAGCGCCGCTATGACGTGTGCAAGGACGTGACGCGCATGGAAGCCTATGCGGAGGCAACCGGCTACGGCGCCGGCGTCTTGGTCCTCACGAACGATCCCAGCTATTGGCAACCCCGCGCGCGCGCCGACACTGTAGATGCAGCCTTCAACCTGTGTGACCTGCGCGAGCTGACCGGCTCGCTCGCTTGGCACGAGCTGGCGAAGCCAGGCACAACGAAAAACCGCGAAGCGGCGTTGGAAATCAAGGGCCGGTATGCCCTCGCTTGGCAGGACTATAATCGGATCGACGGTAAAGCCGGGCTGTTCCGCTACCTGTGGATTCCGGTTGCTCTACCGGCCCGGGTTTAGGACCGGTGAAGCACAGCGACGCTCAACAGGCCTTGAGGGGAAGAGGTAGATTCATGGCGAGCATCGACATGCACTCGCATCATTCGACGTTGCGCGAGCGCATCGTTGAGCATGTGTTCGTGGGTGAAGCCCTCCGCACGCTCTGGCGGCGCGGGATCACCGACGTAGAGGTCTTACGATCCGAATTTGATGCGCACGGCTACGACCTGGTGATGGGGCGAGGATCTGTCGTTCGCCACATTCAGTTCAAGACGGGCATTCGCGGCAAGCCTGCGCCCGTCTCTGTCGGGCGAGCGCTCGCGGACAAACCAAGCGGCTGCGTGATCTGGATTTGCGTGACGCTCGATCTCGATCTTGGGCCGTTCTGGTGGTTCGGCGGGGCACCCGGCGAAGCGCTTCCGGACTTGTCGGGCTTCGCCAGTCCGAAGCGCATCGGCCGCCGTGAAGGCGGCGATCGGCCGCTTCGGGTCAACCATAGCAAGGTGCCGGCAAAGCACTTTCGGCGGATCGATACGATGGACGCAATGCTGGAAACTCTGTTCGGCCCGCTGCCGCATGACGCGGCACCCGTTATCGCGGACGATACGGGAACCGATGGCTGATGCTCACATTTGGCGATCTGTTGGAGCTGGCAGGTATTAGCCGAAGCTCGGTCCGGCTGCTGCGGCACCAAGATAACAGGCATCCCGGCTTCCCAACGCCATATGTCCTCTGGCGGGACCATCGGAGCCGCTTCGAGGCGTACCAAGAAACCCAAGGGATAGGCGATGCTCCGGACCTGCGCGCGCCCTATTGGGCCTCCTTCGTCGGTGTTCCTGGCAAGGAAACCCTGTTCGTCGGCCTCTACTCGGCTGAGCTGGTCGGACCGCTAGCGCAAGATCGGCCGCACCCCGTCACCGGGGCAGTGGAGCCAGCGGGAAGCTGCAACCAATACCGGCTAGAGTTGCTGCCCGAGCTAGCCGAATATGCAGGCCGCCTCTGGATTGATTGGGGCAAGGGCTATCGCGCATGGATTCAGCGCGGCGATCGCGTGCCAAAGCCGATTGTCGAGCTTCGCCGAACCTTTCGCGAAGATCCGTTCCCCGGCTTCGCGGCGCTCATCCTGAACCTCTCTGATATCGAGACGATGCCGGCTCATTGGGCTGAGGCTTTGCGCGCGACGCGAGGGATTTACCTGCTGACGTGCCCGCGAACGCGGGAGCAATATGTCGGCATGGCGTCCAGCGGAGAGGGCTTTCTTGGCCGGTGGCGCGAGTATTTCGCATCGGGGCACGGGGGAAATGTCGCGCTCAAAAGCCGCGATCCGAGCGACTATCAGGTGTCGATTTTGGAGACGGTCGGCACCGGCGCCACCCTAGCCGATCTGATGGAATTAGAATGCCGGTGGAAGGACAAGCTACAAAGTCGGCAAATGGGCCTGAATCGAAACTGACGCCCATTCCTTCAGGCGTAGCAACTCCGGCGCGGAAGCACTGTGATCTAACGCGCAACGGGAACCTCACTGATCCGCGTCGTCCAGGCCGGGCTTTTCTGGCTGCGCTTGGTGTCGAAAGCCTTGGCGCCGTGGCCCTGGGCTGCGAGCGTGATGGTGTTGCGACCGAACCGGCTATTCAGGCCGTCCATGGCAGCCAGCAGCGCCGGCGCGCGCGGATCGGTCGTCGCGAACAGGTCAGCCTGACCGTGCCCCTGCGGGGTTAAGTCCTCCAGCAGCACGCCGCATTTCGTATAGACGCCTCCCGGTTGAAACATGGCCTCAGTCATCTGGCCGACGATGCGCAGGATGACGCGGGGATCATTAGTCGGCGGCGACAACCGCGCCGATCGCGAAGCGGAAGGCGGGTTCGGCCGATAGCGCGAGCCGTGCGCGAAGGCGATCAGTCGGCTCGCGACGAGGCCTTGGGCCCGTATCTTTTCAGCGGCGCGCGCAGCACGCCGCGCCATGGCTTCGCGCAGCTCGTCCAGCGTCTTGACCGGCTCTCCGAACTGCCGTGTGACGGCGGTCGCCTTCAGGGCGTCGGGCTCGACTTTGAAATCCGCGCACTCGGTCCCCCCCAGCTCGCGCACGAGACGTTCCAGCACAACCGTTCCCACGTCGCGCGCTACCGCTGGCGGCATCGCGGCCAGGTCAGCGGTCGTTCGGATGCCGAGAGGGTGAAGCCGCGCCTCAAGCGCGCCTCCAATCCCCCATACTTCGCCAACGGGCCACTTCTCGAAGAGTCGCCAGCGTAGCTCGGCGTCGTGAAGATCCACGACGCCGCCCCACACCTTTTCGGTGGCCTTGGCGAGCGCGTTGGCGACTTTCGACAAGGTGCGGGTCGGACCAAGGCCAATCCGGGTCGGGAGGCCAACCTGCCGCAATATATCCTCACGCAGCCGATGAGCGGCTTCCACGTCGCCAAGGCCGTTCGGCAGGGTCGGGGCGCGATAGAAACTCTCATCTATCGAGTAGATCTCCACCGTATCGCTATGCTCGGCAATCACGGCGTTGAACCGTCGATTGAGGTCGGCATAGAGTTCGTAATTGCTCGATCGGAGCTGGATGCCGTGGCGCTTGATCCGGTCCCGTATTTTGAAAACAGGCTCGCCCATGCGGACATGGAGCGCCTTGGCTTCCTCGCTGCGGGCGACGGCGCAGCCGTCATTGTTCGATAGGACAATGACGGGGACGCCGCGCAAAGCTGGATCAAAAAGCCTTTCAGCGGAGACGTAGAAATTCTGAATATCGACGATGCCATGGGTCATCGCGCGCGCCTAGCGCCGGAAATCGCGGACGCTGGTTCGCACGACGCCCCATATCTCGATGCCTTCGGCGGGAGTGGGTTCGTAGTGCTGCCGGCTGTTGCGCGCTTCTAGGAATATTTCGCCCTGGCGGCGCGCGAGCTGGCGGCAGACAAAGCCGCCGTCCACGATGGCGATGACGATATGGCCCTCGATCGCGCGCGTGTCGCGGTCGACCACGACAACATCGTTATCATAGATTCCTGCGTCGATCATGCTGCTACCGCTGATGCGGAAAACAAAGCTCGCGGCCCTATCGAGCCGCAAAAGCTCGATCAGGCAAATAGCGTCCTCTTGCCAATCTTGGCTGGGGGACGGAAAGCCGGCGCCTGCTGCGTCGATGATGAAGGGGATCAGCCCCTCTGGCACCTCGGCGAGCGGGACCGGCTGCATCGGTGGCAGCAACATGATGATTCCCTTCGTCGCTCCTTCTAACGCACAAGGGAACGAATTGGGAACATCGCTTTACCGCGTTTGTCGCGAGGGGCAGACAATATCGCGCCGCCAGTAGCGATCCCAACGCGCCACCGTGCCGGTCGCGAGCATCGCGCAGTTGAGGTTGCGACGGTCGGCCATCTGGCAGAATGCAGCGGTGCGGCTCCCTTTCGCGTTGCCAGCGGAGAGGCAACGCATCGTCGGCGCGCTGACGCGGACATGATCGTAGCGCGCGCCGGGGAAGCGCGTCCGCCCTCGTGATCCGCCTAGCAGGCGGACAAGGGCGTCCATGGCCGCTTGGGCGGACGCTCGCGGGCAAGGATGACCAGGCCGACAGCTATTGTCGCGCTCGCGCGCGGCGATGCCTGAAAGGCGAATGCGCGGGCCTTCGGCGCACCATATCGGGCCATCCCCGTCCGCAACGAGGGTGGGTGTGCAGGCGAACATTAGCCCAGCGGCGATCATAGTTGCAGCCATAATGGATCTTTCTAGGATGGTGGAAGGGCGCGGGCCGACAGGACCGCGCCCCGATTTTTTCAGTCCTGAGCCGCTGGTGGCGTCTAGTAAGGGGCAAGGCCCCGCGCCTCCCCAGCTCCGTCGCGGAACTGGCGAACGACATTGCCCCCATCCCAATCGCCGCGCAGGATGCCTTTTCGATTGATGCCGCCAACAGGCCGGGTTCGCGCCGCTAGCAGGCGAGCGCGGCGGGTGTCGCGGTCAAGGTGGCGCATCGGGGTCATGATCCTTCCTTTCTGCATAGATCGGCGCGGTCGGGCCGAACGTCGCCCCGCTCGATCTCGAAACCAGCCCGGTCCAGCTCCTCGCAAATGGAGCGCTGGCGCTCCTCGCCCGTGCCGCGCGTCGCGATGTAGCTGCACCGGCCATAGTGAAACTCGAAGCCGGCCCGCTTCACGCATCCCCTGAATCGCTGGTGGGTGCGCTCGCTCCAATCGACGCTGCCAGCATAGTTGCGGAAGGCGGCGACGGCGTAGACGGAACCGTAATTCTCATCGCGCCAGCTAAGTTCGACCTTGGGGAGTGTCTTGGGCATGGTTCAATCCTCGGGAATAGCGGGGGCGGGGCGGCGCTGGTGGCCGCCCTCGCTGGATCAGGCGGCGCGAGACATCACGGGCGCTGCCATGTGGGACAGGATCAACTCGCTTCCGGTCTGCGCGGCGGTCGCGGCGCGGAAGATCGCGCGCTTGTCGTTGCGAAGGGCGGTCAGCCACGACGCCAGATAGGCCGCGTGGTCCTCGCGCTCGGTCGGCTCCATGCCAAGCTGCGCGCAGAGCATCGCCGCACCAATCTCCGCAATCAGTTCCTCGGCGGCTCGGATTTCCCGGCTCTTGCCGTATTCGTAGAGCGTTTCGCGATTGAGCCGCGACGTGTGGCCTGTGGAATGGATGGCCTCATGCGCAAGGGTCGCATAGAAGGCGTTGCCGCTCACAAAGTCGCCAAAGGCAGGCATGGCGATGCTGTCCGCGACGGGGTGATAATAGGCGCTGTTGCCGCCCTCTCGGTAGGGGACCGGATAGCGCGCAAAGGCCGCATCAAGCTCGGGGTCGCGCTGATCGCGGTTCTTGATCTCGATAATCGGGGCCGGGAATCTGCCCATGTCCAAGCCGTCGATCTGCTCGACGTTAAAGACGACATAGCGTTTCAGATAGGCGCGGGTCGTTTCCTCCCCCTCGCTGTCAGTGATCGGCTCGCCCGTCTCGCCGTCCTTCGGGGTGAAGGTTCCGGCATGAACGACAAGATTGCCCTTCTCGCCCTTCCTAACCTGTCCGCCCAGCTCGTGCGCTTGCCGGTAGGTCATCCAATGCGGGTTGGTGTAGCCGTGCGCCATGGCTGCGGACCACAACAGCAGGATATTGATGCCCCGATAGGCCGTGCCCTCATGGCGAAGCGGAAGCGATGCCGCGCCCGATGCCCATCGCGGGGACCAAGGCCGGGTGCCTGCCTCTAGCAGCGCAATAATCTGGTTGGTGACTTCCTCGTAAACGTCGACGCGCGCAGCGGTGGTCTTGCGGGTCTTGGCGGTGTTCCGTGCCATGTGCTTTTCCCTTCCTAAAATGGAGCCGAAGGCGATGGCGTCCATCGACTTCTGCCCGCTGGCGAAGTGGGTCGGGGAATGGCGCAGTGAGGGCCGATCATGGGGGAGGGGGATCGCCCGTCCTGCACGGAGCGCAGCGGAGGAAGGCCGGGGAAACCCCCATGGTCGCCAAGCGAGGCCGCGTAGCGGCCGAGACGGTCCAGCCCTTGCGCCAGGGGGCCGGAACAGGCCCCGGCACATGATGAACGACATGGCGGCCATGCCGCCTCGATCTCGATCGCGCGGCCGATCACCGCGCCGCAACGAAAAAAGTCGCGAAGATCCGTGCGCGGATCCTCGCGACCGTCTCATGCGAGGATCGTCACCCGAATGGGACGAAACCGCTTTGCGGGTTCGGTCGAAGCGCAGCGGAGATAGAGCCGTGCCGAAGGCCGCACCCGGTCCTCGTCTTTCAACCAAGCCAAGCCGCGCCTGCTAGAAGTCGAAATCACTCGCCGGCAGATGCCCGAGAAAGCACTGAAAAACTGTCTGCTATAAGGTCGGTCCCGTAGATCGTTGATCCGTCCCGCTCATATTGCGACTGTTTCACGCGCCCTGTGACATGGACCATATCGCCCTTACCCGCATTTTGTGCGTATTCAGCGCACTTTGCAAAGCAGGTTACTCGGTTCCAAAGCGTTTCTTCCTGCCATTGCCCATCGACCTGTCGGTTATAGTTTGAGGCAATATTTACGAACGTGACCTTTTCCTTTTGATCGACACCGCCAACCTGTCCGATCAGTCGAAATTCTGCGATATTGCGTGGCATCCCGTTCACTCCATCGATTGAAAATCACGACCATCGACCGGAATCGCCGGCACCTCGTAAGGCTGACTTTCCGGCTCGATCTGAGCTTCCAACACGACTGGCCCGCTGTCGCTCTGCGGCTCCGGCACGAAATCGGGTTGAAGATTTGGCGAGGAAATCGCCCAATTTGCGGGCAATGTGTAGCGAGCTAGGTTTTGCATCGTCATCGCGCGCCGGTACGTGTCGAGCCAGTTCACGGCGACGGCCTCCTGAGCGGCGGCCAGCGTAAGCTGGCCGCTGCAAACCATGCGATTGAGCAGGGTTTCTAGGCCGTCCTTCTTCTCTGCATTTTCTTTGCCCGCCCAGGACTGCAACCACAGGTTGCGATAGTCCTTCGGCGCGCCGCCCAGGGAGATCGGCACGAGCTGATCCAGCACCAAAGAGCCGGGATCTATGTCAGGCAGTTGGACCGCGGCGATGCGGCGCGTTGCCGCCGCCGTCCACGACGGCGGCGGTTTGCGGGCAGCGACGAATTTGGGATTGCAGATGGTCGCAGCGATATTCTCTTGAGTGATCGTCGGATCATAAGCGCCAGGTGTGCGGCGCTGGTCGGGAAGGAGCGGCGCCGGCGCCGCCTTCGGCAAGCGCTTCTGGCGCAGATCGTTCAGGGCGAGGGCAGCGCGGCAATCGGACTGATCGGCGAGCTGGTCGCACGCTTCGCGCGCGCTCTGCGGTGGGTTCTCAATGAAATCGGGGTGTGTCTCGCCAAACAGGGCCGCGAGTATCACGCCGCCAACTGCGAAAATGGCAAGACGGGTCATTGCTCGGCCCGCCAAGCATCGTTCCAATCGCCCCCGGGCGGAGGTAGCTCGACCAGGACGTCGCGGCCGCCGTATCTCAGATGGCTTTCGGCCTTCTCGAGTCCGGTCCTCGCGGCCATCCCGTGCTGGGAATAGACCGTAATCGAGCGGATATGGTCGGGAATATGGATGCGAGCATAAAGCTCGCTGCCATTTACGGACCAGCAGCCCGGCAAACCGAATTTGGCGATGACCGATTCAGCTTCCTCGAAACCCTCGGCCAGGTTGAGATGGTCGCCCTCGATGGCTCCGATCTGCACGGCGCCGCCGCGCGGATCGGCCAGCGTGCGCTTGGGGTCGACAAGCTGCCGATGCTTGTTGCCATCCTCGTCCACGAAAACGCGGGCGAGAGCGACGAGCTGCCGGCGTTCGATAATGGGCAGGAGTAGGGCGGGGAGGCGAAGCCGTTTCCCGCCCTCGTAGGTCATTGCTGCCGGGTCATAGCGGCCGATGGTGGAATGACCAATGCGACGGCGCTCTAGGTATCGCTGGGCAGGCGTACCGGCGAGGGCGCGCGCCTTGTTCCAAAGGTCGCGGGCGAGCGGGCCTAGGTCGCGCCGCTCTGGCGGCGTGGTGTCGCGTTCGGTCGGGCGGACGTAGCCGCCGTTTGCGGCCAGGGCGGCGATGATCTCGGTTTGACTGCACCCGGCGAAGCAATGGAACAGCACGGCATTGCGGCCAGGTGTGATCGAAAGCGACGGGCTGCTATCATCATGCGCGGGACAGCGCGCCTTGCCATACGATCCATGCCACGTCCCTTTGAGACGTTTCACGGCTTCCTTGGCGGCAGCGGTGACGGTCAAGTTCATAGTCCGATAATAGCTTACAACACAAAACCGGCAACGATTTTCGAGCTGCCATATCCGCTTGCTCCACCTGGGGAGCATTCCGACGGCGTAGCCGGCGGTCCGGAGCGGGCCATAAGTTTTGACGTTGAGATTGGGTGTGGTGGGTTAGTTCATGTGGCCCGTCAGGGCTGAATCGTTGCCCGACTAGGGCAACTCCGCTTCTCCGTAGAGATAGAATATAAAACTCTATGAGGAGCAGTGCCATTGTTGCACCCACGGGTTTGTGCATCGGACGCATGGCGTTCAGCGGATCGCTCCCCGGCGAGGATCAGGGCCGCCCGCTGGGCGGGGTCGTCAGGCATCAAGCGGCGGCGCTCGATCGCGCCGACGGAAGCCAGCATGTCAGCGTGCTGCTCAAGGCTTGCTGCGCGGCGCTGCGCTTCGTCATCGGGGACGGGGGAGAAAAGGCCGATCATCTTCCCGATCCATTTGGGAACATGGCAGCGATAGAGGTTTGAGGTCTGTTCCGATCGCGCGCCATGCTGGCTGTCGCGAGTGTAGTCGTATCGCCTGATCCATTCGAGCAAGCCCAGCTCACGCAGGCGGTCCAGAGAGTATTTGACGGTGCGTCGGCCAAGGCGTGTCCAACGCATCAGCGTCTCGTAGGAGGGAATGCACCAGCCCTTGCGATAGCGCAGCTCGTCCGCGATCCTCAGAAGCATATCGCGGCATGATCTGGTGAAGATTGTCAGCTTGTGTTCCTCGGGCGTTAGCTCCCCGCCCTGGCGCGCCTTGGCAGCTAGATCTCGCGCGCGGTTGAACATCAGATGGATTGCCCGGCGCAGCTCTTTGAGTTGGTCAAACGATAGGGGTCGCACAAACTCGGCTTCGGCCGCATCCC
The DNA here is from genome assembly GCF_037725245.1 of Sphingobium anseongense. NCBI lineage: Bacteria > Pseudomonadati > Pseudomonadota > Alphaproteobacteria > Sphingomonadales > Sphingobiaceae > Sphingobium > Sphingobium anseongense. The sequence continues at coordinate 3,165 of NZ_JBBJUL010000015.1, read as the reverse complement.
CGGTTCTGACGCTGTTGGCCCATACGGGCCGCCCTGTGATGTGGGTTCCGCCGCGACTGGCTCTGGCGCGCGGCTTTGTGCCGATGAGGCGCGAGGCCGTGTTGCTAAGCCCCGCCTTCGCGCCGCGTTCGAGCGGGCGCACGCCACATATGACTGCCAAGGGCAGGACAGGCACGCCGCATGACCTTTGCCGCCGCTGAAGCTCATGGGCCGCGGCAATGTCATCGTCCGCAACGCCAAGCGCTCGTAGCTCGGCAAGCGCGCCTGTCGGCACGTCCGCGACGCATGTTTCCAGGGTAAGCAGCATCGTTCGTCCTCCCATGCGGAAGGCCGTTCGCAGGCAAAACTGTAGCGTGGCGCGAGACGCGCTGTTTGTTGACAGTGGGTGCGGGGAGGGCTATCTAATCGCTTAGCTTTGAAAGACTGATTTGCGATCCAAGTGGCGCCAACCACCTGATAGCAACCCCGATGCCCGGCCTCGTGCCGGGCTTCGTTTATCCGCTCACGGCTTTCCCTTCCTCGATCAGTGACAATTGCACGGGCGCCGGCGTCAAATCCTTGACGTAGGCGCCTATGGTTTCGAGTGCGGTGCCCAGCGAAATCCCACGGTTGCGGTGCGCAACGGCCTCTAGGAACGCATGATGCTCACGCGGAATGTGGATGGCGATCTGTTTGAGGTTCTTGTGATCCTCGGGCGGCGGCGGTGCCACAAGATCGTCAGACGAATAGTCCGCCATTGCCTTGCGGATCATGGCCGAAACCACGTTATCAAGGCCTCTCATCTTGTGCGCCGCCTTCAAGTCTTTCAGGCGATCTCCGAAAGAGACAGGTATTTGCAGCTTACTTTGCACGAAATCGGCATCATAAAGGGCCTGCCGCTTGCGTCTCATGCAGGCGGCGGGGGTTACGACTCGTTTCTGAACAACGCGCTTGCCCATTTGGCTTGGCTATGGACTCTGCGAACGAATGTCAAATTCTTACCCCCGGCAGGTAGTTAATCAGATAAGGTCGCGTTTCGTTCGGTATCGGCTATAGGTCCATTCCGGAGTTAACCAAAGAGAAGGCATACGGGATCGCAAAATGCCGCAATATTTGAAACTCGATGACGCGGCGTCCAAGCTGGCGAAGAGGCTGGGAGAAAACTGCCGGGCAAGGCGGACGCAGCTCAAGATGTCCCAGGCCGAGCTGTCTGAACGCAGCGGGATCGCCGCATCGCACTTGTCGTATATTGAGCACGGCAAGGCGAATCCAACCCTTGAGGTTATGGAGCATCTCGCCGAAGGCTTGGGCTGTTCAGTTCTCGACCTATTGAACGCGGATAAAGAATAACTCGTCTTGCTAATGAATATTATTATCTGGACACGTTGAGGGGGTGGGGTAGGCTGCTCGGCTCCTGAAACAGCAGAGGCCAGATATGACTATGCACGACAGGATCAACAAGAGTGCCAGCGTTTATGGCACATTTGTTAGACAAGTGAGTGAACAGTCAAAATCACGCGGCATGACGCCCATAATCCTGTCATCCGAAAGCGGCATCGCTTCCGAGAGATTGACTTCAATTCTCGACGGCCAATCGCGCGAAGTTACCTTGCGCGAGCTTGTTGGACTTTCTCTCGCCCTCGGCGTGCCGCTATCATCCCTGCTTTCAGAATCATGATTGCAGGGCGGCATCTTCCCTGTGCCGCTGCAAAAAGTCGAATAGCGTAGTTCGCCCAACGCCAAGTGTCTTGGCAACGCTGGCTACGGTTGCGCCACTCGCCTCAAGTCGATTGCGGATGTCAGGGAGCTGATCTTGAGTAAGCCGTGGCTTGCGGCCCGGCTTTGAATCGCTCGAATGCGTCTTCATGCCATGCACACGACGCCAATGGTTGTCGAGCGCAGCAACCAGACGGAACATGTCCCCTCCATCATCAGGCTCAATGACGATCTTGGGCGCGCAGAACTCTATGGCGATGCCGCGCTTGAGAACCTTCACCATCATGCGAACGAGGGTCATGGTGTTGAGCGGCAGACAGGTGAAATCGTAGACTTTGATCCTGTCGCCGCGCATCAGCTCATGGCCCTCCTTGGCCAGCTTACGCGGTAGATCGACGAAGCTGACTTGTCCGGCGTCCACGACAAGATCGCCTTCGGCTTCGCACGCCTCCCTTTGCTCCGAAATGGATGGAGATTGGTTCGTTTCCGCGAGGAAAAGGACGTTTGTCGGCAATGCGTTACGCTCTCAATTGTCTGAATGCTGAACAGAAATTCAGCTAAAACCCGTCGGCAAGGCTAAGCCATAGACCGCATTTCCAGCAAGAGCGATCCAGACCGGTCCCATTGCAAAAGGCGACGAACGGTTCGTCCCGTTGGGGAATCCCCAACTGCGAAAGCATGTTGCTGGCGTGTCGGTTTTGTATTACCGCTGATAACCGGACTCACGATAGGGGCTCCTTAATGCCTTTGAGTACTACGGTTTTGGCGGCTTTGCTCACATCATGCGCGCCCAATGTGGCGCCAGCGACGATGGCCGCGATCATACAGGTTGAATCCGAGAACGACCCGTTCCGGATCGGCATCAATTCGGGCGGCTCATTGGTGCGTCAGCCGGGAAATGCTGCCGATGCGGTCGCCACGGCACGGAGCTTACTGCGCAAGGGCGCGAATTTTGACGCCGGTCTGATGCAAATCAACAGCGCCAATTTCGCGCGCCTCGGAGTTACGCCGGAAACGGTCTTCGATCCCTGCACCAATCTGCGAGCTGGGGCGCGCTTGCTTGCCGACAACTATGGCAGGGCGCGTGTCTCGGGCCATGCTGATCCGCTCCGTGCTGCCTTGAGCGAGTATAATACCGGATCGCGCTCGCGAGGGCTTGTGAACGGCTATGTTGGCAAGGTCTTCGCCGCCGCCAATGGTAGCGCGGTCGTGCGGCCTTTGGTTGCGCGGAGTTCGCGTGCCATTGTCACGGCCGATCAGGTCGCGGGCATTTTGGTCTCGGCCTTTGGCGGACGGATCACCGACACGCTCCGTCCGATGAACGCTCGCTATGGCGCGCAGAACAGCTTTCACAAATACGGGCAGGCCGTCGACTTCGTGCCGAATGGCGGAATGAGCGCCATCAATCGCGCTCAAATCCGTGCGGTGCTGGCCGCCAATGGCGTCCAGATAATCGAGCTGCTCGGCCCC
>NZ_JBBJUL010000014.1:0-50933 GCF_037725245.1 Sphingobium anseongense | reverse complement strand
TACACAAAATATCACACAATAAATCTTCAACATACCAAACCCGATAGCCATGACCTCCGGGCATCATACGCCCGCGGTGCCAACAGCTAGCGCCCGTTAGCGTACCCCAGCGCGGAAACCTTCGTCGCGAGCCAGCCCGCCACGCCTTGATCCGGGCGAGTGCCCGCAGGTCCGCGTGCGTCACAAGCCAAAAGCTGCGCGTGATCTCCACCGTATCGGGCATCAGCGGCACCAGCCGTGAATCGTTCGCACCGATGAAGTCGGGCAACACGCCTATCCCCGCGCCCTCCGCCAGCATTCGATGCTGAACATTGATGCTGGTGCTTGGGAGCTGAGCCTTGAGCCCGGCTTCCACCTCGTCAAGATAGTCCAGCTCCGGCGAGAAGTTGAATTCGTCGACCGTGAAGAAATCTTAAGCCTTTGATAGGAATGAGCTAATGGTCTGCTCGCGGTAATCGATTTTGCCAGATTTGGCGGTGGAACGGCCAGTTTTCTTGCAAATTGATTTTGTCGTTGAGGCGTGATTCAGTGGTCCTGACCGAGGGTTGGGAGGGCTGTGATGAAGCCGACCGAACGACGCGAGACGGGCCAGCGGGACATGTTCCGTTCGCGGCTCGATCAGATCATCGACACGGGGCACCCGCTGGTGGGGCTGGCGGGGAAGATCGACTGGACGTTCCTCGAGAGCCGCTTCGGCGAGGTCTATGAGGACAAGCCGGGCCGACCGCCGCTTGCGACGCGGCTGATGGCGGGGCTGGTGATACTCAAGCACATGCACGACCTCTCGGACGAGGGGCTGTGCGACCGCTGGGTCGAGAACCCCTGTTTCCAACATTTCTGCGGCGAGGAGTTCTTCCGTTCTTCCAGCACAAGCCGCCGTTCGACCGCTCGTCGCTCACCCGCTGGCGCCAACGCATGGGCGAGGAGCGGCTGATCGCGCTCGTCCAGGAGAGCCTGGCCGTCGCCACCCGGACGGGCGCGGCCAAGCCGAGCGATTTTTCCAAACTCACCGTCGATACGACGGTGCAGCCCAAGAATGTGATGTTCCCGACCGACGCCCGGCTGCTGCACCGGGCGCGCGAGCGGCTGGTGCGCCTCGCCAAGGCCGAAGGCGTGGCGCTGCGCCAGCCCTATGTCCGCGTCGGCAAATATGCGCTGATCAAGCACCAGCGTTACGCCCATGCCCGTCAGTTCAAGCGCACCGGCAAGGCGCTCAGGACGCTCAAAACCTAGCTCGACCGCGTGATCCGAGACATCGAGCGTAAGATCAAAGGCAAGGAAGATCTGGCGGCGCGGTTTGCCAGGCCGTTGCATCTGGCTGGCCGCGTCCACAGGCAGGATCGCCGCCAGCGCGGTCCCAAGGTCTACAGCCTGCGCGCCCCCGAGGTCGAATGCATCGGCAAGGGCAAGGCACACAAGCCCTATGAGTTCGGGGCCAAGGTCAGCGTCGCCACCCCGGTTCATCGCTGCAAGGGAGGTCAGTTCGTCGCCCACATCGCCGCGCTGCCCGGCAATCCCTATCTTCGAACCTCGTACGCCGGGAAACTATCTCGCCTCCGCCTGATCAGTATTCTTCACGGTCGACGAGTTAGATTTATAGCCAGAAAACGGCCAGTACCGATCCGCAGTCGCCAACCAGAGATCTAGTCGTCCGCAACATTCGCGAGGAGATCCTTGCGCAACATGCGCACGACATTCTCGATCCACACTTCGGTTCGAAGGGATCCGATCGTATCGCCCTGTTGGTGCATCGGGCAGATCGGCATCGACGGACCGATCACCAGAACCAACAGCATCCAGGTTGCCGCCACGGCATCGATGTCCGATCGATAGATGCCCTTTGCCATGAGCTTGCGGATCATACCTTCGAGCCGAACGGAATTGAATGCGCGCTGCTGGGAATAGAAGTTGCTGACGGGCGTGCCGGTACGGAACATTTCAATGTAGAAGAATGGGATAACCGCCGAATTTTGATAATAAGCGTCGATGAGCCCGCGCACTATGCGCTCGGTCGGATCATCATCGTTGGTGTCTATGTCGGCTTCCATCGCGGCCAGGTGCTGATCCAGGTCTTTCGCTGACTTCTTAAGCAGCGCCAGCAGCAATCCGTCCTTCCCCTGGAAATAATAGTTCACCATTCCCGCATGCGTTCCCGCCGCTTCGGCGATCTCGCGAGACGTCAGATCGAGATGACTTTTATCGCGCAATTGGCTTTCGGCCGCCATCAGCAGCGAATCGGATAAATTCCGATCGGGGCAACCATGCGGGCGTCCTCTCATCTCCATTCCTCTGCTAGCCGAGGCATTATAACTTGGGGGCTGACGCGCTCTTCTTGGCTACCTTCGCAGCAAATCCATCGCGAAGTCCCACCGCCATATGCCGACAATCATCCAGCTTCTTTATGCCAAACCATCATAGCGCGGCCACACCCATATTGTCCATGGGGAGACGTCCGCCCATCGCGCGCATTTGATCTGGAGCGTTAGCAAGCATGTCATCAGATGCGCTCCAGCAGCCGCTCTCGGGAACTGGAATTTCCTGGCCAGGGCGTCACCCGCGGTCCGGTGCTGCCCGGCGGCAAATGCCTTGCACACTCACGCCGAACCAGGCTCGATCGCGCGAATGGCATCCATTATCGGACCGAACATCGCTTCGAGATTGGCGGCCGGATCGTCGCCTATCGGCATCACCGTGATCGCATTGACGCCGACAGCGCCATAATCTTCTGCCGCGCGCAGCATGTCGGACGCCGTCCAGTCATCCTCGGCCTTGACCAGCGTGGTCACGTCGATGGTGCCCATGTCGCGTCCCAGCGCGTCGCAATGCCGCCGCAACACGCCAAGCTTGTGCGCCACGTCCGCCGGGCTGCCGAAAAAGTTGCAGGCGTCGGCATATTGCGCGACCAGGCGCAGGGTCTTGCGCTCACCAACGCCGCCGATCATGATCCGGGGGCGCGGCCGGGAAACAGGCACGGGGTAGCATAGCGTTTCGGCCAGCTGGTAATACTTGCCCGCAAACGGGCTATCAATGTCGCTCCACATCTGAAGGCAGATTTGCAGCGTCTCTTCAAGCCGCTCGAAGCGTTCGGCGACCGGCGGAAACGGGACACCCAAGCCGCTATGCTCGCGCTCATACCATGCAGCGCCCATGCCCAGTTCCGCACGGCCACGCGACAGCACGTCGAGCGTCGTCACGATCTTCGCCAACAGGCCGGGATGGCGGTAGGTCACGCCAGTGACCAGCAGGCGCAGGCGCAGGCGGTCGGTTACGCCGGCGACGAACCCAAGGGTCGTATACCCCTCCAGCATCGGATCTTCGGCGGGCGCCATATCGTCCATCTGGAAATAATGATCCATGAACGACAGGGCGCGAATGCCCACCGCCTCTGCTCGCGTCGCGAGATCGACTATTGCCGCGCCCATGGCCTGTGGCCCGCCTGCCCAATCGAAGCGCGGAACATGAAAATCAACGTCCATGATGGAACCTCCTTGCAAACGATGCGCGGGGAATGGCGGCACAAGAAGTCACGCGCGAAATGCAGTTTCGCCGATCCCCTATTATATCAGGCCCCATCAACACCGGCCGGTGGTTATGTTTCGGCTGTCGTGGATGAGTCAAGACGGGGCCTTCTCCGTTTCGGGTCGGCCTTCGGGCTGATGAAGGGGGTGGAGCAGCAGCGCAGCGGCAAAGGCCCCGGATCACACGGCCATCTGACCGATCGTCCATGTGGGGGGAGGGACATGTCCGGTTAAAACGGCCGTTCAATTATTCTGGTGGACCGTATGAGCGCAGGGCCACATGGTTGTTGCAGAAAGCCATCGGGCGGAATGACCGGAAAAGTTGAGAGGATGAGGCGGCGATGGATCATGCCAGGCGCAAAATCTTGGCGACTGGCGTCGCTCTGCTCGCTCCGCAAACTGACATAAGATCTTATCCGATTCCTCGTTCGCCGCGACATTCTCCAAGATGCCTCTCGGGCAACCATATTCGCGTTGCCGTCCATGGCCATAACAAGACTGCGAATATCGCAAGGGAGAGAGATAATGCACGCGTTAATAAGCGCTGATAAGCCCAAGTCTTTGGGTGTCGGCATCCGGCCCTGGCTGGTACTCGCGATGCTATCGGCGCTTTATACATTCTCTCTGATCGATAGAAATATTCTGGTTCTCCTGATCGGACCGATAAAAGCACAATTTCAGATCAACGACGTTCAGATCGGACTTCTGGTTGGCACCGCTTTTGCTGTTGTCTACGCCTTTCTTGGCCTGCCGGCGGGCCGCCTTGCCGATCGGGGCAACCGCAAGCTGCTGATCGCTGCGGGTGCAATCATCTGGTGCCTTTGCACGATCGCGTCGGGCTTCGCCGGCAGCTATGCCATATTGGTCCTGTTACGCTTGGGGCTTGCCGCAGGTGAGGCTGTACTGACGCCAGCCGCACATTCGATGATTGGAGATCTCTTCCCACCCGAAAAGCGCAGTCTGGCTGCCAGCCTGTACATGTCAGCTGGTCTGATCGGCCCGCCCTTGGCGTTTTCCGGCGGCGCACTTGTCATTTCAAGCATAGAAGCCGCAAAGGTCGGGGGCTTTCAAACCGATATGCAAACCTGGCAGCTGGCGCTTTTTGCGGTCGGCGTGCCGTCGCTGGCCGTGGCCGTCCTTTTCCTGCTGACGACGCGCGAACCGCAGCGGACTGTTGAACCTGGCACACCGAAGTCGCTCGTCAAAGGTGAGGTCATACGCCAGATCATATCCCGCAAGAGGCTGTATTCTGGTCTTTTTCTTGCCTGCACCTTTGCGGGAGGATGCTCCTACGCGCTCAATTACTGGGTCGTCGAGACACTTATGCGGGATTTTGGCTGGACCGCGGTAAAGGCCGGATCGACTCTTGGGCCGATCAACCTGGTGGCGAGCGTGGTCGGCGTCATGGGCGCGCCTTGGATGACCGCTCGATTGAAGGCCCGGGGACGCAGGGATGCCGTCGTTCTGGTCTGCATGGGTTGCATGGCCACCGCATTTTTGTCCTTGGCCGTCGGCCCGATCCTGCCGTCGGCCACGCTACGGCTGGCGCTGATTGGACTGGGGACGGCCGCAGCGCTGGGTGGGACCACCAACATCGTGGTTTCCATGCAGGAAGTCGCTCCCGCCCGCATGCGAGCGACATTCGTTGCGCTATTGTTCCTGGGAATTACGCTGCTGGGCGCAGGCGCGGTTCCGGTCCTGGTCCCGATGATTGGTGAAATCAGCCAGTCGATCGGCTTGAGCCGGGGACTAGCGATCGTTTGCGCCTCGCTCAGCGGCATTGGCCTGTTACTGCTCTGGTGGATACGCGACGCTTTCGAACGGGAAGCTATTGCCGGCTTCCCTGTCGTTGGCGCCCGTATCTAGCACTTCCGTTGCAATCATTTTGATACCGCTCGCCGGCCGGCGTTATGATGTACACGCCGGCCGGCGCAGCAACTTTGATGGCGACGTTATCCCGCACTACGGCGACGCTTAGTGACGGTTTCAAAAGTCCAGTGATAACGCAGGACATAGGCCATTGAAGTGCATGTGCTGGTAAAAATCTGCGCAGCAACGCCGAATGGGCGCATAAACAGCCCATTTCACGGGCCTATGGCAGAGCTACGCCATCATCCAGGCTATTGAACATCAGCTTGAGCATAGCCCACCGGATCATGGCAACGCTGTTCGGGATCAACGCTCGTGATCTTTATCGAGGCGACGGTAATCACCTAGCCATGCGAATGTGCGTTCAACAACCCAACGCTGTTTCGCGGGCCTTGTACATCTTGCTCTGTGGCTTCAGGGCCTTGATCGCAGCATCCGTCAGCATTCCCGCGCCACCTCCAAAAAGTACCGTCATGCGGGTTTTGGTGGTCCCGTGCGGAAAACATGGCTTAGAGCATCGAGCCTAACAGCAGCTGCCCGCCTGAGCGCGCGAACGGCAGATATCCAAGCTCATCGTGCACTACCAGGTCGAGCCGCGAGAGCTGTCCCGCCAGGGCCCCGCCCTTGCCGATCCGGGTCTCCTCTTTGAGGCGTGTCACCACACATGGTCACGCAAAGCACCGGGATCGTGCGGATGGCCCGCCCGGTCCAGATAGGTCTTGGCCGCATACAGGCGCAACCGATAATTGCCGAGCCGCTTGACGACCAGCCGCCCGCGCTGGGGCCGGGCCAGCATGACCGCCATGTCTGCCTCCCGCTTCGAGGGGTTGAGAAAGCCCGAGGCGGTGACCAGATCGAGCTGGATGCCGGGATATTGCATGTTGAAGTCCGCAACCGCCGGGGCCAGCACCCAGGTGCCAAAGCCCTCCGCGACCGACAGCCTCACCTGCCCGGTGGGACCGCCGGGGCTGCCGCCGCCATTGTCCATCGCCGCGAGCGCCGCGCTTTCGGTGGCCTCGGCATGCTGGAGCAGGCTTTGCCCACGCTCGGTCAGCCTGCGCTCGCCGCGCGCAATTTCGAACAGGGTCGCATCCAGTGACTGGCTGAGGCGCGCCAGTCGCCGCCCGATCGTGGTCGCGTGGATCCCGAGCGCGCGCGGCGGGGGCGATCCTGCCCGCTCGCGCCACGGCCAGAAAGGTGCGAAAGTCGTCCCAGTCGAACATGGCCGTACCCGGTCTGCAAAAATGCAGCATTGGTCTGCATATTTGTCCGATTGCCTGCGCAATCACAATATATCACTAGGGCGGCAAGACTATTTTAGGAAGAGGATGCAAGTCCATGCGCGACATTGGCCATAGGCTCGCAGCGAGCGTGAAGGCATCCGCCGCCAGCCGGTACGGCGATGTGTTCGATCCCAACAATGGCGGCGTTCAGGCGCGGGTCGCGCTCGGCGATGCGGCCCTGCTCGATCTCGTAGTCGCGGCGGCCAGGCAGGCACAGCCGGCATGGGCCGCCACCAATCCGCAGCGGCGGGCGCGCGTCATGTTTACCTTCAAGGCGCTGGTCGAAAGGAATATGGACGAACTGGCGCATCTGCTGTCGTCCGAACATGGCAAGGTCATCGCCGACGCCAGGGGCGACATTCAGCGCGGTCTGGAAGTCATCGAATTTTGCTGCGGCATCCCCCATGTGCTCAAGGGCGAATATACGCAGGGCGCCGGGCCGGGCATCGACGTCTATTCCTTTCGCCAGCCGCTCGGCATCGGTGCCGGCATCACGCCGTTCAACTTCCCCGGCATGATCCCGCTGTGGATGTCGGGCGTCGCGATCGCGACCGGCAACGCCTTCATCCTCAAGCCATCCGAGCGCGATCCTTCGGTGCCGGTGCGCCTGGCGGAACTGTTCAGTGAAGCCGGCCTTCCCGACGGCATTTTGCAAGTCGTGCAGGGCGACAAGGAAATGGTCGACGCGATCCTCGACCATCCCGATATCAAGGCGGTCAGCTTCGTCGGCTCTTCCGACATCGCCCATTATGTCTACAGGCGCGGCGTCGATGCCGGCAAGCGCGTGCAGGCGATGGGCGGGGCCAAGAATCACGGCATCGTCCTGCCCGATGCCGATCTCGATCAGGTGGTGAACGACCTGTCCGGCGCGGCCTTCGGCTCCGCCGGCGAACGCTGCATGGCGTTGCCGGTCGTGACGCCGGTGGGCGAAAAGACCGCGATCGCGCTGCGCGAAAAGTTGATCCCGGCGATCAACGCGCTGCGCGTCGGCATTTCGACCGACAGCGAGGCGCATTACGGCCCGGTGGTGACCGCCGCGCACAAGGCGAAGGTCGAGGCGTGGATCAGCAAGGGCGTCGAGGAAGGCGCGGAACTGGTGATCGATGGGCGCGGCTTCACGCTCCAGGGGCATGAGGACGGCTTTTTCGTCGGCCCGACCCTGTTCGATCACGTCAAGTCGAGCATGGAAGCCTACAAGCAAGAGATTTTCGGGCCCGTCCTGCAAATCGTCCGCGCCGACAGCTTCGAAGAGGCGCTCGCGCTGCCCAGCCAGCATCAATATGGCAATGGCGTCGCGATCTTCACCCGCAACGGCTATGCCGCGCGCGAATTCGCCTCGCGCGTCGATGTCGGCATGGTCGGCATCAACGTGCCGATCCCGGTGCCGGTCGCCTATCATACGTTCGGCGGCTGGAAGCGGTCCGCCTTTGGCGACACCAACCAGCACGGCATGGAAGGCGTCAAATTCTGGACCAAGGTCAAGACGGTCACCCAGCGCTGGCCCGACGGCAGCGCCGATGGCAGTAACGCCTTCGTCATTCCGACCATGGGGTGATAGGTCACTATTATCACCTCACCTCAACCCGGAACGGACAAAGCATAGATGAGCGGCCAGTTCGACCTCAATGACGACCAGCGCGAGATTCAGGAACTGGCGCGGCGTTTTACGGCAGATGCGATAACCCCGCATGCGGCGGAATGGGACGAAAAGCACATCTTCCCTCGCGACACGATCCGGGCGGCGGCGGAGCTTGGCTTCGGGTCGATCTACGTATCCGAAGCATCCGGGGGTATCGGCCTCGGACGGCTGGAATCGGCGCTGATCATGGAAGCCATGGCCTATGGCTGCCCCGCCACCAGCGCGTTCATCTCGATCCACAATATGGCCGCGTGGATGATCGATCGCTTCGGCGGGCAGGTGGTGAAGGACACATATCTGCCCTCGATGATCGCGATGGACCGGCTGGGCAGCTATTGTCTGACCGAAGCGGGATCGGGGTCCGACGCGGCGGCGCTCAAAACCCGCGCGGTGCGTGACGGCGATCATTATGTCGTGACCGGATCGAAACAATTCATTTCCGGCGGCGGCGAGAATGAAATCTATGTCGTGATGGTCCGCACGGGCGAGGAGGGCGCGAAGGGCATTTCCTGCCTCGTGATCGAAAAGGGGATGGAAGGCGTCAGCTTCGGCGCCAACGAGCGGAAGCTGGGCTGGCACGCGCAACCGACCGCACAGGTCAATTTCGACGGCGTGCGCGTGCCGCTCGACAATCTGGTCGGCGGCGAGGGCGAGGGTTTTCGGATCGCGATGATGGGGCTGGACGGCGGACGGCTCAATATCGGTGCCTGCTCGCTGGGCGGGGCGCAGCGTTGCCTCGACGAGGCGATCGGCTATACCAAAGACCGCAAGCAATTCGGCCAGGCCATTGCCGATTTTCAGAATACGCAGTTCACGCTGGCCGATATGGAAACCGAGCTTCAGGCGGCGCGGACGCTGCTCTATGCCGCTGCCGTCAAGGTGACCGAAAATGCGCCGGACAAGACCCGCTTCGCTGCCATGGCCAAGCGGTTTGCGACCGACACCGGATCGGCGGTGGTCGACCGGGCGCTGCAATTGCATGGCGGCTACGGCTATCTGATGGACTATCCGATCGAACGCTTCTGGCGGGACCTGCGCGTCCATTCGATCCTCGAGGGCACCAATCAGGTGATGCGGATGATCATCGGCCGCGAGCTGGTGCGGCCATGAACGGCATCCAGGCCGCGCAGGTACTGACGTCTGTCGAAGGCCGCGTCGGCCGTATCAGGCTGAACCGGCCCAAGGCGATCCATGCGCTCAATCCCGGCATGGTGGATATCATCACGCAGGCGCTGCTGGCATGGCGCGGCGACGATGCGGTCGTCGCGGTGATGATCGACCATGCGCCGGCGCCGGATGGCGACCCGAAACTGTCGCGCGGATTTTGCGCGGGCGGCGACATCGCGATGATCGCGCAAAGCGCGAAGGTCGATTGCGTCGAGGCGGACCGCTTCTTCTTCGACGAATATCGGATGAATCACCTGCTGTTCGTTTACAATAAGCCGGTCGTCACCTTCATGGACGGAATCACGATGGGTGGCGGCGTGGGTATCGCCGCGCCCTCGCGCTACCGCATCGCGACGGAACGGACGCTGCTCGCCATGCCCGAAACCGGGATCGGCCTGTTTCCTGATGTGGGGGGTGGCTGGTTCCTGCCGCGCCTGCCGGGCCGTGTGGGTGCATGGCTCGCCGTGACGGGTGCGCGGATCGACGGCGCGGATGCGCTGTCGATCGGGATGGCGACGCATTATATGGCTAGCGACCGGCTGGACGGCGTGAAGGCGCAAATCATCGCTGACCCCGGCCGTCTTTCCGAGATCCTCGATGCAGGCCGGACTCGTCCGCCGCCAGCCAAGCTGAATGCACTGCGCGGTGACATCGACCGGCTGTTCGCATCCGAGCGGTATGAGGATATTCTGGCCGCGCTGCGTACCGATGGCGCGGAGTGGGCGCAAAAGCAGCTTGCCCTGCTCGCCCCCAAATCGCCGCAGACGGTGAAGGTCGCCCTGCGCCAGCTCGCCGAGGGCGCACGCATCGCCGATTTCGCCGACAATATGCGCAACGAATATCGCATCGCCCGCCATGTCATCCGCCGACCCGATTTCGTCGAGGGCGTGCGCGCCCTGATTTTCGACAAGGACAATGCGCCGCGATGGAACCCGGCGAGCGCCGGAAATGTGACGGACGAGCTGATCCAGTCGCTTTTCGCGCCCCTGCCGCCGGAGCAGGAATGGACGCCGTTACCCGAATTGGGAGAGAGAGGATGACCGCTATGATCGCCATCATCGGGCTGGGCAATATGGGCGGCGGCATGGCCGGCAATCTCGTCAGGAACGGGTATGCGGTGCGCGCCTTCGACCTGTCGGAAGACGCGCTGGCCAAGGCTGAGGCCGCTGGCTGTCTGCGTGCCGCCAGTACCGCGGATGCGGTCAGCGGGGCTGACGCCGTGGTCACGATGCTGCCGGCGGGCGGGCATGTCGAGGCCGTTTATACAGGCGACGTCTTTGCCGCCGCGGCGAAAGGCGCGCTGTTGCTCGATTGTTCGACCATAGACGTCGCCACGGCGCGTCGGGTCCATGAGGCCGCAGCCGCCAGGGGCTTCGACATGGTCGACGCGCCGGTGTCGGGCGGCATCGCGGCGGCGGGGGGCGGCACGCTCACCTTCATGGTGGGCGGAAGCGACACGGCGTTCGAACGGGCAACGCCGATCCTGTCGGCGATGGGCAAGGCGGTGATCCATGCCGGCGGCGCGGGCGCGGGCCAGAGCGCGAAAATCTGCAACAACATGCTGCTGGGCGCGACGATGATCGCGACCTGCGAAGCCTTTGCCATGGCGCAAAAGCTGGGCCTTGACCCACAAACTTTTTATGACATTGCCAGCGTCTCTTCGGGCAATAGCTGGTCGATGACCAGCTATTGCCCGTTGCCCGGCATCGGCCCGACCACGCCCGCTGACAATGATTATCAGGGTGGCTTTGCCGCCGCGCTGATGCTCAAGGACTTGAAACTTGCCGTCCAGGCCGCGCAATCGGTCGATGCGAGCATACCCATGGGCAATGCCGCCGAAGCACTGTACCAGGCCTTTGCCAACTCGGGTCAGGGTGGTCGCGATTTCTCCGCGATCATCAAGATGCTGGGTTAATATATACCGCTAAGACGTCCTCACGCTGGCGTCGGCATCCGCCACCAACGGCATGGAAGAGCGCGCCTTTCATGCCGCGTGGATCACCAATGTCAGCAGCAGCGCGGTTTCGATCAGTTCGATGCCTGCGCCATGGCTGTCGCCGGATATCCCGCCCATCGTCCGGCGGACATACCAGCCCCACCACAAAATCAGCAATGGCGTGACCAGGAACGGGGGATAGAGCCACGCGCCCACAGCCAGCATGGCGGCCCATATCATCAGCGTGATCGGGCCAATCCCCGACCCGAACTTGGCGGCCAATCCCCGGTGCAATGGTTTGATCCGCCAAGCCCAGGCAAGTGGTCCGATCCGGGCGGCGAAAGGCACAAGAATGAGCGGGATGAAAGCGCCTGCATCGACCAGCATGTGCAGCAGCACCAGCTTGCCCAGAAGCTGAAGGACAATCGCGACGACGCCGAAGCTGCCGACATGGGGGTCGGCCAGAACGGCCAGCAGCCGTTCCCGCTCATCTCCCTTGGTCTTGTGCGCCGCTCCGCTGGCATCGGCAAGGTCGGACAGCCCATCCAGATGCAGGGCGCCGGTCACGCCCACCCAAGCAACCAGCGCGGCCATCGCGCCTATCGAGGAGCCGATCATGGCCCCCGCCCATGCGGCGCTCGCGACCAACGCCCCTATCACCAGGCCTACGGCAGGAAACCAGCGCATCGACCGCGCGAAGGCGGCATCGTTCACGACGATCGCGGGCGCTGGCAGGCGCGTCAGGAATTGCAGGGCGATGATGAAGCCCTTCACGGATACAGTCCTGTAATCTGCGCTGCGGTTCGCCGGCCAGCTTCCTCGCTCGGCCAGACGCGCAGCGACAGCAGGCAGCTGTAGGGCAGGTCGATCGCCCAGGTCTGGCGCGTATCGAAGCCGCACAGCACCGCGAGCGCCGCGCGCATCGCGCCGGCATGAGTGACGATCAGCGTCGGCCGCGCCGTCAGATCGTTCAGGGCAAGCGTCACGCGGTCTACCAGCGCCGACCAGCATTCTCCTTCCGGCGGCGGATGATCGTCGGGGTCGTCCCAGAAGCGCGACAAAGCCGCGCCTGTGACATCTCCGGGTGCCATTCCCTCCCATGCGCCAAAATCCAGCTCGCGCCAGCGCGGGTCGATGGACAACGGCATGCCGGTCGCAAGGCTGATCGCATCGCCCGCCAATCGCGCGCGTGACAAATCGGAAGAAATGAGCGCCTCGGACGCAATATTGCGCGTCCGGTCGACGCAAGCGGCGATCCCCGCCGCCGTGGGCCGGGCATCGGTGCGGCCGATCAGCCGGCCGGCGCCTTCCGGCTCCCCATGCCGCAGAAGATGGAGCGCAAAGCCGTTCACAGGCCGTCCGCCACCCCGGCTTGGGCAAATGTCGCCATGCCGCTGTGCGTGGCCAGCGCCGCCCGGATGACGCAGACGGCCACGGCCGCGCCGCTGCCTTCGCCCAATCTCATGCCCAGGGAAAGAAGGGGGTCTAGCCCCAGATGCGCCAGCAGGCGGACATGCCCCGGCTCGGCGGAACAATGACCCGCGAGGCAGTGATCGACGATGCCGGGGGCCGCAATGGCCAGCGGGGCGACGGCGGCGCAACTGATGAAGCCGTCGAGCACCACCGGCACGCGATGTCGACGCGCTTCCAAGACTGCTCCGGCGATCGCCGCGATTTCCCGCCCGCCCAGGCGGCGAAGGGTTTCGAACGGGCCGCGAGGCGCGTCATCGTGAAAGGCCAGCGCCCGTTCGATCACCGCCAACTTGCGGGCAATGCCGTCTGCATCCACGCCTGTGCCAGGTCCCACCCATAGGGCGGGCGCGCCACCATAGCTGTGGGCGCAGAGGGCAGCGGCGGCGGTCGAATTGCCGATGCCCATTTCACCCACGACCAGCAGGTCAAGTCCCGGCCTGACCACCGCAGCGCCCGCGGCCAGCGCGGACAGGCATGCCGCCTCGTCCATGGCCGGCGCGATGGTGAAATCCGCCGTGGGGCGATCGAGATCGAGTGCGATCACCTCAAGGTCGAGCCCTGCTGCCGCTGCCAGCGCGTTGATTGCCGCGCCTCCGGCTTTGAAATTGCGGACCATGGCGGCAGTGACGCTGGCGGGAAAGGCGCTGACGCCATGAACGACGAAGCCATGATTGCCCGCGAATATCGCCGCGCGGCCATGGTCGATCTTGGGCTGGGGCGTGCCCTGCCATCCGGCCAGAAACACCGCTATGTCTTCAAGCCGCCCCAACGATCCCGCAGGCTTGGTCAGGCTGGCCTGCCGCGTACGCGCGGCGGCGATGGCATCCGCATCGGCCATGGATAGGCTTCCAAGCGCCGCTTCAAAAGCGGCAGGGGAGCTGAACCCGCTCATTCGGCGACATAGCCGGGCGGCGGGGTGCGGGTGATGAAATGGCCTTTTACCCCTTGCGGCCATTGCTTGAACGGCACCCGGCCATGTTCGCTCGCCGCATAGTGGACCGCATAATCGAGGATGGCGGCGGCCGCCTCTTCGTCCGGCGTGAATCGACCCAGCACATAGCCGACCTTGCCCGGCGCGCGGAGGTGAACGGTGCAAAAGTCGGAGCATGCGAACAGGCACGGCATTTCCTGCACAGCGATTCCGGCATAGCGCGCATCGCCCTGCTGAACAGCGCGCAACGCCGCTACCATCCGTGCGCCACCGCGCGCCCCGCCGGCATCTTCCCGCTCATCCACGCTATGGCGGCAGGTGTTGCAGGCTACGATAGCGGCGCCATCTTCAACTTTTTTCAGCATTGATCTTCCTGTCATTCGATAGGGGTTCATCGTTCGAACAGCCGGTCGTTCAGCGATTCGCGGGACTGCCAACCATGTTGTTCCAGCTCGGGCGTGTCGCTGTCCTGGGCGGGGTAGCCGATGCACAGCAGCGCGATCAGCGACCAATGGGCGGGCACGTTCAACATGGCCTGAACGACCTTGGGCTCCAGAATCGACACCCAACCGATACCGATGCCGCGCACCCGCGCCGCCAGCCAAAGCGTGTGGACCGCCAGGACGCAGGAATAGCGCAGCGTTTCAGGCATGGTGGCGATGCCGAGGCCATGGCCGGCCAGGGGCTGTTCGTTACAGAACACCGCCAGCAGTTCGGGCGCTTCGCGCAATCCGTGCAGCTTGAGCGAGACATAGTGATCGTACCGGGCCTGTCCGGCATAATGTTCCGCCGCGCGCGCATTTTGCGCATCGACATGGCAGGCGAGCGTGTCGCGTATGGCGGGGGTTCGCAGGCGCACGAAGCGCCAGGGCTGTGCGTTGCCGACCGACGGCGCGGAACAGGCGCAGGCGAGCAGCGCGTGCAGTTCATCTTCCGCTACCGGACGGCGATCAAAATGCCTGACATCGCGACGCCAGCGCAACAATTGCGTGAAGCCCTCCGCAAAGGCCGTGTCGAACAGGGGCGGGGCCTCGCTCAGAATTCGATCCCCTTTTGCGCCTTGACCCCTGAACGGAACGGATGCTTCACCATCGTCATGTCGGTGACGAGGTCGGCCGCCTCGATCAGCGCGTCGGGCGCGTTGCGGCCGGTGACGATGACATGCTTCATCGCGTCGCGCGCGGTCAGCACTGCCACCACCTCGTCAACCGGCAGATAGTCATAGCGCAGGACGATGTTCAACTCGTCGGCCAGCACCATATGATAGCCGGGATCAGCGATCATCCGCTTGACCTCGTCCCACGCCGCCCGCGCCGCCGCGATGTCGCGCGAACGATCTTGCGTGTCCCAGGTGAAACCCTCGCCCATCGGCTTGAATTCGACATTGTCGGGGAAAGCGTCGAACACCGCCTTTTCGCCGGTGTGCATCGCGCCCTTGACGAATTGAACGACGCCCACCTTCATGCCATGGCCGATGGCGCGCACGACCATGCCGAGCGCGGCGCTGGTCTTGCCCTTGCCCTTGCCGGTGTGGACGATCAGCAGCCCCTGCTCGCGGGTCTTGTTGGCCATGATCCTGGCCTGCGCCGCCTGCTTCTTGCGCATCTTTTCGGCGTGACGGGCATCGCCCGGTTCCGCCTGCACATTGCTGTCAGCGTCCATTGCGTCTCTCCTTGCGCATGAGGTAGATGTCCATGATCCAGCCATGACGGGCGCGCAGTTCGGCGCGGCGAAGGGCGATACGCGGGCCCGCCACGGCCAGCGGCCCCTGTTCCAGCGCCTCGTGCGCCATGGCGAGATAGGCGCCCCACCAGATGGTCACGCCGTCCGGCTCCAGCACCTCGAACGCGCAGCCGCCATCGAGCATGACGACAATGCTGTCCGCGCCCTGCGGCCAGCCATGCGCGCGCAGCATCCGCCCGGTGGTGATCGTCACCGGCCCGGCCAGCGGGTTGAGCGGTATCGCGTGGGCGGCGGTCAGCGCCTGGATACTGGTGATGCCCGGCACCAGCGTGACGGCGAGTTCCGGCCCCGCCCCGCGCAACCGCCGCGCGATCCGCAGGCTGCTGTCGTAGAGCGAGGGATCACCCCAGACGAGCAGGGCGAGCCGCCCGCCATTGGGCAGGTGCGCCGCAATCTGCGCGCGCCACGCTTCGGCGATGGCATCATGCCAGCTATGCACCGCGTCCAGATATCCGCCATCATCCCCGCGCACCGGCAGGTCGAATTCGACCACCCGTACCGGCGCGGTCAGCACCCGCGCGCATATCTCCCGGCGCAGGTCGATCAGGTCCGATTTGGCGCTGCCCTTGCGCGGCAGCAGGATGAGGTCGGCGGCGTTCATCGCCGCCACCGCCTGCGCCGTCAGATGATCGACATTGCCCGTGCCGATGCCGATCAGGTGAAGGTCGATCATGCGACGGGCGCGATCATGTGGAAATAGGTGCCGGTCACCGGCCCGCGATGCGACCCGGTTTCGGGAACCGCCGCACCATCGGCATCGGTCACCTGCGCGAGCGGCGCATCCGGCTGCGCGACAATGGTCGAATAATGAAATTCATGGCCGCGCAATCGCGTGCCCGTGGCGAATCCGGCCACGGGTGCGAGCAGTTCCGCATGACGATAGCCAAGATGCATCCGGCGCTGCGCATGGCTGGTAACGATGCCGAGCAGGCCCGCCATCGCATGCCGCTCTCCGCCCTTGTCGATCAACGCCTCGCCCAGCACCATATAGCCGCCGCATTCGCCATGCACCGGCCGTGTCCGCGCGTGATCGCGCAGGCCCGCCATGAAGGTCCCGGCGGCAGCGATCGTCCCGGCATGAAGTTCGGGATAACCGCCCGGCAGCCACACCAGATCGGCCTGAGGCGCGGGCGCTTCGTCGGCCAGCGGCGAGAAGGGCAGGATGTCCGCCCCCGCCCGCCGCCAGCCTTCCAGCAGATGGGGGTAGACAAAGGAAAAGGCGGCGTCGCGGGCGATGGCGATCCGCTGCGCCGGGGGAACAGGCAAGCGCATCCCGCCCGAAGGCGCATGAGCGGCCCGCGCCGCATCCCGGATCGCGGCCAGATCGGCATGGGCGCGCAGGAAGGCGGCATAATCGGCGATGGCGCGGTCAAGGTCGGGATGCTCCACGGCCTGCACCAGCCCGAGATGCCGTTCGGGCAGCGTCAGGTCGCCGCGCCTTGGCAATGCGCCCAGCACGGTGATACCCGCCTGCTCCATACCCCGCCGCACCAGCCGTTCATGGCGCGGACTGGCCACGCGGTTGAGAATCACCCCGGCGAAGGGCAGCGCGGGGTCAAGGCTTTTGAACCCCAGCGCGGTCGCGGCTGCGGATTGCGCCTGACCTGACACGTCGACCACCAAGATGACCGGCCATCCCATCCGCCGCGCTATTTCGGCGCTGGCGCCATGGCCGCTTGCGCCCCGGCTGGCGACGCCATCGAAAAGCCCCATCGATCCTTCGACGAGCACCATGTCCGCGCCCGTCGCTTCGGCGGCGATAGCGTCGACCAGATCACGCTCCATTGCCCAGCTGTCGAGATTGAATGACGCCCGGCCGCAGGCGGCGCGATGAAAGGCGGGGTCGATATAATCGGGGCCGCTCTTGAACGGTTGCACAGTTAGCCCGTCTTCGCGCAACGCGCGGAGCAGGCCCAGCATCACCGTGGTCTTGCCCGTCCCCGACGCGGGAGCGGCAATCATCAGGCCGGGGATGCTCATTGCGACGCTCCGGCAAAGGGAGACGCGGCATCCTGCGGGCGGAAACGACGATCATAACCGGGAGCGTAGAGGCTGCTTTGCGCGAAATCCCGCGCGCCCAGCACCCGGCCGACGAGGATCAGGGCGGTGCGCTCCATGCTGCCCGCCACCGCGTCCGCGATGGTGCCGAGCGTGGCGCGGACGATCCGCTGTTCGGGCCAGCTCGCGCGCCACACCACCGCGACGGGACAGTCCGCGCCATAAGCGGGGGCCAGGTCCGCCACCACCTGCGCCAGATTATGGATCGATAGGTGAATGGCGAGTGTCGCGCCGGTGACCGCGAAGTTGGTCAGGCTTTCGGCGGGCGGCATGCTGCTCGCCCGACCCGGCGTACGAGTCAGTACGAGGGACTGGGCCAGTTCGGGCAGGGTCAGTTCCGCTTCCAGCGCTGCTGCGGCGGCGGCGAACGCGGGAACGCCCGGCGTGACGGTGAAGGGAATGGCCATCGCCCGCAGCTGGCGGAGCTGTTCGCCCATCGCCGACCAGACCGACAGGTCGCCGGAGTGCAGCCGCGCCACGTCCTGGCCCGTGGCATGGGCGGCGGCGATTTCCGCAATGATGTCATCCAGTTCCATCGGTGCTGTGTTGACGATCCGTGCGCCCGGCGGGCAGTGGGCGAGAATGGCCGTCGGGATCAGCGATCCGGCATAGAGGCACACCTGACTGGCGGCGATCAGGTCGCGCCCGCGCAGGGTCAAAAGGTCGGGCGCGCCGGGGCCGGCGCCAATGAAATGGACGGTCATGTCAGGCTTCCTTGGGCGATGGCGCAGGTCGCCATGCGATCGGGGGAGATATGGCGCGACGTGAGCAGTTGCGCGCCTTCGCCGGCGGCCGCGAGCGCCGCAGCCTCCGCGACGCTGCCGGTGGCCCGCGCGTGCAGGCTGGCGGCGGAGCGGGTTGAAGTAGGCATTGCGGCAAGCGCATCGGGCGCGATACCCGTCAGGGGCAGGCCCAGCGCCCGCGCCAGCGGGACCAGCGCCGCCCTCTTGTCCTGCGCCGTCGCGAGATGCGTGACCGCCGGTCGTCCCTGCTGCGCCAGCGCGAACGCCGCGCGCAGCGAAGCCGGCCCAGCGCCGGCGCGAAAGCCGAACCCCGCAACGATCATAGCGTCACGCTCCATTGCACCACCGGATAGCGCGCGCGCCAGCCGTGGCGATGGCCGAGCGGCGCGGCATCGGCCAGTTCGATGCGCAGCAGGCTGCCCCCCCTCCGGCCGTGCCACAAGGCGAGCAACGCTTCGGATTCCAGCGTCACCGCATTGGCGACCAGCCGCGTTCCTTGTGGCAGCCGCGTCCACAGCGCGTCCAGCAGGGCATCGGACAGTCCGCCGCCGATGAACACGGCATCGGGTGCGGCCGGGGGCAGGATTTCGGGCGCGACACCGGTCAATATGTCCAGCCGGCCCACTCCCAGCGCAACGGCATTGGCGCGCGCACGATCGGCCCGCCCCGGGTCCGCCTCGATCGCCATGGCGCGGTTGGCGGGGTGCGCCAGCAGCCATTCGATCGCGATCGACCCCGATCCCGCGCCGATATCCCACAACAACTCGCCCGCGCGGGGGGCCAGCGCCGACAGGGTGATCGCGCGTATGGGCCGCTTGGTGATCTGGCCGTCCGACGCGAACCAGTCGTCGGCAAGCCCGCTGGCCACAGGCAGGGATGGCCCCGTTCCGGCGCAATCGATCCCGACCGCGACCGGATGCGCCACGTCGGTCATGGCCATCGCGTCGGCGCTCGCGTGGCGAACCCGCTCGCGCGGCCCGCCCAGCGCCTCCATCACATGCAGCGTCGAGCGCCCGAACCCGATCCCTGTCAGATAACAGGCGATCGCAGCCACCGCCGCGCCGTCGCGCACCAGCGCCAGCACCCGGCGACCCGGCGCGAGATGCGGGCGCAGCCGTTCGACCGGCGCGGCGTGCAGGCCAAGGCAGGCAGTGTCGTCCAGCGGCCAGCCCAGCCGCGCGGCGGCGAGCGCGAAGGTCGAAGGCGCGGGATGCGCCACCCATTCGGCGCGATCTAGCAGGCGTGTCACGCTGGTCCCCGCGCCGAACCAGAAAGGATCGCCCGACGCCAGCATCACGACGCGCTGGCCGCGATGCGCCCGCAACCGCGCCATCCCGTCGGCAAAGGGCACTGGCCAGACGATCGTGCGACAGCTAAACGAGGGCAACAGCGACAGGTGCCGGGCCGATCCGATGACCAGCTCTGCCTGATCCAGCGCCGCCCGGCTCGCGGCGGACAGGCCATCGGGTCCGTCCTCGCCGATGCCGATGATCGTCAACCATGGTTTGGACACCGCCTCAGCCATGCCGAACATCCTTCTGCTGGGCGGCACCACCGAAGCGAGCGCGCTCGCCCGCCTGCTCGCGGCACGGGGCATTTCGGCGACGCTCAGCTATGCGGGCCGCACGGGCAATCCCCGCGCCCAACCGGTGCCGGTGCGTGTCGGCGGCTTCGGCGGGGTCGCCGGACTGGCGGATTATCTGCGCGATCATCGCATCACCCATCTGGTGGATGCGACCCATCCCTTCGCCGCGCAGATGAGCGCCCATGCGATCGCGGCGGCGCGACTGGCTGCCGTGCCGCATATCGCGCTGACCCGCCCGCCATGGCGGCCCGCCACCGGCGATCGCTGGAACAATGTCCCCAACATCGCGGCGGCAGTGGGGGCGCTGGCCGGCCCCGCGCGCCGGGTGATGCTGGCGCTCGGCCGGATGCATGTCGACGCCTTCGCCGCGCAGCCGCAGCATCATTATCTGCTGCGTTTCGTAGATCCGCCCGATAGCCGCCCCGCTTTGCCCCGCCACAGCCTGATCGTCGATCGCGGACCCTTTACCGCCGGGGGCGACGCACAGCTGATGCAGGCGCACGGCATCGATCTGGTCATCGCCAAGAATGCGGGAGGCACGGGCGCTGACGCAAAGTTGGTCGCTGCGCGTCAGTTGGGCTTGCCGGTGTTGATGATAGACCGCCCCCCTGCCGCCGACCGGATAGAGGTCTATCGCCCCGAAGAGGTGCTCGTCTGGCTCGCTCATGATGCCGATCGCGGCGTGTAGAGTATCGGCCCGGCCGGCCGGTCGATGATCCGCGTCAGGCTGGATCCGACGATCACCATCGTGCGCATGTCGGCCATGTCGGCGCGCGCCTCGCGCAAGGGCACCATCCGCAAGTCTTCGTTCGGCGTCGACACCGCGCGGGCGAACAGGATCGGGCGATCGTCGCCACAGCCCGCGCGCAGCAGGTCGAGCACCCTGGCAAAGCCTTCCGGTCTCGCCTTCGACCGGGGATTGTAGAAGGCCATGGCGAAATCCGCCTCCATCGCCAGCTGCAGCCGCTTTTCGATCAGGGGCCAGGGCTTGAGATTGTCCGACAGGTTGATGGCGCAGAAATCATGGCCCAGCGGCGCGCCCGCCCGCGCGCTGGCGGCCAGCATCGCGGTGATGCCGGGCAGCACCTGAATGTCGAGATCGCGCCAGTGCGCCGGGCCGGCCTCCAGCGCCTCGAACAGCGCGGCGGCCATCGCGAACACGCCGGGATCGCCCGACGATACCACGACCACGCGCCGTCCCTGCGCCGCCATTGTCAGCGCCTGTGCCGCGCGGTCCAGTTCCACCCGGTTGTCCGATGGATGGAAGGTCAATCCTTCGCGCGGGGCGATGCGAGCGACATAGGGTATATATCCCACGACGTCGCTCGCCTGCGCCAGCGCGGCGACGACTTGCGGCGTCACCAGCGCCTCGTCGCCCGGACCCAGACCGGCGATGGCGATCCATCCCTCGCTCATGGTCGGCGTCCCTCACCGTGGATCAGCAGAATCGAGAAATATGGCGTCACGCTCGTCGCGTCGATGAGACGCGTGACGCGCTGATCCGGCATGGCCGCATGTTCGACCAGCCATGCCGCTTCTTCGCGTCCCGCCGCCGCGACAGCGCGGCGCAGCTTGGGCAGGTTGCGCCCGATCTTCATCACCACCAGCGCATCGGTGTCGCGGATGCGCCGGACCAGCTCCTCTTCGGGCAGCGTCGCCATCGCCACCGTCAGCACATCGTCGCCCCAGGTGATCGGTACGCCGGTCGCGTTCCATGCCCCGGCCATGCCGGTGATGCCGGGCACCACCGCGACCGGCACCGTGCCCGTCAACCGGCTATGGAGATGCATGAACGAGCCATAGAAGAACGGGTCGCCCTCGCACAGGACGACGACGTCCTCGCCAGCACGCGCCAGCGCGGCCAAACGCTCCGTACATTGCGCGTAAAAGGCCGACAGGCACATATTGTAGCGCGGGTCAGTCAGTGGAATTTCGGTCGTTACCGGATATTCCATCGCGATTTCGACCACGTCGGCGCGCAACATGCCATCGGCGATGCGGCGTGCCTGCCCCGGTCGCCCAGCCTTACGGAAATAGGCGACGTGCCGCGCCTCGCGCACCAGTCGGTCGGCGCGCACGCTCAAAAGGTCCGGCGCACCGGGGCCGAGCCCGACGCCATGGATGGTTCCGTACGGGGAGGCCATGCTCATTCGGTGCGGCTCGCCAGCGCGTTGACCGCCGCGACCGCGATCGCGCTGCCGCCCAGGCGCCCTTCGACGATGCAGCAGGGCACCGGCGGCGCGGCCCACAATGCGGCCTTGGATTCGACCGCGCCCACGAACCCCACCGGACAGCCGATGATCGCGGCGGGGCGGGGGCAGTCGGTATCCTCCAGCATGTTGAGCAGATGGAACAGCGCGGTCGGCGCATTGCCGATGGCGACAACGGCTCCGGCCAGGTGCGGTCGCCACAATTCCAGCGCGGCGGCGGAACGGGTGTTGCCCATCGTTCGTGCCATGTCCGGCACGCGAACGTCGCCCAAAGTGCAGATGATGGCATTGCCGGCAGGCAATCGCGCGCGGGTGATGCCTTCCGACACCATCCGGGCATCGCACAGGATCGGCGCGCCTGCCGCCAGCGCCGCGCGCGCCGCCACCGCAAACCCGGCCGAAAAACGGATATGCGCCGCCAGTTCCACCATCCCCGCGGCATGGATCATGCGCACCGCCACAGGCTCTTCGTCGGCGCAAAAGCGCGCGAGGTCCGCCTCGGCGCGGATCGTGGCGAAGGACTGGCGGTAGATTGCCGAACCGTCGGTTTCATAGAGATGGGGCATCAGGCGGCTCCGAAATGGGCAAGAATCTGTGCCGCATCGAGGGCGGACCGGACGGGCGGTCCGCCAGCGGGCGCGTGCAGGCAAAGGTCGTACAGGCCATCCCGGCCGGTCAGCGTCACATCAGCGGGGCGCGGACTGGCACAGCCCTTGGCGCAACCGGAGACGTGCAGTCGTCCCTCGACGTGCGGGGCAAGGCGGCGGGCGAGTTTGCGGGTTTCGACCGAGGCCTGCGGACAATAGGGCGCGCCAGGGCAGGCGTCCGCCCGCAGCAGCGGATCGGCTGGCGTGTCGATCAGGCCGTGCCGATGCGCGGCCGGCGCACCTTCGAAAAGCAGCACGCGCCATGGCGTGATCCGCATCGCGGTGATCGGCAGGCTTTCGATGGCCTCGGCCAGCGTTCGCGCCGCGACCTGGCCGAACGGCAGGCCATAGGCCATACCCAGATCCTGCGCACCCGGCGCGATCCGCGAGCCAGGCGGCGCGGGCGCACGATCGCCATCGGCCCAGGCGGGCAGGGCGATGACGTGCCGGGCCATGCGCCCTGCACCGGCTCCCCCGCTCGCGTGGAACCAGCACGCAAGCGCGATCAACGCGTCTACTTCCCCGCCTGCGGTGACGGCGACGCCGCCGGGGCGGCCATCGGCTCGCAGGATCAGGCCGCCATTCTGACCGCGCTCGATGCGGAAGTCGCCGCCCTCGCCGCGCAGCGCGCATGTTTGCCCGGCATCGATGATAAAACCCACCTTGCCCGGCAGATCGGGCAGTTCATCCAGTCGGTCCAGCAATTCACAGGCGATGCGGTGGTTGTCGTCGCCGGCCCGCCAGTCCGGCGCGACCAGAATATTGCGCCGTTTCTCGCTTGCGGGATCTGAGGCCAACAAATCCAGCGCCAGCAGCCGGTCCAGCAATGCCCGCCAGTCGCTTTCACGCACGCCGCGAAGTTGAATATTGGCGCGGCGGGTCATGTCGATCAAACCATTGCCGTGTGTCTCCGCCGCCTGGCACAGACCCGCCACTTGCGCGCGTGACAGCCGCCCAAGCGGTGGCTTCACCCGGACCAGGAGGCCATCGCCCGCCTGCATCGGTCGCCAGGCATCAGGGCACCAGCCCTTCACGACAAAGCCGTTCATGCGCCTGTCCCGATCGGCAGGCGGGCCAGGATGGAATTGCGTCGTGTCTGCCACAGTCCGGCGGCGTGCAGCGCGGCGAAGCGGCTTTCCATCGCTGCCAGCGCGCCGGGGTTTTCGCGTTTCAGGAACGCGCGGACATCTGCATCGCCCAGCGTGGCATCGTGATACAGATCGAACAGATGCGCAGGGACGCTGCCCGACAGATGCGCGAACAGGCCCATATGGTCGAGCGTCGCCGCGATTTCGGCAGCTCCGCGAAACCCGTGGCGCATCATGCCGGCAATCCAGCCGGGATGCGCCGCGCGGGCGCGCACGGTGCGGGCGATCTCTTCGGCAAGGGTGCGCGCGACCGGCCGGACCGGATCGCGATTGTCGAGATGATAGAGCGCCATCGAACCGCCGGCCAGCGCCTTGGCGGCGGCAAAGCCCGCCTCATGCGTGGCATAGTCGGCGGCGAGGAGCAGGTCGGTTTCGGGCAGGTCCTGAAGATGGACAAAGGCGTCGGCCCGCTCCACACGCCGCCGTAATCCTTGCGGGTCGGCCATGCCTCCGCCCGCGTCTCCGCTTCCGTCGAGCGCGTGGTCGGACGCCGCCAGCCACGCTTCGCCCGCGGCCTTCCGGGCGTCGTCGGTATAGACTTCGGTTGCGTCGCCAAGGCGCAGGCCATAGCGTCCTGGACGCGGCCCATAGACGCGAGGGGCAGCGGGCTTGCCGGCAAAGGGGTTCCAGTCCGCCGCTTCATCCCGCGCGCAAAGCGCCCGCACCGTCTGGCCGAACAGCGCCGGCAATGCCGGAAAGGCATCGCGGAACAGTCCCGATACGCGCAGGGTCACGTCGATACGCGGTCGATCGAGCAGGGCGAGCGGAATGATCTCTATACCCGTGACGCGCTCTGTCTCCATGTCCCATAGCGGCTTGGCACCCAGCAGGTGCATCGCCATGGCGAACTCCTCGCCCGCCGTACGCATCGTTGCCGACCCCCACAGGTCGACCATCAGGCCGCGGGGATAGTCGCCATGATCCTGCAAATGTCGCCGGACCAATTCTTCCGCCAGGCAAACGCCCTGCGCATGGGCGGCGCGGCTCGGCACCGCGCGCGGATCGATGGCGTAGAGGTTGCGTCCCGTCGGCAGCACGTCGCTGCGCCCACGATAAGGCGACCCGGAAGGACCAGGTGCGACACGCTTCCCATCGAGCGCCGCGAGCAGTCCGGCCCGCTCCCCCGCGCCATGCTCCCCCCGGCCAAAGACATGCAGTCCATCGCCGAACTGGCTGGCCTTCACGTCGCATACGAAGCGGTCGATGCGCGTGATCGCCTCGACCAATGTGGTCGCGCCATCCAGGCCCAGTTCGGCTTCCAGGCTCAGCGCGCCCGCTTCCTGGCGAATGGACTGTTGCAGCCGGTCGCGGCGGGCCGGATCCAGCCCATCGGCACTCGAAAATTCGTCCAGCAGCGCCTCGATGCGAGCGAGACCTGCGCCCGCGCCGGTCTGCGTCAACGGTGGAGGGACATGGCCGATGGTGACCGCGCCGATGCGCCGCTTGGCCTGGGCCGCCTCGCCCGGATCGTTGACGATGAAGGGATAGATGACCGGCAGGGCACCCACCAGCGCTTCGGGCCAGCACGCGTCGGACAAGGCAACTGCCTTGCCGGGCAGCCATTCCAGCGTGCCGTGCGCGCCGACATGGACCAATGCGTCGATGCCCTGGTCGCGCAGCCATAGATAGAAAGCGACATAGGCATGGCGCGGACAGCGCAAGAGATCGTGATAATCGTCGGCGCGGCTGGTCCCGTCACCGCGTTCGGGCTGCAACGCGATCAGCGCATTCCCAGCCGTAAGCGCGGGGAAGCGGAATGCATCGCCCTCTACCGCCGGATCGCCGTCCGGCTCGCCCCAGGCCGCGGCCAGATCGGCACGCAAGCCTTCGGGCAAGGTCCCCAGCGCCCTGCGATAGTCGGCGAGCGGCCAGCGCATAAAGTCTCGACCGAGCGCCGCAGGCAAATCCGCGCGCGCGGCCATCGCATATCCCGCCTGGGCAAGATCCGTCAGCATCGCCCCGGTGGAGGCAAAGGTGTCTAGGCCCACGGCATGCGCCATCTGATAGGCCTTGCCGGGATAGGTGGAGAGGATGAAGGCGATGCGCCGTTCCGCAACAGGCTTTCGCGCGAGGCTGATCCATCCGTCCACGCGCGCTGCGATCGCCTCGATCCGGTGAGGGTCGGCGCGATGGACGCTGCGGGAAAATTCCAGCGCTTGATCGCGTTCCCCAGCCTCCTTGAAACTGGCGACCCCGGCGAAGACCCGGCCGTCCAGTTCGGGCAATACGACATGCATCGCAAGGTCGGCGGGCGACAGCCCCCGCGTTGCGCCGGCCCAGGCCGCGCGGCCCGATGTTGCAAGCGCCAGTTGAAAAACGGGAACGCCCGCGCCATCGAGCGGCGTATCATTCCCCTCGCCGCGCGCTGAAAAGGCTGTGGCGTTGACGATGGCAATCGGGGCCAGACGGCGGACCCAGTGGTCGACCAGGCTCCGCACCGCCGGCGCTTTGAGCGACGACACGAAAATCGAGAGCATCTCATATCCCCACCGTTCGAACGCGCCGTGCAGGGCAATGAAGGGATCGAGGTCTGCGGCGGCCAGGTACGAACGATAGAATATCAGCAGCACGAGCGGTCGGTCGGCGTCGCGCGCGAAGGCGTCCGGGGAAATCACGCCATGATCGGGGTGCCAGTAGCCAGCTTCCGGCAAGGGTTCGCTGGCTGGCACCGGCGTGTCGAGCAGCAGCGCCGCCCGCGCCAGAGCGACAAGAGCTGCGCGAGCCGCTCGCTCACCGCCGATATCGCATAGCTGCGCCAGTTCTCTCAGGACCGGGGCCGGCAAGGTCGATGCCGCGTCAAGTCGCGCGTCGGACCGCCCGTCTGCGGGCAGGACGGCCAGCGCGATCCGGTGCTGGCGGGCGAGCGCCTCCACCTGTTGCAGGCCGTAGCTCCAATAGGCCCTGCCGCCGATCAGCCGGATCAGTATCGCCTTTGCACCCGACAGGGTGCGATCGATATAAGTGTCGACCGACAAGGGATGTGTCAGCGCCGAAAGATTGGCGAGACGCAGCGAAGGCACGTCCTTATCGGCTGCATGCGCGCTCCGCCATGCCGCCGCGAACGCGCCAAGGTCGCTGTCCGAAAAGGACAGGACCACCAGATCCGCAGGCGCCTGCCCCAGATCCTGCGGGACGGCGGTTTCCTCCATCCCGTGGGTTTCGCGGAAGATGACGTGCATCGCGCCGGTCTATCCCACCAGCATCGCGCGAATGGCGTCGGCGTCGATATGGTCATGTTCGGCGATCACTACCATCGTCGTGCGCCGCACTTCATCGGCCCGCCAGGGACGGTCATATTGGTGCCGCACCCGTGCGCCGACCGCCTGCACCAGCAGCCTCATCGGCTTGCCCGCGACGGCGGCATAGCCTTTCACCCGCAGGATATGGTGATCGCGCGCCAGCGTTTCGATTCGCGCGGCGAGCGCGGCCGGATCGGCGATCTCGCCCCACTCGACGACGATGCTGTCGAAATCGTCATGCTCATGATCGTCGTCGCCATCATGGTGCGACGGGCGCGCGGCGATATCGTCCTCGGCGGCGGCGGCGAGGCCCAGGATCAGATGCGGATCGATCACGCCTTCGGTCAGTTCGATCACCGGAACGGGCCGGGGCGATTCCGCCGAGATGACGGTGCGAGCGGCGGCGACGCCTTCGGGTCCGGCGAGATCGACCTTGGTCAGCAGCACCATGTCGGCGCAGGCGAGCTGGTCCTCGAACACCTCGGACAAGGGCGTTTCATGGTCGATGCCCGGATCGGCGGCTCGCTGCGCGTCGAGCGCGGCGATATCGGGCGCAAAGCGGCCGGCCGCCACCGCCTCCGCATCGGCCAGCGCCAATACACCGTCCACCGTGATCCGGCTGCGGATCGCGGGCCAGTCGAACGCCTTGAGCAACGGCTTGGGCAACGCCAGCCCCGATGTCTCGATCAGGATGTGATCGGGTCGCGGATCGAGCGCGAGCAGCTTTTCGACCGTGGGAATGAAATCGTCCGCTACCGTGCAGCAGATGCAGCCATTGGCCAGTTCGACGATATTATCTGCCGGACAATCGGGAATGGCACAGGACTGGAGGATATCGCCATCGATACCCAGCGTACCGAATTCGTTGACCACGACCGCCAGCCGCCTGCCCCCGGAATTGCGGATCAGATGGCTGATAAGCGTCGTCTTGCCCGCGCCCAGAAAGCCCGTGACGATAGTGACCGGAACCTTTGAAAGGTCGGACATATATACTCCCTGCGCGCCAGAGCGAGACGAGGCGGGGCTTGCCGGAGAGATCCGGCCGGCGCGCGACGACGGGCGGGCGCGACAATGCGTCCGTGGCCGCGCGCCGTGCAGCCCCAGCCGCACGGCTTCGTCGCTCAGACGGAGAGTTACCGTGCCGTGACCATTCCCTGGATCAAGGCAAGAGCGACCGGTGCGCCGGCAGGTCTCCTGGCTCGCGGGTCACAGCTTGATGCACGCCTTCCCAGACCTGGCGCATAGGCGCCGTCCAGTGGCAGTCCCCCTGATTCAAGGGGACGATGTGCATCGCGCTATCCGCTTACAGTTGCAGGGACAGCCGCGGATTTGGAAAAGCCTGCGCCTTCCGCACCGCATTCCCGATTAAGCCCCTTGCGGGGCACCGGCGCGATCATCGAAAGGCGGTATCAGCCAGCCTTTCGATGATCGCCCTAACCGAAAATGAAAGTTGCGCCAAACATTGTTTTCGCTCCGTCGTGGCGCAGGGATGGCACCGGCGGTCGACCGAGGCCGATCAGGCGGCGACCGAGACTTCGATCTCGTCAAAACGCTTCCAGCGGTAGATCGCGAAACTGACGAGCCAGCAGAGGATGAAAAGACCGATGATGGCAAAGCCCAGGCTGTTGAAATTCTCTCCCAGCTTCGCGGCCAGGCTCCATGGCCACCCCGTCAGACCGAGCTTGTCGCCGATCAGGGCCAGAGCTTCGATGCCCCCAATGACGATCGCGACGATGGCCGAGATCAGGGTGATGGTGATATTGTAGTAGAGCTTGCGGATCGGCTTGACGAAGGCCCATTCATAAGCGCCCAGCATCACCACGCCGTCGACCGTATCGATCAGCGCCATGCCGACCGCGAACAGCGCCGGAAACACAAGGATCGTCCCGATCGACAGGCCATTTGCGGCCTGGTTGGCCGAAAGGCCCAGGATGGCGACTTCGGTGGCGGTGTCGAAGCCGAGGCCGAACAGGAAGCCCAGCGGCGCCATGTGCCAGCTCCGCCGGATCAGCTTGAAGACCGGACGGAACAGTCGCGCGAGCAGCCCGCGATTGCTCAGCAGCATGTCCAGATCTTCCTCGACATACGCGCCACCGGCCCGGACATGCGCGAAGGTGTTCCAGACGGAATGGAGGATGAAGAGGTTCATGGCCGCGATGGTGAACAGGAAGAGCGCCGACACTCCCGTCGCCACGGCGCCGCCGACCTCGCCGAAGGATTCAAATTGCGACAGTGCGCTGGTCATAAGGGCGATCGCGACGGCGGCGACCGCCACGATCGCCGAATGGCCGATCGCGAACCAGAAACCCACGGTGATGGGTCGCTGACCGTCCTGCATCAGCTTTCGGGTCACATTGTCGATGGCCGCGATATGATCGGCATCCACCGCATGGCGCAGTCCCAGCCCCCAGGCGAGCAACGCCGTTCCCAGCATCAGCGGCTGACCATGGAACAGCGAAAATGCCCATGCCCAGGCACCGACATTGGCCGCGATGAGCAGGCCGAACAGCCAGCCGATGCGGGTGCGCAAATCTGTACGGGCAGTGACGGGGGTCGCGTTCATGACAGGCTCCGCAGGTGAGAGGGGATGCGTTGACGGGACAGTCGGCGCCTGAGCCGCCGCACATCGCGGCCGAGCCTGCGCGCACCCATCCAGGTGCCGGTGGCGCAGATCGCCGTAACGGCCAGGAGCAAGGGAAGGAGCGCGAGATCGCGCCAGGGCCGCGTACGCAAGACGGGCAGGTCGAAACTGTGCGGCGCATTCCACAACCAGCGTTCGGTTCGCCCGGCGCCATCGATCGCGCGGAGCAGGGTGCCGGTTCGCGCGTCGATATAGAGTCGGGACGCCTCGCCATCGGCCAGGATAGCGCGCCACACCGGCAATCTGACCGGCTGCTTGTGGGCGTAATAATAGTGATCGCCTTCGGACAGCAGGTCGAGCGATGCAACGCGGGGGCCATGCTGCAATGCGGCCGCGACGTCCGCCTTCGTCAGCGGCGCGCGATTGCCCGCGCCGTCCAGGCGGACCATGTTGCCATCGGCGGCGATGGCGATCAGGGCCATCTTGCCGCCGATCGGCGCGCTTTCGACCCGGACCGTGTCGGCGGGAAGCGATGTCATATGGCCCAGTGCGGACCGCATGTCCGACCAGCGCATCGGCCCTGCAAGGCGGCGGCGCTCGACCGGCCCGGCATTGCTGTCGAACACGCCCCAGGGATTCATCGATAGCAGGCCGCTCGCGACCCAGCTGAGCGCGAGTAATCCAAAGACAAGCCCGGTCATATGGTGCCACCACCACAGGCCGCGATAGGGCGAACCGATCCTGCCGTCCCTGCCCCTTCGCAGCCGGCTGATACCGATCCAGATTCCGGTCGCGGTCAGGAAGCAGCCGACCAGCGATGTCCAGATCACCACCTGGCTCCATGCGGCGGGATTCTGGCGAAGGACAGTAGGGTACAGCCAGTGAGGCACCGAACCCATCCAGCCCCAGAAACGCTCGAACCGGGTGGTTTTCTGGACGACCTCACCGGTCCCACCGGCGATATAGGCCGTCGATCCCAGAGCGTCGGCATAGTCGACGCGGTAGAGCGGGCGGTTGGCGCGGTGGGCCTGCACGGTCCACTGATCGGCCGAAATCGGCGTGATCGCGCTGACGCCTCCATCGATTCCGACATTGCGCCCGAACGCCGTTCCGACCTTGCGCAGATCGTCGCGGGCCAGCGGCATCAGCGGCGTGGCGGACGTCAAATCATAGCTTTGCGGCGACGCACGCATCTGCCCGATCACGCGCGCGCCGCCCTCATCGGGCATCACCCGCAGCACGGCCTTGCCGGCAACCATTTCGACGCGAGCGGATGCCAGCGCAAGGTCATACGGCAGGGGGATGTCGGTCAGTCTGGCCCCGGCCGGAAGATGCAGGGGCGAAAGGCCGCGCAGTTGCTGACCCGGCTGCAACCGGGGATAGTCGACATAGAGCATCACGAAACCCGTGACGCACCACAGCGTCATCACCGCGCCGACGATGACGCCCGTCCATCTGTGCAGGACGAGCAAGGCCTTCATCAGCCTGCCCGGCCTGTGCAGCCTTGGTGCGGCGACGGGTTTCGTGACGCCATGCATGGTCAGAAGCGCGCGCTGATCGACATATCGATCGAACGCGGCCGTCCGAGCAGCCATTGTTCATCATTGTAAGTGGTCGTCGCATAATCCTTGTCGAACAGATTATAGACTCGCAGGTTAGCCGCGATATTGTTCGTCACCGCCCACGAAATGCCGCCATCGATCACGGCATAGCCCGGCACGCGGAACCGGTTGGCGTTGTTGGAGAATGTCCGGCCGACATAGCGCAGGCCCAGGCGGGTCTGAAGCTGGGGAGCGATGGCATAGCGCAACCACAGATTGGCGGTCGTCTCGGGCACATTGGGTGGCGTCTTGCCTTTCAACGATGTGCCGCCGGTTTCGAACTCGTCGAACTGGGCGTCGAGTATCGTGCCGTTGGCATCGATTCCGAAGCCTGAGGGCAGATCCAGCGTCAGCGACGCCTCCAGTCCCTTGGCCGAGCGCTGTCCCACCTGATCTTGCCTCGGCGGAGCGCTGCCCGGCACGGTGGCGAGAAGGTTCTTCTTGACGATCCGATAGGCAGCGAAGGTCGCCAGCCCGCGCCCGTCGAGAAAGCTTGCCTTTACCCCCGCCTCGATCTGATCGCCCGTCGTGTTCTTGAAGGCGGCCTGCGCGACCGAGAAAGTGATCAGCGATCCCAGCGGATCGACGGCGGTCGCATATTGGCTGTAGATCGAAAGTGCGGGGGTTGGCTGGTAGACCGCGCCCACCCGCCACGTGACGTTTTTCAGCCGCTTGTCGAGCCTCAATGCCTCGGTTGGCACGCTGCTCGCGCCATAGCTGGTGACATAACGCTTCACGCGGGCGCGATCGAAGTTGATCCCCGCCGATACCGACAGCTGCTCGCTGAGCGCCAGTCGGTCTTCGGCGAAAAAGGAATATTGCAGGGTCCGCGTGCGATATTGGGGGCGCACGCCGAAACTGTTGTAATAGCGACCCGGATCGAAAGCGAAGGGATCGACCGGATCGGCAAAGCCCGCAGGCGGCGCATCGGAATCGAAATCGTTCGAATGGCGGAACTTGATGTGGTTGACGTCGAACCCGACCAGCAGTTCGTTCGTCACGCCGCCCCATGCGCTGCGGATGGTCAGGTCCGACTGGTTGCCGACCTGAGTCTGATCATGGTCGATGCCAAAAAAGTCGGACCGGTCGATCTCTTTCGAGACTCCGTTCCAGAAATAGCTTTCCAGATTGCGCCATTTGCGATGGGTGGTCAGGCGATAGGCCGTGCTGCGGATGTGAATCGAATCGCTCGGCCTCCATTCCGTTCGGATCGTCGTGCGGTTGTCCTTGAAGCGCATCAGCGCGTCGGTGACATTGTAGTTGCGGCGTTTGTTGCGGTCATCCAGCCGCCCATCGATCAGCGGCGTGCCGAAATAGCGCATCGGCTCCTGGTCGCTGTAATCGTCCGACAGCGTGACTGTAAGCGTGTCACTGGGGCGAATTTCCACCGACCCCGAAATAGCCAGCCCCTTTGAATCCCCTCGATCGACCCAGCCGTCCGACCCGGTACGGCTGATGTCGAAGCGATAGGCAATCAGTTCGTTAACCGGTCCGCCGACGCCCGCGCCGATGCGCCAGCTGTTCTGGGAACCGTAGCCAGCTTCCGCCTGAAACTCCGTGCGGTCGGTGTTCGGCTTCTTTGAAACGACGTTGACGGCGCCCCCGATCGCCCCCTGTCCGTAAAGGACCGAAGCCGGTCCACGCAGCACTTCGATCCGATCCACCGTCCAGGGATCGGTCGGAAATGTCACTGTGCCCGCACCCGGATAGAGGCGAACGCCGTCATAAAGCTGCATGATGGAGCCCGGCCCGCTGAAGCCGCGCACGGCAAGGCCGGTGCCACCATTGCCTGGATTGGCGACGGAACTGAACCCCGTCGCCCGGGTCACTGCGTCGACGATCGACAGGTCGCCCCGGGCGCGGATGATATCGCCCGACAGGGTTTCGACGCTAGCCGGCGTCTCCAAAATGGTCAGGCCAAGGCGGCTGGCCGCCTGCGAGGGCGCGTCGGCATCGGCGGCGCGGGTCCCCAGCACCAGGATATCGGTCTCGGCGATCGTTCCGGCAGTATCGTCTGCAAAAGCGCAGGTTGGCGAAAGCAGCGAGGCGAGCGCGCCGCTGTAGAAAATGGTCTTGATCATGGAAATGGTCCCCCGGCGTCTTGCGACATGGCCGGGGCAAACCCGCGCGAACGGGCGGCACGCGCGGCGGCCGGACGCCATGGGCGACCGACGCACGTATCCGATGCGGCCCCAGCCGCTCGTTCGTCGCTCAGACGGAGTTCACCGTGCCGCGGCCATCCCCTGGGCCAGGGCAAGAGCGACCAGACGCCGGCAGGTCTCCTGGCTCGCGGGTCACAGCTTGATGCACGCCTTCCCAGGCCTCGCATGATTTAGCGTCCGGCCCAGTGGCAGCCCTTTTTCCAAGGGACGATGTGCATCGCGCTATCCGCTTACAGTTGCAGGGACAGCCGCGGATTTGGAAAAGCCTGCGCCTTCCGCACCGCATTCCCGATTAAGCCCCTTGCGGGGCACCGGCGCGATCAATGAAAGCGGGAATGATCCCGCTTTCGCGACCTCGACTAATCCAAGTGAACGGAAAAGCCAATATCCCTTGTTGCGCTTGGGAAAGGCCGGCAGCCGTTTCCGCCGGCGATCGGAGCGCACGCTTGACCGCGCGGCGCATCCCGGCAACATCTTCGCCCATGTCCATCGCCTTTCTGAATGGCAGCTACCTGCCGCTTGCCGACGCCCGCATATCCGTTCTGGACCGGGGGTTCCTGTTCGCCGATGGCATTTACGAGGTGGCGGCGGTCCTCAACGGGCGGCTGGTCGACAGCGCCTCGCATCTGGCGCGCCTTGCGCGGTCGGTCGATGCGATCGGCATATCCCTGCCGCTGCCCCTTTCCGCCGTCGAAGCGGCGCAACGCGAACTTGTGACACGCAACGGCATGACCGAAGGATTGGTCTATCTTCAGATCACGCGGGGGGCCGATGTCACTCGCGATTTCCTGTCGCCACCGGATCTGGCGCCGACACTGGTGATGTTCGTCCAGCCCAAAGTGTTTCTCGACACGCC
Organism: Sphingobium anseongense; assembly: GCF_037725245.1. NCBI lineage: Bacteria > Pseudomonadati > Pseudomonadota > Alphaproteobacteria > Sphingomonadales > Sphingobiaceae > Sphingobium > Sphingobium anseongense. The sequence goes on along the minus strand of NZ_JBBJUL010000014.1, from coordinate 16,544 downwards.
GGCGGTACGCGATGGCATCGCGGTCGCCACCATGCCGGACCTGCGTTGGAAGCGGCGCGACATCAAGAGCGTCGGCCTGCTGGCGCAGGCAATGGCCAAGCGCGCGGCCCATGCGGCGGGCGCGCAGGAGGCATGGCTGGTCGAGGATGGTTTCGTTACCGAAGGAGCGTCATCGACCGCCTTCATCCTGACTGATGGCGCTATCGTCACGCGGCCCTACAGCGAAGCGGTGCTGGCGGGCTGCACCGCGCTGGCGCTGACGCAATTGGCGCGGGAAAGCGGGATCGCGGTCGTGCGCCGCGCCTTCACCGTGGCCGAGGCGCTCAATGCGGCGGAAGCTTTCATCACCAGCGCGTCCACCTTCTGCCAGTCGGTCGTGCGAATCGACGGACAGGCGATCGGTGACGGTCGGCCGGGGCCGATAGCCATGCGACTGCGCGCGCTCTACATCGATTTTGCCGCTGCGACCGGGGTCTGAAGGCGCAACTATATCCGTTTTGGAGAATGCCCACGGGTCCGGCCTGACGCCCTATGGCCCCAACGACGCGCAGCGAGGCCGCGCTTTTCAGCAGCATGCGGCGCGGCAGCACCATTTTGGAGAAAAGATCGTCGCGCAAAGCAGCAATGTTGCGATAAAGGGAACAAAAGCAGCACGGGGGCGCATATGAGTGAAACAGGATTCGGAACCACGCAGGATGCAGCCCATGATTATGCTGCATCCCTGCCGGGTGCGCGGCCCGGCATGTTGCTGATCGCCGACGAGGGCAATCATCAGGCGATCACGGCGCTCGCCGATGCGGCAGGCTATCGTTTGCAGGGGGCCGTTCCCGTCGCGCAGGGATCGGGGCGGCTTGACCTGCAGATGCGATGCGACCTGGTGCTGCTCATGTGCGACACGCCCGACGCGGCGCTCGAACGGCTGCTGGGACGGCTGGAGTCCTTGGCGGGGATGGGCGAAGTGGCGCTGATCGTGGTGGCGACGGTCGAGGCGCTCGATCTCGCCTATGCCACTGTCCGCAGCGGCCGGGTACAATTGCTGTGTGAGCCAGACATTGCAGACCTGGCGGCGGCGCTGGTGGCGGCGCGGGATGATCAGGCGCGTGCGTCGGTGGTGTATGAACAGTCGCCCGAAGCCGAGCGGCTGCGCCAGTTGAGCGAGGAGGTGGCGCGCCTCGCCAGAACGCTGGAGGCGATGACGGGCGCACGCAGCCCTGCCAAACCATCCTTTCCGTTGGACGGAAAATTGTCCGACCGGCCAAGCGATTATATCGGAATGCCGGCACCAGTGTCGCCGATGGGGCATGACGCGCCGCCATCGCCGCTGCGCGATATCAGCGGCGGGCAGGTGCGCGACCTGTTGCGCGCGCGACGAATGCGCGCCGACTTCCTGCCCGGCGAGCTGTTCGCCGACCCGGCCTGGGACATGCTGCTCGACCTGCTGGCGGCGCGACTGGACGGCGAGCGGGTGTCGGTGTCGAGCCTGTGCATCGCAGCGGCCGTGCCGCCCACCACTGCGCTGCGCTGGATCCGCACGCTGACCGATCAGGCGCTGGTGGTGCGGCATGCCGATCCGCTCGATGGGCGGCGGGTGTTCATCCAGCTGGCCGACCACGCGGCCGAATCGCTGGGCCGTTGGTTCGCGTCGACCCGACGGTTGATCGTCGGCGCGGTGGGCGCTTGACCGCGCGCCAGATTCGCCTAGAAGCCGGGTCTCATCGACGAGCGGGCGATTAGCTCAGTTGGTAGAGCGTCTCGTTTACACCGAGAATGTCGGCGGTTCGAGCCCGTCATCGCCCACCATAAAACCCGCGAAAAAGCGCGGTTTTTAGCCATATCGCAGGTTAGACGGGCGAGAAGCTCAGCTCTGTGTATCCGCCGTGTATCCCGAGGGAATGGGCGAAGCACCACCTCCTTGAGGTGTAGAATGCAGTTTGGAGTTCATGTCTTGTTGGTAGCGCGATAAGCTCCCGACATGGCATTTGGCGTCTTCGTTCACCGCTCAGATTCGATTTATGATGACAGTCCGGCCGAGCGTTACCAGTTCCCCAGCCAATATCTGAGTCGCGTGCGCAACTGCGTGGGTGACTGGGTTATCTATTACGAGCCCAAGAAAGTCGCTGAAACGCGCGGCTATTTCGCGGTCGCGAGAGTTCGACAGGTAATAGAAGACCCTTCGACCGCAGGCATGTATATCGCCCTGATTGAGCCCGGCACATATCTGGAGTTTATCAACCCGGTTCCATTCAGTGGTGCAGAAGGACCGGTCGAACGTGGTGTCCTGAACGATGCGGGGCGAATTTCCGGACGAGCGCAGTCAGCCGTGAGAGAAATTTCGGCTGCCGATTTCAATCAGATCATCTCGATCGGTTTGGCGGAAGCCACACCAATTTTGCCGCGCGAGACGATCGAAGACGAGCCAGCCATGCTGCGCGATGTGCGTGAACCCTTCGTATTTCAGGAAGAAGAGCGAACCCGGATCGATCATTTTTCATCCCGTATCGTTCGAGACCGCGTGTTTCGAAGATTGGTGCTAAAAGCTTATGACGAGCGATGTGCGATCACTGGCCTGAAACTCATAAATGGTGGCGGTAGGGCCGAAGTTCAGGCCGCGCATATCCGACCGGTGGAGGCCAATGGACCGGATACAATCAACAACGGGCTGGCCCTATCCGGCACAGCCCATTGGATGTTCGATCGCGGTTTGATCAGTCTGAGCGACGACCTGGAAATACTGGTATCACGACAAGCAAACGACCCTGACAGCATTCATGCCGTGATCAACCGAAGCAAACGCGCCTCGCTTCCGGGACGACTGGCAGACCGGCCTCATCCGCGTTTTCTAGCCTGGCATCGCGACCACTGCTTCAAGTGGTGAACGACATCTGCCTTCGCGCACGATGAACAGGAAGACAACATTCTAGGAAGGGGACCAAATTCCCGACCCCAACCCTTCTTTGCCGTTCAGCGGCGATTTTTCGTTCCCGAGGTGCGGACAGGCAGCTTTCCGCCACCTTTCGACCACGTCACGCCGTTCCGATGCGGCCGCTAGAGCGTCGCCTGACGCCGAAACCGGTCATTCGCACGTCCGGACGCTGGCGGTCAGCAAAGCGTCTTATAATGGTCTTTTTGCAAATGCCGTAGGCCCGCATCGATGCGCCGAGACTGAATTCATACTCTTCCTTTGCCTTGTCAGCCACGCGCTAGTGATTTCCGACACGCTTTTGAGCTGCTGATACGCTTCTCCAAGATTATCGCCGAAGACTGTCTTCTTCACGTCGAATGCCGCGAGAACGTCCTTCACATGCCATTGGAACTTGCCCGCCGCGTAGGGAACAGGGATGCCTTCGTCGCGCACGAGCACGCAATCGAGCTGGCCGGTCGTGCCGCCGTTGCCATCGCTCGCGAAGCCACTGACGACCTTCAGATCGAGCCCCGGCGGAATGGCGCGATCAAGCACGTCCTGCGTGAGGCTCTCGTACATCTCGCCGATTGTGGGTGCGTGCTTGATGTCCACCTCATCGAGCCGCCTGGCCTCTGCGCGACGAAGGGTCTCCAGCATCTCGCCAAGCGTCCGAATCATGGATTACCCCTCATAATCTCTGGCATCCCGATCCGAAGCCGGGGCGCCTTCGGATGTATCTTCGGCCGGCTGTTCTGGCAGCCTGAACGGCCGTGCGGCAGGATCGTCGGTGAAATGCAGGATCAGATGATCGTCATCCTCATCGACGCTGCGAGGCGCCAACTCCGCGGCGCTGATCGTGAAACCCAGATCCAGCCAAGTCTTGAAGATGTTCCGACCTTCGTCGCGCGGATCGAGCTGCTTGCGGAAGCGCTCTTCGGCCATCCTGCCGGCGAGCAAATCGAGGAGCATCCGTGCCGGAAATTCGACGCTGAACCGGCCGGAGCCGCGATTGGATCGTACCGTCATTCCAAGATATTGTCCTGTCCTGAAAGGGGAGAAAGCGCCTTGGCGAAAGAGCGAGCGCGCTTGATAGCCCTCATAGTGGGGTTCGGGCAGCAAAGCCGCTATCGTTTCAAGCGCAGGCGACGGAACTGGCAATTGCGCGGTGCCGAAGAAGGCTACAGTCCAGCGTCGTGGCTTGCGCCCGTCCGGATCGAGACCGTTGAACTGCTGCAGTTCCTTTAACGGCGAGAAGGTAACGACGGCGTCGACGTTGCGGCTGCGATTTGCGAGAAAGTGCAAGATGATCTCGCGTGCCGATACGAACCGGCGAGTGTGGTCGATCTCTCCAAAGCGCCCGACCCGCCGCAGCAAGGTCGATCCGACGTCGGCGACGAAGAGGACACGCAGGGTACCGGCCGCAGCCGCCCGTAATTGCTTGGCTTTGCGCACCAGTAGATCGAACAGAGGGTTGTCCTCGAGCGAATGCGTTTCCGGCGGCATCGACGAATAGAGGTTGTGGTAGCGGATCTGCTTGCGCTCGGTGTGCTCGATCTCGACGTCGAGCCCCTTGGCTTGGAGGTGCAGCCGTGCCGAGCGGGACCGACCTGAACCGACCCAACGCGTGATCGCCGCGCGCTCATCGTCGGTAAGGCGATAGCCACGTGGCGCCAGCCGACGGCGGATGTAGCGACCGTCGATATATCCACTCTCCTCGCGATACCGGAAATAGAGATAGTCGCCGGCACCCTTACTGGCGCGGCTGGCGACCTCAGAAACCTGAACCGCGATCGCGTCCATGTCCTCTTCGCCCGAAATCGCGTTGTCGGTTGTGGCCGCGATCTCGATAGCTGTGGTGCGCCCTTCGACGAAGGCGTCGGTGATCGCGTCTGGTCGCCGGCTGTCACCCCACCATTCCGGCTCGATCTCGAGGTCGCCGAGCGACTGGATCGTCCAGAGAAGGGCAAGTTCCATTTCAGCGGGCAGCGCCTGCTCGACCTGTTTGGGATCGTTGAGTCGGCGCAGGAGGTCCCGGCCTTTTTCCGGTCCGAGGACGGGTGCGAGCGCATCAAGCATTGACTGGATACGACGGCGCGCGAAGATCGTCATGATCCGCCCTTAGTAGTCTTGGGTCCGACGCGAGAAAGGCCCAGAGCAAGAGCCATCGTTATGTGCCGAATGCTGACCGACATGGCTTCGATTAACCCAGGGGCTCCAAGAAGCTGGACATTACCCTCTTGGGGCCTCGCTCACCGAAGTCGGCCGTAATTTTGTCCGCCTCGATGTGGATGACGATTCCTTCGCCAAACTTTGCGTGCTTAACGCGGCTTTGGAGTGTGAATCGGCCGTCTGACGAGCAATCGTCGGAAAGACCACCCACTTTCAGGATTGCAAGGCGAACCGGCTCCGACTTTCGGATTGGACCGGACTCCCCCCAAAAATTACAGCTGAAATTGTTGAGGTAGCGATCGGTTCGACCGGGTTTGGCTTCAAATTTCTCCGGTATCGTTGAGCCATCTCCACCCGCCTTGAAAAACTCGCGAACGGAATGCAGTGCCAGTACCCGAAGATGATCCCAATGCCTGTACAGGGTGTCTTGCCGCTGTTCCTCTAGTTTTGCGGCACTTGGTTTTCGCGTGGGTTGCGGCTGCGTGTAGTCGGGGCGCATGTCGACATCATGATAGAAAGTGATAGCCCTGAATTCCCAATCGACTTCGACCGCCGTCCGCCATTGATAGTGGATGCGGACCTCGACCCGATCCTGGAAGCGCGAAGGTGGGCGAATAAGATCATCGATTCGAAGAAGTTGCATTTCCTTTTCTTGTTCTTCGACCCGCTGCTTCATATCACGAATCGAGTAGATCAGATCGTGGCCGGAACTCCACGCTCGGCCTCTCGTCTCTGATCGCTTGGTCGATGCCTTCGCCTTAGCATATTTTGCCAAGTCTTGCTCGTACCGATGCATATGGTCGGTTATATGCGAACCGGCATTCGACAGATTAAGGCCGAATAACACGCTGGGGCCCTCGTCCAAGGCCTGACTCACGCGCCTTTCAACCTCATGAGTATCGATCGCCTTGATAGCCGACAATTCATGTCGCGAAAGATAGAGACCATTCATTTAAGCGGCCTTCCTTATGGTAGCTGGGGCTTTTTCCCTTGTTCACCGACCGATCCTGCTAGCGATTTTGCGCTCTACTCGTCGCTGCTGCGGATGCGGTCACATCGCTTTGCGCCAGCAACCGCTGCGCGTAGGCCAACGAGGCGTCTTCAACGAATGGCCTCGTGATACAGAAAATCCAGATCAACGTCACCAGCGCCAGCCCGCCACCCAGCATGAAACCCGTCTCGAGCATCGGTGATGCCCACCCACCTCGCCAGACGAGCGCGACGTTCGCAGCCAGCGCGAGCGCGAGGATGACCAGCGCGAACGACTTGAGCCCCCTCAAATTGCGCCGGAATCCATATGCAACATTCTCGTCGAGCAGCAGCGACTTGTTGGCATTTTGCCGCGTATGCTCAAGCAGCCAGGTTATGGCTGAGAGATATTGATCCTGTGCTTTTGCCGGATCACGCCGTTCCTGCTGGATGGTCGGAAGCACGATCCCGTGGCTCAAAAGGTAAGCATGATACCGGGACTTTGTCGCAGCAGGCAGCGTCGGATCGGAATGGCTAAGCAGCTTGGCAGTGTGGGCGCGGCCGATTGCCGGCGTCCAGCGGTGTTCAAGGCGCCGCCCCAGTTGCCGGGCTAGCTGTGCCAACAGAAAAGTCACGCCGCAGGTGACAAGGAGCGAAGCCAGGGCGCCGAACAGGCTCCAGATTTTCGGATACCAGATTGCAACCGACACCAAGATCGGCAGAATCGTGAAGAGCGCCGGGCGCAATCTCGCGTTGCGATCATAGCGATCGAAATTGAGCTCTTTCATGACCGCATCAAGCGCCATCGCTCTCGCTCCCCCTTGCCGTCGCCATCAACAGCGTTTTACCGCCGCCCACTGCTTCGGTCGTCAGTGCGCTGTAACCTCCTGACGTATGGATCAGCATGAGCAGCGGCCCCAGTTGTTGCGTGGCCAGCAACGCCCCTGTCGCAATATCCGTCCCTGACGGACCGCTCGGCTGCAGGTGGCTGTGCCAAGTCCCGATCACTTGCAGCGTTCCACGACTCGATTGAACGAGCGCATCGATCAATGTCTTGAGGCCCCGCGTACCCAAGACAAATTCGGCGACAGAACGGGTGCTGTCCTCCGGGGCCGGCAGCGTATCGACGACCTGGAAGCAGTTGCCGATCTGCGAGAAACGCCCGATCAGGACACCGCCGGTTTCGACACCTGGCCACTGAGCGATGTCCGCCTCGATCGCCGCGTGGACCCGGGGATGGATACGAATTGCCGGCTGGTCGGCGGCCGTGCGTTCGACCACGATCCATGGCGCCGTCGCAAAGCGCGACCATTGCTGGCTTACGCCATCATCGCCAAGCCGTCCCAGCCGGACCTCTCCGCCTTGCGGCAGTCCTTCGCGTTGCGCCCCGGCGACCACCATCGCCATCGACGCGGTGAACGCAGAAAGCTGCGCATCGGAAAGCGCAAAAGAAAAAGTCGAGCAGCCCTGGCCGATCTGGATCGCTTCCGCCTCGGCGCTGAAGACAATATCCGCAAGCGCGGCGTCCTGCCGGATCACGTTGTATGCCTCTGCCATCAGATCGCTGGCGTTGGGATTGGCACCCGATCCTTCGATCCCCACGAATGCGGCTCTGCCGGCACCTACTAGGCAGGCTTCGACCAACGGTGGTCGGTCGGCCCAATCGGCATGCCCATAGACCTCGCGCAGGACCGCCGAGCCCGTCGTGTTAACGATCATTGCTGTCGCGGATGGCGCGACCGCGATCCGACCGTCCGCATGGAGCGGCAGCGAAAGCGCGTCCAAATCGAGCCGCTTGGGTTCGGGGGCGAGACTGCGCACCATCTCCGCGACGCTGTACGTCTTCGATATCATATAGAGCGAATGCCGCTCGCCATCGAAAGGCAGCGCTGCATGACGCGCGAAATTGTGCGGCTCCAGCAAATCACGATCGACCAGGACACCCGGCGCCCGACCGGCTCGTGTTAGGTGAAGCGCGAGCTTCGACCCCACGCTACCGCAGCCGATCAAGGTCCATGGTAGGGTCGCAGCGGCCAGATCATCGCCGGAGGTGCGCCGCAGGACGGCCACTGATGGCGTGTCGCGATGACCCAGGAGGCGGACCGCCGTCTCCGGATTGAGCAGGTCGGCGCCCTTGCCGACTTCGACGAGATAACCGCAGGTCTCGATATTACTGTCCGTGCCGACCACGCGGTACGGGCGCCGCGGCAGCAGCAGCACTACGATGGGTACAATGATGTCGATCGGCTGCGCTGTCAGCCGGGATGCGACATGCTTCAGCTTGGCATCCAGAAATTCCAGGCACCCGTAAGCCGCCGCACGCGCCCGCAGATCGGCGAGCGTCGCGACGTCCTCCGGTCTGTAAACGTCAGCTACTTGCAGCTGACCGTCGCCCCCTTTGCCGGCCCACGCCGCAATCGCCAGGCAGTGACCACTGTCCTCGCGAAACCTGAAATTGCGCCGCGCGAACAGCCGCGTGTCGTTTGGGCCGAAGGGACCCGGTTCGATCGGGACATGCAATCGATAATGGCCGACGTCGCTGCGGGTATGAATGTACGGGGCCCACATATAAGCCGCGCCGCCCTTGCGCTCGACCAGAGCGTGCAATGCGGCCGAATCCACGACCGCAATATCGTGGATATGGTCGCGCCGCACCGGCTCCCAGCCCGCCGCCGGGTTGTTAAGTTCCAGCGCCGAGGCCTTTTCCAACCATTCGACCAGCTGATCGATCAACCCGATGAAGCCGCGCGTCTGGATCAGTTCGCGAGGACTCCCAGCGACAAGGCACGGAACCGGCGGCGCACCAGCAGGCCCCGGGTTGAGGTGCGGATGTGAGCGATCGAAATCCGCTCGAAGCTCAATGAGCGGTGCTAACAAGGGATAGAGCGACGAAAACGTCAAGTTCACCGACTCAACCACCCTGACGCCAATGGGGCTTTGGCCAACCGCGCGCCACGTAGCCGGCATTTCCGTGCGGATGTCGATCGAATAGACGAATTCGTCGTCTACGCGATCGACCAACTTCACGCCGTCAACCGAAGGATGCGCGCTGGCCTGACGCAGCGCGCGGGCAACCGGGATGGGGATTGGCGCCGCAGGCGCTGCGCTTGCGTCGGTCACCCGTGTGCCAAAGCCTCCGAACCGACCCCGGTGGCGTAGAGGCCCGCGCCGATCAAGCCGGCGCGCTTGAGCTTGGGGCCCGCCCAGTTGGTCTCGACCACCAACGGCTCATCGCCCCCGCCGTCCGACACGCAACGGAATTCACCGCCGACGGGCTTCACGATTCCCACATATTCGCGTTTCGCGCGGATGCAGGGCGGATCACTTTCGTCATCTTTGACAGGTTTAGAGCTGGCGATCACCACTGCACCCGGGCGAGCCTGTGCCAATGCAGACCGCGCATCCGCCGACACCTTCGCCTCCTCCCGTTTCTTGGACCAGCTATCCCACGACAAGCTGTGCCAGGAACAATGGTGCGGCGCGATCAGGATGTCATAAGCCAGAACATCGGGCACCAGCTTGTGCTTCGCCCAGATTCGCTCCCAGATCGCTACTTCCGCGTCGCCTCCGATTAGATAGCGCGCGGCCTGCGGCTGGTTGCCGGAAGCGAGCGTCAGCTGGATGATGACGCTCGAATCATTCTTCGACAGCACCTCTTCTTCAGCTTCGTCCGCAGGTGGAAGCGGCCCCAGCAACCGTGCTGAGAAGCTGCTGTCAAAAGCGCCGTCGATCGTCGAAAAAGTTTCGTCAGCCTTGATCAGGATCGCGCCCAGGGCATCGGTTTTGCGATCGATATCCTCACCCAGGACCTTGATACGGTTTCCCGCGTTCGCGAAACCCCACTGCTTGAAATAGGCCACACGGCGGCGCGCCTCGGTGGCCCATGCGGCGGCATCGTCACACAGGATGTGTGACTTGCGGTTGGCGCGGCGGAAGATAATCGGTGAGGACCACATTTCGCGGATCAGGATCTTGTCGCTCGACTTCGACCAGCCTTCCGGCGTCCCGAGATGAAAATGATTGCGCAGACCGCAAATGTGATCGGCATCGGGGTGCGTCAGCAAAAAGGCATCAACATAGAGGCAGTCATTCTCGTCCCGCTTCAACCGGCTGCGCAGCTGGGCCGCGACGTCGGGAGCCTCACCATCAGGGTCGTCCGCATCTGCGCGGATACGAATGTCGATCAAAATCGTACGCCCGCTTTCGAGCTCAACGAGCGTCATGTCACCGTTTCCGACTCGGAAGTGCGTGGTACTTGCCGCCATTTTCAATATCCCTTTCAACCGTTTGTGCTTCGGTGGCGCCCTATCTCCCTGCATGAGAGCGTCATCTGAACATTACATATACCTAATGTTAACTAGAAAATCTAGCGCACCGGTTTGCGCTGGACGGTCACGGCCTTAAGTTATAGGTTAACTCCATCGAGGTGGCGATTGGATGCGGACGAGCGCATTGCTGGTGAATTGTATGAGGTCCGATTGTCCGGCCGGCGGTGGCGCATCGCCATGCGAAATTCCGACTGGGACAAGCTTAACGCCGAAGTTCCAGCAGATGCCCATTTTCGTTTGCGGAGTGCGCTTGACCACTTTTGCGCTCACGGCGGCGACAATCTACCTGAGCAGCTTTTTCACCCCGTCCCCGGCGCGCAATCCGCGCGGCTGGAGGAGTTTGTCGCATTCGGCGTCCATGTGATCGGTCGCCGCGCCACCGAAGACCCAATCCGAACATTCTTTGTGACGGAAGTGCGTTGCGCTGCTGCCGAACCTGCGGCAACGGCGGCACCGCGCGCAGTTCAGGGCGATTTGCCTTTCCATCACAGCCATTCGAGAGGAGTAGAACAATGAAACGCGAAGAGGCCAACAGCATCAGCCAGTGCGATGCCGAAACCTATGCCGCGAAGGCGGCCGAGGCTGCGTTTATCCTGCTTGCCCAGACCGAGATGCAGAAGATCATGAATCGCAAAGGCCTGCGCTATCGCGACCTTGCTCGGCGGATGGGTGTAACAGAAGCGCGCGTGAGCCAGATGTTCGGCGATACGGCGACAAACCTGACGATCAAAACGGTCGCGCGCGTGTTCCATCAACTTGGTGAAACCGCCTATCTGACCACACTCGAAGACTTTGAGCGGCAGCTTGCAGACGCACGCGGGACGCAGGCCGACGATGCACACCGCTGGACCGTGATCGGCCTGGAGTCAGATAAATTCCAAATGGCGGGTGACGTTGCATTGGGCGATGCGCCGATCGTTGCCGATGTATCAGCTTCTCACCTTTCTTTTGAACGCTGGCTGCGCGCAGAAGCAACGTTACCCCGACGCACCGCTGCTGCAGCCGCTTAAGGAGCACGACTTGGCCCAAGATCCTCACGCAGCCGACGCCACCGTCTACAATAATCTGGTGTCGCGCGCGCATCTCCGGACGATTAGGCTGACCACTAGCAAGTTCGAGCTAAAGCCGGAGGCGCTGGGGCTTGATCCCGATGGCTGGCGCAACGGAATTAGCGCCGCCTTGGCGCACAGCTTCCTCGAGGCGGAGTCGGGCTCGCTATACGGCATATTTGCTTTCGATGTCGTTTGCCGTCAGGGGCGCAAGCGCGTGCTTGGCATCAGCGCGACCTACCTGACTAACTACCGGGTGGAAGGTAATTGCGATAGCGATGCCTGTGAACTTTTTCTGGAGCGGGTCGGAAAGATCGCCACTTATCCTTATTTTCGAACCCTGGTCGCAACTCTCACCTCGCAGGCGGGGCTACTCATGCAGCCTCTGCCAATTATGGGCGTCGCTCCGCGCAGCATCGAAGGCGCAGGCATCATGGACGACATCGGATCGCGAAAACCTGCCTTGCCCAAGAGTTGAGTAGAGTCGTCGGGATAAATCTTTGCTCCCCAGCCCAAACCACAGCTAGGCGAGAACGAAGCAGCTATTAGGGATTTTAACCTATCCTCGAACGGGTGCTTATCGGAGGCAGCAAGACTTATTCCAGCATGAGCGGCCGGTACATTTCCATCGTCGCCATCAGGACGAGGTTGGCGTTGTCGAAATTAGCGCGCTGGTCAGTAATGCCATATGCCCATTTGGGCCCGTGGAAGAGATTATTGCGCAAACGATGGACGATCAACAGCAGCGAAGTCAGGACGGCGACAGGGTCATCGTGACCGGCTAGCACTGGTTGAACTGTCGGCACGTGCTTCTCCGCCATGTTCAGGCCGCCAAACCGCTCCGTGAGCTTCCCGTCCTTCCAATATCGGTCACGAAAATAGGCGAGCGGTTCTGCGAGCGACGCAAGATTGAGGCAATTGGCGCTACCGATGCGCTCTACAGCATCGCGAATAGCGCCTGCCGAGCCGTGAGTCGCTAGCAGCTTGGCCTCTACGAGGCTCCACAGCAGTGCGAAGTGATAGATCGCACGCCGCTCCGCCGGGTCGAGATGCGAAAAACCAGCGGCATTGTCATTGAGCCAGGCATTGGGGTCCATGGGCGATCTCATGATTACAAGGCGGCTTTAGGCGACGTCCTTCGTGAACATCAGGCTGGGCTCGATCTGACACATCTGATCTACATAAATAATCGGCATCTATCCGTGAACGATTTCAAATCCGCGGATGTCCGATTTGTCAATCTGAGCGGACAACTTAGTTGCTCCCGCGCACGTCTATATCGGAGCTCTAACCTCAAAAGCCAACAGTCGCGAAGTCCCAGCGCTAGCTTCTGTGCAATGCTCCCCGGCTACTGCCGGAACGACAGCTTAATCCAATTGGCCGCTCCAAAGCGGACTGCCCGGAAAGTCCCAAAGATCGCCAGATGCCGACTGTTATCGAGGGAGCAGACCGCAACGGTCGATGCATAGGAATTGGCCAATGTGAGCCGTTCACGGCTACACTGTCATCTCTATCGCCAGCTCCGGCACCGAGGATACACTCAAAAAAGTGGCAGGCTTCCTAAAATTGACGCAAATTCAACGCTGTGTTTTCCCGTGATTTTATACGGGAAGCCGAGATGTTTGAGATTGATCTATTGCTCAGCGAAGCCGCCAGCGCATTGGTGATGGCATCCGACGCCTGCCGCGAATGGGAAATGGGCGGTGACAGCCAAGCCGTAGGCGATACAGCGGTATCCGCATATGAAGCCAGTCTAACGGCGGTGCGCCAGTTGGAGATAGAGGGCGCGCTTCCGGCAACTGTCGATGTCGGTGCATCGCGCCGGGCACGGCTCACCAGCGCGGCGCACATGCTCTGCCTAGCGGGTATTGATGAAGGCGGTATCAGCGAAGACTTGGAACTGGCGGCCAGCCTGTTCCGATTGGCGGCCCACGCTTAATCGAGTCTATCTCATGCGGCGCGCTGCGCTCCCCAGCCGTTCCTAGAATCTTGCGCTCACGACCGCGGCGTGCTGAAACGGTGACGGAGCCGCCACGCACGGCTCTGGGGCGTAGTAACCCCTGATTAAGTCGGTTGGACTGCCCGATGCAGTCCGCACATCCTTGACCCTTATGGTCGGGGAGCCTGTGACGCATGTCCAGGGCTCTCCAGCCTAAAGGTCGCAGGGACCGTACTTAGTCCGGTTTACTAACTCCCCGATCACCAGGGATCATGGTGTGAAGTCGATACGCGGGGGCGCACCGCCATCGACTCCCAGGGGAATAACGATGCGAAATAATCTTTTCTTGGCGCTGGCCGTGGTCGTGTTGGGCGGCGTGATCAGTGGCTTCATCCAGACAAATCAGCCAAATCCATCGCCAGTACAGACGGAACCGGTTGCCATGCCGTCGGCCGCCGCGATCGAAGTAGCGAAAAAAGCCTTGGAACAGGAGCGGCAGGTGAAAGGGGTGTTCCATGACCCTGAAAAATCCGCTCAGTGGCAAATCGGTATGGTCAATGACGGTAGCAGCCGCGTCGGATACGCTGAATATGTGTGCGGGGTGCTGAAAGAGAAAGGCGCTATAGCGCCCAGCACCAACGTGAAGATAATCGATGTTGCCAATCTCCTCGTTCCCGCCAAGGATCGCAACATGCACGGCATGGGCACCGTGGACTGCAACGACTATCGCGTCATAGATGCTGGCGATATGACACCTGTCATCGGCGGATAGCCGCATGTCTGCTAACTCACGGCGTCTCACTGCTCCGTAAGTAGAGGGTCGAAGCCCGAAAAGTGCGCAGTTTAGCCATTTATCTGTGAACGATATATCCGTGTATCCCGTCGTGTATCCAGATAAATGCCAATGCGCATGGTTTACGCAGATAGGTAGCCGACATGAAGGCGACGGTCATTCAAATCGCCAGGAATTGTTTAGATCGACTGATCAAGCAAAATCATCCGCCGAAATGTTCGCGAATATAGGCTGCGGTCTGGCTGGGGCTTAGTTCTTGCGTCGAGTTGCCGGAGCGCACAAAGAACCGTTCAGCGGGCGTGTCCCGTGCATCCTGGGTTGTTACGAAAACGGGTGATGGCGAACGATCTATGTCAATCCGGCACACCTCGGTGCCTTCATGCTCGGGAAAACCAATTCGTATCCGCGCAGCGCGATAAGCCTGTCCGAAATGGTTGGTCACCAGATTTGTTAGGTGCAACTGCATCCGATCCCGGTTGCCGCCGAGGCAGTCATAGTCTCGCTCCAACCCACGGATCGTGCCGTCGTCTGCGACACCGATCAACAGTGTGCCGCCAACACGGTTAGCAAAACCGGCAAGCGTCTTGATCACAACCTGCTCCAGCTTCTTGTTCTGGGTGGCGGCGGCTACATCCCAGCGCAGCGTTTCCTTGAATTCCAGCCGTTCATGCTCCCCTTCAGCGATCAGCGCGACGAGCGGCGACGGTGTATTGACAGGCACCGCCGCGACCGGTGCCTCTGCGCCTGTCACCAGCACGCCGTTTTTGCGGTCGAGCCAGCCCTTGGCAATCGCCGCGGCGACGACATCGCCGATCAGCGTGCGCAGCTGACTGCTAGTGGATTTGAAGCCGATCGCGCGCGAAACAGCGAGGGCAATCTGGTCGTCGGTCGCGCCAAAATGCGTGCGGACGATATCCAGAACGGCGCGTTCGAGTTCGGCCGGCGGCAGCGCCTCGCAGCGGCGCAAGGTGGTCGATATCACCGCGCTACGGTCCCGAACCTTAGCTTGCCGGCCCGGAATCGAGAGGAAATCGCCATCGCGCGCCAAGCGCCCAGTCCGCGCCGAGACGTCCACGGCTTGCTCGATTACCGTCTGGATGCGTCCACCAGCTCGCTTGAGCCCCCAAGCGGCGCGGATTCTGGCGACGATCTCGTCGAGATGGACTGGACCTTCGACCTCTACGACCTGCTCGGCCAGCCCGGACAAGATACCGCGAGGTGCATCATGGAGTTCGCTGACAATATGCGAAGGGCGCGAAATCGTTGCCTCTACATAGGCAGGCACGGCGTCCGCGATATCATCGATTGCCGCAATGCCGATCTCAGTCCCGTCCTCGCGCTCGATCGTGACGATCTCGAACGGCACCGCGCGCTTCGCCGCGATCCCCGTTGCCTGTGCGTCATGCTCGGCCTTGGCCGCTTCCACCCGCGCGATGATCAGATCGAGTTGTTCGGCCGGTCGCTGGAACCAGTCGGTGCTCCACACGCGGTGGATTGACCAGCCATGGCTTTCGAGGACCGATTGACGCAACCGGTCTCGATCGCGCGCGGACCGCGCGCCATGATAGGATGCTCCGTCGCACTCGATGCCGAGCAGATAGCGTCCCGGCCGATCGGGATCGGCCACCGCCAGATCGATATAGAAGCCCGCGAGCCCGACCTGGCGGTGGACCTGAAGCCCACGCGCCTGCAACGCCTTGGCGACCTGTTCCTCGAATACGCTATCGTGATCGCGACCGGTGCTTTCGGCGAGGGTCATGCGGCCGGTTCGCGCAAAATGTAGGAACAGGCGGAAGGCGAACACCCCCTTGCGCGTGCTGGCGAAGTCCGGATCGATATCCTCATCGGTCATCGACGCGAAAACCTCGCACCGTTGCTTCGCTCGGCTGATGAGCACGTTCAGTCGCCGTTCGCCGCCATCGGTGCCGAGAGGCCCGAACCGCATCGGCACGCGTCCGCCAGGCACCGTCGGGCCGTAGCCGACCGAAATGAAGATGACGTCGCGCTCGTCGCCCTGCACGTTCTCAAGGTTCTTTACGAAGAACGGCTCGGCATGATGCGCCTGGAAGAATGCCTCAACCTGGGGTGGCAGCGCGCGCCGCAGCAACTCAAGCTGATCGACGATCGCGCGGCGCTGCGCAGAGGAGAATGCGGCTACACCTAACGACAGATCAGGGTGGTCGCGCGCATGGGCAATAATCGCCTGTGCCACGATCTTCGCCTCGATGATGTTGGTGCGTGTCGTTCCCGTGTCGAAGATGCCGTCGGCGATGTGGTGAAAGCGCAAGCCCATGCCGGCCTCGGCCGTATAAGGGCTGGGAACGATGAACAGCTTGTTCTCGTAGAACTGTCGGTTGCTGACCGCGATCAGCGACTGGTGCTTGCTGCGGTAATG
>NZ_JBBJUL010000013.1:0-62932 GCF_037725245.1 Sphingobium anseongense | reverse complement strand
TACAGCTGGCACCGGCATCGACCGGCTGGAAGGCGCAGCGGGCGATGATGTCTATCGCTTCAACATGGGCGATGGCCAGGATACCATCTACGATAATAATGAAGGGTGGTCTTACGGGAACTGGACGCTGTTCGATGGCGGCACCGATCGTCTTGAACTCGGGACAGGTATTAGTCCCGCTAATGTAGATGTCGTTAAGCAGGGCGCCAACGACCTCTTACTCAAGGTTCGTGGGACGAGCGATCAGATCCTGTTACAGGGCGCTGCCTCTGCATCGCAACGCCGCATCGAGACGGTTCGCTTTGCCGATGGGACAATATGGACTCACGACGATCTCATAGCGCTATCACTCATCACGCCGCCTGCCATAGCTGCGAACGCAGTGATCGCCGGGGCGGTGACGGAGCAGACGGCAACGACCGGAGCGACTAGCTCCGACAGTGTGTCAGGTGCCTTGCGCTTCACCGACGGAACAGCCGGAGCAACCCACAGCATCGCCATTAACAGTGTCAATGCTTCTGGAAGCGTTTCTGGGCTGCCTTCAAATTCGGCCCTGCTTGCGTTGTTGAACTTTGGAGCAGTGACAGAACCCGATGGCACCGCCGAAGGTGTCTCGATCTGGGCGTTCAGCGCGCAGGATAGCCTGTTCGACTATCTGGCAGCGGGACAGACCACGCAGTTGGTCTATTCAATCACCCTGTCGAACAACAACGGCCGCTCTGTCTCACAGGACATCACGGTAGCGATCACCGGCACTAATGACCTGCCATTGATCGCCACAGGCACGTCGGCATCTGGATCAATCACAGAGCTGGCTGCGACGGCCGGATCTTCTGCCAATGACACAGCCTCCGGTGTTTTGCGGTTTACGGATGGCGATACGCCGGACACGCACAGCGCATCGATCGTATCTGTCACGACAAGCGGAGCGACCTTGGGTCTTCCGGCGAACGCAACGGTACTCAATTGGCTCTCCAAAGGCGTGCTTGCTGGGCAGGCAGGCGCGACAGCGGGCTCTTTGCCATGGAGCTTCGCCGCGCCCGACAGTGCGTTCGACTATCTTGGCGCTGGACAGACAGCGGCGCTTACCTACGCGATCCAGATTACCGACAATGTCGGCGGTACGGTCACGCAGAATGTCGTGATTACTGCCACCGGCACCAATGATACGCCTTTGATAGCCGCCGGAACGACCGCAACCGGCGCAATTACGGAGCTTGCCAGCACGACCGGCTCGACCGCCAATGATATGGCGAGCGGCACCATGCGCTTCACCGATCTCGACCTTGCCGACGCCCACAATGGATCGGTTCTTTCGGTCTCGGCGAGCGGGACGACAAGCGGCCTTCCCACCAACGCGACACTGCTCGCGATGCTGGGACTGGGCACTGTAACCGAGCAGGCCGGCTCGATCGCAGGTTCGCTTTCCTGGACCTTTGCGGCGCAGGACAAGACATTCGACTATTTGGGGGCGGGCCAGAGCACGACCCTTACCTATGTCGTCCAGCTTTCGGACGGCAATGGCGGCAGCGTGTCGCAGAATGTGGCGGTGACGATCACCGGCACGAATGACACGCCGCAAGTCTCGGCGGGTACGACGTCCGGCGCGATAACAGAGTTGGCTTTAGTCACAGGGTCTTCCACCAGCGACACCGCGTCGGGGACGTTGAAATTTGTCGACGCCGATCCTGCCGACACGCACAGCGCTACGATCCTTTCGGTGGCGGCCAGCGGAACGACGTCGGGCCTTCCCACCAACACGACATTACTTGGCTGGCTCAGCAAAGGAACGCTCACTGAACAATCTGGCGTAACGCCGGGGTCTCTGCCGTGGAGCTTCGCGGTGCCCGACAGTGCATTTGACTATCTTGGCGCAGGCCAGACCGCAATACTGACCTATGTCGTGCGCACGATCGACAATCAGGGGAGCAATCTCGACCAACCGGTGGTGGTGACGATCACCGGTTCCAACGATGCGCCGACCGCGCAGACGAAGAGCGGCTTCACCACAGATAACTGGACCGCGCTTACCATAGCGGGGTCGACCCTGACCGCTGGAGCAACCGACGCCGACACTAACGATGCTTTGACCTTGTCGAGCGTTCAATCACCAGTTGGTGGCACGGTCGCCATCAATGCTGGCAATGCCGTGTTCACGCCCACCGCTACGGCGGTCGGGCCAGCTTCATTCACCTACACGATTTCGGACGGACATGGTGGAAGCTCGACCGCGACGGTCAATCTCACCACGACCCTTCATCAGATCAACGGCACGTCCGGCAACGACACGTTGTCGGGCGGTGCCAAACCCGCCCAGATCAACGGTGGGGCAGGCAATGACACGATTACGGCAGGGTCCGCAGGCGATATCCTCATTGGCGGTGCGGGTACGGACACGCTGAAGGGCGGATCCGGCGTCGACACGGTCGACTATTCCGCCAACGCGGTCGCTCAGACGATCAACCTCAGCCTCACGAGCTCGCAGACGATCTCCAGCGGCGACGTCGATACCATTACCAACGTTGAGAATGCGATCGGCGGTTCGGGTAACGACACCATCACAGGCAGCACGGGAAACAATGTCCTGGCCGGCAATGGCGGGAACGACACTCTGAATGGCGGGTCCGGTAATGATACGCTGATGGGAGGCGACGGCGACGATACGCTGACCGGCGGCGCGGGTAACGACACGGTCGATGGTGGCAACGGCATCGACACCGTCAGCTACTCCGCTAACAGCGTTGCTCAGACGATCAATCTGACCCTAAGCACAGCACAGACAATTGCAAGCGGCGACGTGGACACGATCATCAATGTGGAGAATGTCATCGGCGGCACCGGGGCTGATACAATCACTGGATCCACAGGAAACAATATTCTCACTGGCGGATCGGGCAACGATACAATCATTGGCAATGACGGCAACGACACGCTGATCGGGGGAGCGGGAAATGACGTGTTGAATGGCAGTGCCGGTATCGACACAGTCGATTATTCGGCAAATACCGTGGCTCAGACCATCAATCTGACATTGACGGCGCAACAAACTATCTCGTCCGGCAATCTCGACACACTCTCCAATATCGAAAATGTGTTGGGTGGCACCGGCGCTGATACCGTCACGGGCAGCACCGGCAATAATCTGCTCAATGGCGGATCGGGCAACGATACAATCAATGGCAATGATGGCGACGATACGCTGGTCGGCGGAACAGGTACCGACACGCTGAATGGCGGAAACGGCATTGATACGGTTGATTATTCTTATGGAACTGTGGCGCAGACGATCAACCTGTCCCTCACGACCTCCCAGACCATTTCATCTGGTGATGCCGATACCATAAGCAATATCGAGAATGTCATAGCGGGGTCCGGCAATGACACGATCACCGGAAGCACCGCAGGCAATAGTCTGGACGGTGGCTTGGGTAATGACCGTCTTACGGGTGGGACAGGTAACGATACGATCATTGGTGGCACAGGCAGCTCTGACATCGCCGTTTTTGCTGGCGCGCAGACAAGTTACACCATCGCGACCAATGCCGGGGTCGTAACTATAACCGACAATCAGCCCTCGACTGATGGCAATGACGGTATAGATACGGTCAGTGGGATTGAGAAAGTCGAGTTCAAGGGAGCGGTTCAGGTCGGCATTACATCACCTATCGTACTGGATCTCAATGGTGATGGCGTTTCCCTATTGGACAATCAGGCGACAAATGCTGCCTTCGATTGGGATGCCGACGGCCACAAGGATCAAACCGGCTGGATCGGCGCGGATGATGGTTTTCTCATGTTCGATCGCGATGGGAATGGAACAGTCAGTAACGGCAACGAGCTTAGCTTCACCAGCGACAAGCACAACGCTAAGTCTGACCTCGACGGTTTACGGGCATTCGACAGCAACGGCGATGGCATATTTTCTGCCTATGATGAAAAATTCGATCAGTTCAAAATATGGCAGGATAAGAATAGTAATGGCACAGCCGAGGAGAACGAGGTTTTCTCGCTCGCGACCGCTGGAGTTTCTGCGATTAATCTGGTTGGTAATGCCGTAAACCAGAATTGGAACTGGGGTCAGAATATGACCATCAATACCGGGTCATTTACGCTGACTGACGGTTCGACATCATCATTTTCGGACGTCGCGCTAAGCTATGATGCGCTGCCGCGAGGAGTTTTGCCTTTCGGACAACGGATATCGTTACCCGAAGATCGCTACACTCCCCTCATATCCTTGAAGGAGGCTGCCCAGCTCACACAGGCAATAGCTGCCTTTGGGATCGAAAGTCGACCAGATGAAATGTCAGTGCGAGATGAATGGGGTGATCGTCCCGACTATTCGTTCGCGATCGGCACATCAGGGATGAGGTAGAAATCGCCAAAGCGCCGAGCATATGTACTATGTTCATCTCTGGAAAGTTATTGACCAAAGCCAGTTGGCGTTGCTTCTCCGAGTCAGGATGATAATCTGATCTAGCATCGCGAAGGCGGTGCCGAGGCTTGAGAACCTCGCTTGGGAGAAAGATTTACCCGCCAGTGACGCGGCCGGGTGGCCGACGTGCATGTCCAAGCCGCTTGCGGCCAAAGGCGTCGGCGCATGTCTCAAGCATGTTCTCTACACCCGGCTTTTGTCGGCAACGCCTCGCCAGTCGCATGGAGGCGTTGCCGATGGTAAGTGAAGCGAGCACCCACAAAGGGTTTCGGTCGAGATGTCGGCCGCTTTAGGCGTTGCGCGCCTGCCTTTAGATGAACGCGATCCGCTTCCGCCCGGCCACGACCTGGTGGAAGCGCCGAAGGACGTGCTCGGTGATCTCTACCGCGCCGAACGGCCTGGATTGCTTCGATTTCTGTCGCGGCGCGCATCCGACGACCGCGCCGAAGATATCGTCCAGCAGGTCTTCGCCCGCATGGCCGGAAAGACGGCGGACCAGACGGCTACGATCGTTTCTCCCGCGGCCTATTTGCGCCAGGCGGCGCGCAATCTCGTCCGCGACGAAGCCAGGACGGCCGGACGCAATAGTGCACACCTGCATGTTTCCATCGAAGACGTGGCTTTGCACGATGCCGACCCGGTCGCGGCCCTGGAGGCCCGTGACCGGCTCGCGCGGATCGAGCAGGCGGTGCTTCGGCTCAAGCCTCTCAGGCGTCAGATTTTTCTCGCATGTCGTCTCGACGGCTATAGTTATGCAGAGATAGCCGAGCAGACCGGGCTGAGCATAAGGGGCGTTGAGAAACAAATGAGCCGGGCGATCAAGCAACTCGGGCAACATCTGCACCACGATGACTGATCCTGAAAGGGCCTCGATTCCACCCGGCGTGCATGACGCGGCTGGCGAGTGGCTGGCGCGTCGGCAGGCCGGTGCCGATGCTGCGGTGGAAAAGGCCTTTGCTGCCTGGCTGGAAGCCGATCCTCGACACCGCATCGCCTATGCGCAGGTGGCCCGTGATTGGCACGACAGCGCGCAGCTTGCCGACAGTGCCGTCGGTCGAACCCGCAAGCTCGTGCGCGCACCGTTTCTGATGCGCCGAAGCACGCATGTCGGCGCCGTCAGTCTGAGCCTTGCTGCCCTCCTGGGATTGGGAACCGTCGGAATATTGCGGCACGCAGGGCCCTTAGGATTTATCGTTCCGGCCGAAGCGGCGACCTACCAGACAGCGGTTGGCGAAATTCGAAGCGTGCGTCTCGCGGACGGCTCGAACCTTACGCTCGATACGTCGACTGTGGTTCACGTTCGTTTCAGCCGTGCGTCCCGGCGGCTCGACCTGAAACGCGGACGGGCGCGTTTTTCGGTGGCGAAGGACGATCGGCCCTTCACCGTTGCCGTTCCAGGCGGCGAGATCGTTGCGCGCCATACGCTCTTCGACGTCAGCGTCGTCGGGCCGCAGCCCCTGGTGTCGTTGATCGAGGGCGAGGTCGAGCTTCTCAGCACCGCTCATGATGGCAAGGGTAGCCCGCAGCGGCTCGTTGGCGGCGAGCAGGCCGCGCTGGGCCAGGCTACCGAGCCGCGCCCGCTGTCGATGGCCGACGCACGATGGGTATCGGGCATGTTGGCGCTTGAAAAAACGCCGCTTGGCAATGCGGTGGCCGCCATCAACCGCTACAATCGAACGCAGGTGCGACTGGCCGACCCGCATCTTGCCAGCCTTGCCGTCACGGGTGCCTTCCAGGCGCGGGATCCGCAGCAATTCGCCCGTGCGGTCGCGACCATGTTCGGCCTGACCGTCGAGCGATCGCATTCGGAAATTCTCCTGCTGCGACCCAGCGGCGCACGAACTTCCACCCTCCCCTAAAATAGTTGGCGGGTATTTTCCGCCCTCATCGTCTCCCGCCCAACCCGCCCCTTCGGCGGTTCAGGGGAGACCGAAGACAATGCTTATATTTGGGAAGAACGGGTTTCATCGCCTCGCTGGGGTAGTCTTGGTCGCCAGCGCCACGACGGCCCAGGCACAACCAGCCCAGCGGATCGGCGTCGACCTTCCCGCGCAGCAGCTCGGGCGTTCACTTCAGGCGTTGGCGCTGCTGTCCCACCGGACGGTCCTCGCGGATGCGACGCTGATCGGGGACAGGCAGGCGCCGTCGCTCCAGGGTGCCTATACCATGGAGGACGCGCTGCGCCGACTTCTCGACGGTTCGGGGCTGACCTTCGACCGCGTGGACGAGAGCTTTGTCGTCCGGCCGTCGCGCGCGACTGGCGACCGGCAGGGCGATAGCGACGGAGCGGCCATTGTCGTCACCGGCAGCCGGATTCGCGGCGCACCGATTGCGTCACCCGTGACGATCCTGAGCGAGCAGACCATCCGGGACACCGGATTGGCCGATCTCGGCGACGTGGCCCGCAGCCTGCCGCAAAGTTTCGGTGGCGGACAAAATCCGGGCGTCGGCTTCAACGTACCGTCGAGCACGGGCGGCAATGTCGGTGGCGGATCCTCCGTCAACCTGCGTGGCCTTGGCAGTGACGCGACGCTCACGATCCTCAACGGACGACGCGTGCCTTATGATTCGGCGCGACAGGGCGTGGACATTTCAGCCATCCCCCTGTCTGCGGTCGACCGGATCGAGATCGTCGCGGACGGCGCTTCGGCCATTTACGGCTCGGATGCGGTCGGCGGCGTCGTCAACGTCATTCTGAAGCGCGATTATGACGGATTGCAGACCCGCGCGCGCATTGGTGGCGCTACCGACGGCGGCGATTTCGAGCAACGCTATTCGGTTCTGGCGGGCAGTCGATGGCAGGGCGGCGGCGGCTTCATCACCTACGAATATAACCGCAACAGCGATCTCATAACGAACCAGCGCGACTATGCCCGCGTGCGGCCCAACGTAACCATCCTCCCCTCGAGCCGACGCCATGCGATCGCCGCCAGCGCCCATCAGGATATAACCGGTAATCTCACGATCGAAGCCGATGCGCTTTACAATAGCCGCACCGGCGCGTTCACCTATCCACTCAATGCGGCAGGCGATCTTGCGATCAGCCGAACGCGACAGACGTTCGATAGCTACACGCTGGCCCTGGCGAGCGCCGCGCGTCTGTCGCTCGGACCGTGGCAGCTCAGCCTGTCCGGCACCTTCGGCAAGGGTCGCACCTATTTCCAGGGTGACACGTTCAGGAACGACCAGTTCGCGAGCACGGCCTTCGGCCGCTATAACAACCAGACCGTCACGGGCGAAGTCGCCGGTGATGGTCCGCTGTTCCTGCTGCCGGGGGGCGAGGCGAAACTTGCGATCGGTGCCGGCATCCGGGCCAATGATTTCGAGATATTCCGTGGCGCGGGCAATATCAACAACGCCCGGCCATCGCAGGACAGCCGCTACGCTTTCGCCGAAATCAACCTCCCCGTCGTCGGTCCCGACCTCGACATTCCGCTCGTCCACAGGCTCAACCTGAGTGGGGCCCTGCGCTACGAACGCTATCGGCAGATCGGTGAGATCGTCACGCCCAAGCTGGGCCTGACCTATGCACCTGCCGACATCGTCGATATCAAGGCGAGCTGGGGACGGTCGTTCCGCGCGCCGAGCTTCATCCAGCTCCATTCGATCCAGCAGGCGCTGGTCTATCCGGTCACGACGTTCGGCGGCACTGGCTATCCCACGGGCGCGACGGCGCTGTACCTGACGGGTGGCAACAGCGATCTGAAGCCCGAGCGGGCGCGCAGCTGGTCGACCACCCTTGCGCTGCATCCGCCCGCCTGGCCGGGTGCGTCGCTGGAATTCAGCTATTTTTCGACGCGCTACGTCAACCGGATCGTAACGCCGATATCGATCGCGTCGCAGGCGCTGAGCGATCCGGCGAATGGCGGACAGATCACGCTTTCGCCCAATCTACGCAGCAGAATGTGTCACGCGCTGGCGATCAGATCACGTCCCGCAACCTGCAAATCCAACCGACCATCACGGTCCGACCCGGCGCAGCCGTTCGGCTGGTTGTGCACAAGGATATCATTCTTGCACCCTGGCGAGAGAAGGAGCGCTGAAATGACTGACCTCAAATTGCCCCAGCTTCCAGATCGTAATCCGGTCAAGCTCAGCATTGCTGTCATGCCGGACCTCCATCAGGCTTTGACGGATTATGCTGCGCTCTACGCAACGACCTATGGTCGTGACGAGCCGGTTGCCGAGCTGATTCCTGCCATGCTCACTGCCTTCCTCGAAAGTGACAGGAGCTTTGCGCGAAACAGGACGAAGCGGTGATCTATGATGCACAGTAGCAATCCCCAAGCAGGGGCCATCCTCATAGAGCCTTTAACGGTCCGCATCTCTACGGCGGTCCAGCTCACCGGTATCAGTCGCTCACGTCTTTACGAGCTGATCCAGTCTGGTGAGCTGGAAACCGTTAAGGTAGGGCGATCCACGCTGATCCCATATAAAAGCCTGAAAGCCCTGACCGGCGCCTAGCCTGGCGTGCCTCTGCCTTTACCAAAGTTCGGCCGCAGAATTCTGGCGCCGTCCCGCAGCTGGTCGAGATAGTCTGACCAGTGCTGCATCATGCGGACGCGTTCATCCCAATATTCACCACGAGTGTAAGCACGGCGCACCATCGAGGTGTCGAGGTGGGCGAGCTGCTTCTCAATGGCGTCCGGGTTCCAGATACCCATCTCGTTAAGAAGGGTCGCAGCCATCGCCCGAAAACCATGCGCCGTCATTTCTTCCTGGCTATAGCCCAGTCGACGCAATGCCGCGTTGATGGTGTTTTCCGACATGCACTGGCGTGGTGACCGGAACGACGGGAAAAGATACCTTCCCTCGCCCGTCAGCTGGCGGAGTTCTTCCAGTAGCGCCAGCGCCTGTTGCGACAGCGGTACACGGTGTGGACGGCGCATTTTCATCTTTTCCGCCGGGAGCGACCAGATGGCGTCGTGCATATCTATTTCCTCCCACTCTGCCTTGCGCAACTCGCCCGGCCGGACGAACAGGTGGGGTGACAGCCGCAAAGCGATCGCGGTGATTTCGTGACCTGTATAACCGTCGATTGCGCGCAGGAGCGCGCCGGCCTCCTTGGGCGTCGTGATCGCGGCGAGATGCCGGACCTTCGGAGTGATGAGTGCGCCGCGCAGATCGGCCGCGACATCGCGATCCGCCCGAGCGGTCGCGATCGCATAGCGAAAAACCCGACTGAGCACGCTGCGCATCCGGCGCGCACTTTCGTAGCGGCCGGTCGCCTCCACCTTGCGCAGGACGGCCAGGACTTCCTGCGGCGATATCTTTGAGACAGGGAAGCTGCCGATCATGGGATAGGCCATGCCGAGCAGCCAGCGAATCTTGTCGAGCGTGATCGGCGCGCGCCCCTCCAGCTCATTCTTCGCCACCCATTCTTCGGCGATCGTCTTGAACGTGTTGTCCGGGGCCACCTTGCGCGCAAGTGTGTCGCTCCTCTTCTCGGCGGCGGGGTCGAGCCCGGCGGCGATCTGCTCCCTTGCTGCGGCGCGCTGCTGGCGCGCCATAGCTATCCCTACCTCGGGCCAGGCGCCGAAATAGAGCGTCTTCTGTCGACCGAGATACCGGTAGTTCATGCGCCAGAGTTTCGTGCCGTTCGTCTGGACGGCGAGATACAGCCCATCGGCGTCGGCCAGTTTATAGGCCTTGTCCCGGGGTTTGGCGTTGGTGATCTGGATATGATTCAGTGCCATGATGGTGCCAGCTCCAAAGGGGCTCTCCGGCACCATCAAAAACACCATCATCCTGATGGTGCTGTCGATGGATTCGGGCGGATGAGCCCGGATTTCATTTGGCGATTTTCACTGAAAAAATGCTGTAAAACCAGCTGCTTGCTGGACCTTCCCGGACGTCGCCGGAAAGGTCTCTGGTGCCCAGAAGAGGACTCGAACCTCCACGACCTTGCGATCGCCAGCACCTGAAGCTGGTGCGTCTACCAATTCCGCCATCTGGGCACGGGGTAGGTCGGCGCGATTAGCCGGTGGGTGGCGGGCTGTCAATCAGGTGGAGGGCTTTAATTTGGGTTCACCGCCCAGATCTTCCACAACCCAGTCCAGTCCTCCCTTGCGCTTGGAGCCGGCACACCGTCTATAAGGCCGCAGCGACGCCAATTGCCCAGGACCTCATGACCCACACGCCTCCGCTCGAACATCATCCCCGCCCCGATGGTCTGCGCCTTGCTTACCGACATCGCCGGGGTAGCGGGCCTACGATGATTTTCCTGCCGGGCTACCGATCGGACATGGAGGGCGGCAAGGCGCTGGCGCTCGACGCCTGGGCCGCGCGTAGCGGGCGGGCGATGCTGCGGTTCGATTATGGCGGGCATGGCGCAAGCGATGGCCGGTTCGAGGATGGGACGCTGGCGAGTTGGCGCGACGATGCGTTGCTGATGATAGATGCGGTAACCCAGGGACCGATCCTGCTGGTCGGGTCGTCGATGGGGGGATGGCTGGCGCTGCTGATCGCGCTGGCCCGCCCCGACCGGGTGGTCGGCCTGGTCGGCATCGCCGCGGCGGCGGACTTTACCCAATGGGGTTTCACGCCTGCGGAAAAGACGCGGATCCTGGAGGAGGGCAGGCTGCTGCAACCATCCGATTACAGCGAAGAGCCCGATCTCACCACGCGCGCCTTCTGGCAGTCGGGGCAGTCGCTCCTGCTGCTGGAACAGGAAATCGCGATCGATTGCCCGGTTCGCCTGCTGCACGGGCAGGCCGACGTTGTCGTGCCATGGTCGGTGGCTTTGCGCATCGGCGAGCAACTGCGTTCATCCGACGTGCAGATGCTGTTGGTCAAGGATGGCGATCATCGCCTCTCGCGAGAGTCCGACCTTTCCCTGCTGGTCGCCACCCTCTCCACGCTTTTGGACAGCCTGTCATGACCTTCCTGCTGTTGCCTGCCCTGCTGCTCGCGCCGCAGGCCTATGACCCTGAAACCGAAGCGGTGATGAACCGCCGGGCGCGCCCGCAGAGCGTCGCCCCGGCACGGCCCGCCCTGCCCATTCCGCCACAGGTCGCCGCCCCGTTCCAGGCGTGTCTGGACGCGGCGGTGGAAGCGCCCGAAGCCGGGGTCGCCGCCGCCAACCGATGGCGGATGGAAGGTGGCGGCTATTATGCCCGTCAATGTCTGGGCTTTGCCTATGCGCGCGCCGAGCGATGGGGGCCAGCGACGATCAGTTTCGAACAGGCGGCCGAAGAAGCCGAACGCGCCGGCGCCTTCGTCCAGAGCGCCCGGCTGTGGGCGCAGGCGGGCAATGCCGCGCTGGCGGGCGGGGACCTGGCCAAGGCGCAGGCCCATTTCGACGCGGCGCTGGCGCGCGGCCTGCCCGACGGGCTGGAAAAGGGCGAGGTGCATCTCGATCGCGCGCGCGCCCTGGTGGCGCTGGGCGATGGCGTGGGTGCGCGCCAATCGCTCGACGTGGCCCTGGAGCAGGCGCCGCAGGACCCGCTCGCCTGGCTGCTGTCGGCAACGCTCGCGCGCCGGTCGGGTGAACTTTCGCTGGCGCAGGCGCATATCGCGCGAGCAGTGCAGATGTCTCCCGACGACGCATCGGTGGCGCTGGAAGAGGGCAATATCGCGATGCTGACCGATCATGCCGATGTCGCCGCCGCCGCATGGGCGCGCGCTATGCGGCTGGCCCCCGATGCACCGGCTGGCAAGGCGGCGGCGGACAATCTCACCCGGTTGTCGGCCAGGGCGAAGACGCCCTGATCAGTGCCGCTCCGCCTTAAAACATCGAGCGGAAAAGTGAGAACCGGCTTTCCGTCAAGAACGACACGAAAACAAAGCTATAGAGCGCGCGAATTGCGTCGGCTTAAACGAGTGCGCTCTAATCGAGGTAAAAATCGACCGTGGTGACGACGCGCACCTTTTTATAGGGGGTGTCGCTCGCACCATCTCCGCCTTCGCCATCGCGTGCGTCGATCGAGAAATAGCCCTGGGTCGCGCTCTTGATCCCGCCGACGCTGGTGCCGCTATCCTGGGCAAATTGTTCGGCGGCTGCGCGGGCATCCTTGGTGGCGGCCGCCACCATCGCCGGCTTGACGTCGTTCAGCTTGGTGAAGCTATAGCGCATGCCCGATCCTTCCTGCAGCGTAACCCCCCGCCGCACGAGATCGAACTGCTGCGCCACCGCACGCTGAGCCTTGGCGATGTCGGTGGTGCGCAACAGCATCCGCTGGGTGATGGTGATGTTGTTGACACCGTTATTATAATATTGGTTCACCCCCGCGCCGCTGGGAGTCAACTCGCCGTCCTTGAAACCCAGTCCGGCAAAATAGTTTTTGAGTTCGTGGGTATTGTTGTCGATTTCGGTCCGAACCGCGGGCAGGTCGAAACCGGTCGCCGAATAGCTGATCGACCAGGTGGCAAGGTCGGCGGTGACATCCTTTTCCGACAGGCCCCGCACCGTGACCGACCGGTCCGCCGCCTTGGCGCGCTTCAACCCGTCGCCGAGCAGATAGCCTCCGCTCACCAGGCCGACAGCAGCAATGGCCGCACAGCCCAGAAGCACCTTGTCATGCAATGCCAACGCCATATCCGCTATCCTCTTTCAAAGTCGTGATCATGTGCCTATCAGTAGACAGGTCCTTATCGCCCGCAAGATGAACCGTTGCTTGACTGCGACGAATGGAGCAGTCCTTGCCCAAATATCTCCATACCATGATCCGCGTGACCGATATCGACAAGACCGTTGCCTTTTTCAATCTGTTGGGGCTGGAGGAGCAGCAGCGGTTCGACAGCGAAAGCGGGCGGTTCACGCTGGTCTTCCTGGCTGCGCCGGGCGATGAAGAGGCGCAGGTCGAATTGACATATAACTGGCCGGCGAGCGACGGTAGCCCCGCCGAAATCTATGGGGGCGGGCGCAATTTCGGTCATCTGGCCTATCGGGTCGACAACATCTATGCGACCTGCCAGCGGTTGATGGATGCGGGCGTGACGATCAACCGTCCGCCCCGCGACGGTCACATGGCCTTCGTTCGCACGCCCGACAACATCTCGATCGAATTGTTGCAGGACGGTCGGCTGGAACCCGCCGAGCCCTGGGCATCGATGCCCAATGTCGGCGAATGGTAACTCACATGCTTGATGTCATCCGCATCCCCGCGCTCAGCGACAATTATATCTGGCTGATGCACGACGGCGCCAGCGGCGATACGGTCGTGATCGACCCGGCCGAGGCCGAACCTGTGCTGGCGGCGGCGGCGGCGCGCGGCTGGACCATCGGGCAGGTCTGGAACACCCATTGGCACCGCGATCATGTCGGCGGCAATGCGGCGATCAAGGCGGCCACGGGATGCACGATCACCGGTCCCGCCGCCGAGGCGGAGAAGATCGGCACGCTCGACAGGACCGTGGCCGAAGGCGATGTCGTCCGCATCGGCGCGCACGCGGCGCGGGTGATGGACGTGCCAGCGCATACCGCCGGACATATCGCTTATCATCTGGCCGACGATGCCATGATCTTCGTGGGTGATACGCTGTTCGCGATGGGCTGCGGCCGGCTGTTCGAGGGAACGGCTGCGCAGATGTTCGCCAATATGCAGCGGTTCAAGGCCCTGCCGGCGGAAACCATGGTCTATTGCGCGCATGAATATACCCAGAGCAACGGGCGCTTCGCATTGACCATCGAGCCGGACAACGACGCGCTTTCGGCGCGGATGGAACGGGTGGACGCCGCCCGTGCGCGGGGCGAGCCGACCGTGCCCACCAGCATCGCGCTGGAGCGCGACACGAACATCTTCATGCGGGCCGCGAACGTCGATGAACTGGCCGCGCGGCGCGCGGCGAAGGATGCAGCGTGACGGCATGGGAGTGGCCACGCCGTCAGTAGCGTAGGATCTTCGTAGGGAGAATGGCGATGCGTGCAGGATTATTGGCAGCGATCCTCCTGGTCACCGGATGCGCCGGCAGCTACCAGGCGCAACCCCTGACGCAAAAGCAGACCGTCAGGCTGGAAAAGGAATTGGCCGGCAAGGTCGCGGGCGAGCCGACTGCCTGCATCAACCGCTTGCCCCAAAGCGATCTGCGCGTGATCAGCGATTCGGTGCTGCTCTACCGCGTCAGCAGCCGGCTGATTTACCGCAACGACGTGATCGGACGCTGCACCGGGCTGCAACGGGGCGATACGCTGATCACGCAAAGCTACAGTTCGCAGATCTGCCGTGGCGATATCGCCCGCGTCGCCGATCTATCGGTCGGCACGGTGACGGGCAGCTGCGCGCTCGGCGATTTCATTCCCTATCGAACGCCTTCGAAATAGCCGTCCATATGGAAGCCTGTCGACAGGTTGCGGCGCGCTTTCAACTGGGGCGCACCATGCCGGATGCCATCGCGCTGAAGGCCGCTTCGATCCTGCTGGCAAGGTCGGCGTCGACATCGCATTCATTCAATGCGGCTGACATGGCGCGAACCCATTGATCGGCTGAACGCGCGCTTATCGGCAGCCCGGCATGGACCGACATCATGCATTTGTCGGGATTGGCCGCAAACCAGTCGCGCGGTCCGCCCACCCAGGCTGTCAGAAAGCTGCTCAGCGACAGGCGCATCGGGTCGAGATCGGCGGCATGCAGCGCGCGCAATTCTGCGAAAGCGGGATCGCGGTCCATCATGTCGTAGAAGCGATCGACGATGCGCCTGATCCCGTCATGGCTCCCCAACGCTTCGAACGGCGTCAGCATCCGTGCCGCAGAGGCGCTCAATCGCGCGGGCCCCGGATGGCGTCTTCGATGGAAAGCCCGCCCAGGACCAATATGAATGTCAGCATTGTGCCTAGGACCAGAATGGGAAAGTGGTCGCCGAAGAACTGAGCCATGATAATCTCCTTTCCCGCACTGGTAGAACAGGCTTGCGCTTCTGAATTTGACGAGCGTCAAAAAGTCGATTTCGGCGCGATAAAATTTCGGCAGATGGGCTGGCCGGCTGCTTCCTCGGCTATGTTTTCGCGGCTCGCCGCGATGCGCCCTTGGTCGCAGTCCGGTCATGCCTCTGTTCGGTTGCCAGATGGCAAGGCCGGGCTTGTTCATCGGGCGGCTTTCGTTTCTGCCAGGGTGGCGCCCAACCCGGTGGGACGCGCCCGCAAAATGCGCCGCCGGCGCCATCGGCCGGTTGTGCCGGATGAGCGCCGAGCGTCAGCAGGGCGGCCAGGCCGGCAATAGCGCCAAACCTAAACCGCATGGCTAAAGCGCGTTTCGGCGGGGCGCAGATAGCGGTCGAAGCAAGCGGCGATCGACCGGGCATAGGGTAGCGATCCGGGCAGCAGCCGGATCACCCCGTCCGCCGTTTCTACTAGGCCCATGTCCGCGAATCTGGCCAGTAGAGCGCGGTCGCCAATGCCGGGGTCCGGCGCAACGCCGTTGCAGAGCAGCTTTTCGATGGTCTCTCCGCGCATCCGGTCGTCCCGACTGCGCGAGATGCCGCGGATCGCGGGCAGGCGGCCCTGCGCGATGATCTCGCGATAGACGCCGGCATTTTTCTCGTTCTGGACGATAAGGTCGGGAAACTGGCTGATCGCGCTTGCGCCCAGGCCGATCAGCACATCGCCGTCATCTTCGGTAAATCCCTGGAAATTGCGCCGCAGCGTCCCGTTCGCGGCCGCGCCGGCCAGCGGGTCGCCGGGCAGGGCAAAATGATCAAAGCCGATCGCACGATAGCCTGCCGCCGTGAGCATGGCGTGGCCCCGTGTCGCCATCGCAAAGCGTTGCGCCATGTCGGGCAGGTCCGTCTGCGCGATCCGCCGCTGGCGGGGCAGCAGGTGCGGCATATGGGCATAGCCAAAAAGGGCGATGCGGGATGGCGCCAGACCGATGCCGGTTTCCAGCGTGGTGACGAGATCTTCTTCGCTCTGCCCCGGCAGGCCGTACATCAGGTCAAAGCCGACGTCGATTTTCGCGCGATGAAAGGCGTCGACCGCCGCTTCTACCATTTCGACAGGCTGGATTCGTCCGATGCTCCGCTGGACGTGAGGGGCGAATGTCTGCACGCCAAGATTGACGCGCGAAACGCCGATCTGGCGGATCGCGGCGATCCACGGCCGATCCAGCCGTCGGGGGTCCAGCTCCACCGAGATCGCAGCGGCGCTCGTGTCGAAACAGATGAGCAACTGGTGATTGAGCCTGACCCAATCGACCAGCGGCAGGGAATTGGGGCTGCCGCCGCCAAAGGCGATATGGGTGACATGGCCGCGCCCGCCCAGTCGCGCCGCGACAAGGGCAATTTCATGTTCCAGCGCATCGACATAGGCGGCCAGCCGCCGCGGGCGAGTGGCGGCGCCCGTGTTGCATCCGCAATACCAGCAAATATCGTGGCAATAGGGAATGTGGACATACAGCGATAGGCGCGCTTGCGAGGGCAGGGCGTCCAGGCGATCGCCCATGTCCCTGGCTCCCACGCTTTCGTTGAACTGCGCCGCCGTCGGATAGCTGGTGTAGCGCGGCACCGGCGCGCCGAGCAGTTCGGGATGATAGCGAAACATGGCAACGGGGCTGCCATGCTTTGCCGCCCGTCACATTGCGTCCGGTCAAAATTGGCTTTGCGCCGCGTCAAGGAATGGTGCGTGCGACCGGTGCAAGGACACGTCACTGATCGAACGAACAGGGACGGAGATCGAACATGCGGATCAAGACAATGGTGCTGGCGGCAACCTTGGGCGTGGCGTTTACGGCGGGGCCAGCGCAGGCGAAGCAGGGCGACGTCCTGTTGCGGGTGCGCGGCATCATGGTCGCGCCCAACGAAAAGAGCGGCAGCATCCTGCCGGCCTTTCCCGGCGAACATGTGTCGGTCGACAATTCGATCATGCCCGAAGTCGACATCACCTATATGGCGACCGATCATATCGGTTTCGAGCTGATCGCGGCCACGACCAAGCACAGTGCCAGCGGTCGGTCGGGCATGACCGGGACCATCGGCAAGCTGGCTTCGACCTGGGTGCTGCCGCCGACGCTGACGATCCAATATCATCCGATCGTCGATGGGCCGATCCGCCCCTATGCGGGGGCCGGGGTGAATTACACGCTGTTTTATGCCGAAAATGCGTCGGGCGGGCTGGAAGCGGCGGTCGGCAAGACCAGGGTGCATATGTCGGACAGCTTCGGCTGGGCGGGCCAGTTGGGCGTCGACATCGACCTGAACGACAGAATATTCCTGAATGTCGACGTCAAATATATCGACATCGACACCACCGCGCGGCTGGCGACGACGGCGGCGGGAACGCAGCGGGTCAAGCTGGAGCTGGACCCCATCGTCGTTGGCGTCGGCGTCGGCATGCGTTTTTGAACGGTTGCGGCGCGATGCGGACAGGCGGGCGGCCGGGGGCGCCATCCCGGCATGGGCGGCGGGCGACATAAGGACATTTGCGGATGGAGACCCCCGGCCCGATTCCATAGTCAGGGCGGACACGATCAACGCCAGTCGGCCGCCGGGAACCTGACCCCATGAAGACCATCCTCCTGCACATTCACGACGACAGCGGCCAGGAAAGCCGGATGCAGGCCGCGCTCGACATTGCGCGCGCGACCGGGGCGCATATCATGTGTCACCAGATAACCGCGCTGCCCGATTTTGTTGCGGCCGACATATATGGCGGCAGCTATATGCTGCCAGTGGACATCGCGGCCATCCGCGCGGACGAGGACAAGGCGAGGGCCGTGATCGAGGAGCGCCTGCAGCGGGAAGGCGTTTTCTGGGACTGGCGGCACAGCGACGGCGGGGTCGTGCAATGCCTGCTGTCGTCATCCCGCCTCGCCGACGCCATTTTGGTGACCCTGCCCGACCCGGGCCGACGGTTCGAGGCCGATCCCCTGCCGATTGTCGCCGACCTCGCGGTCAATAGCCGGTCGCCGGTGATCGCGGTGCCGGTCGGTGCGGGTGGCTTCAACTGCAAGGGACGGGCGATGGTCGCCTGGGACGGGTCGCACGAAGCTTCCGCCGCGCTGTGCGCTGCAAAGTCGCTGCTGGCGGTCGCCGAAGAGGTGCATGTCGTGACCGTGGAGGAAAAGGCCAAGCGCGATTTCCCGCCGCTGGAAGCGAGCGAATATCTGTCGCGTCACGGGATCCGTTCCGAAATTCATGAATGGCCACGCAAGGAACGCACGATCGAGGAGGCGCTGGTGGCAGCGGCCGCCGAGTTGAGGGTCGACTGGATCGCGATGGGCGCCTTTGGCCACAGCCGCCTGCGCGAAACGATATTCGGCGGTGTGACACGCTTCCTTCTTCGCGAGGGCCGGGTTCCGCTCTTGCTGGCGCACTGATTTCGGCTCACTATGTTCAGCGATGGCGACCGGAGAAGGTGATCTGCAAGAGGCCGCGCACACTCTTGAGCAGGCGTTGCTCGGCTCTATCCTTGCGACTGTGCCCGACGCGCTGATCGTCATCGACGTGCGCGGATCGATCAAGTCCTTCAGTCCGGCGGCCCAGCGCATGTTCCAATATGCCGAAAGCGATGTGCTGGGGGAGAATATCGCCATGCTGATGCCGTCGCCCGACCGGGAACGGCATGACGGCTATCTGGCGCATTACCGCGATACCGGGGAAAAGCGGATCATCGGCATCGGCCGCCTGACCACGGCGCGGCGTCGCGACGGATCGACCTTTCCGATCGAGCTGGCGGTGGGTGAGGTGCGCGATCAGGGCGAACGGCTGTTTACCGGCTTCATTCGCGACCTCACGGATCGGCAACAGACGGAGCGGCGCGTGCAGGATTTGCAGGCGGAACTGAGCCATGCCGCGCGCGTGACGGCGATGGGTACGCTCGCGGCCGCGCTGGCGCATGAACTCAATCAGCCGCTGACCGCCATCGCCAATTATATGGAGGCCGGACGCGACCTGCTGGCACAGGACGGTCCGCTTGATCGCGAAATGCTGGGCCAGGCGATGGATGAGGCGGCGGCCCAGGCGCTGCGAGCCGGCGAGATAATCCGGTCTTTGCGCGAATTCATCCGGCGCGGTGAAGCCGATCGTCAGCCCGAACCTGTGTCCACGCTTCTGTCGGAAGGCGTGGCGCTGGCCTTTATCGGCATCGACAGTCGCGGCATCGACATGGACATCGCCGTCGATCCGGCGGCGGGCAAGGTCATGGCCAATCGCGTGCAGTTGCAACAGGTCATCATCAATCTGGTCCGCAATGCGGTGGAAGCGATGGATGGGCGTCCGGCCCGCATCCTGCGCCTGTCGGCGACGCCCGATGACGAAGGCCGGGTCGAAATGGTCATTGCCGACAGCGGCCCCGGCCTCGACCCGGTCGTGGCGCGATCGCTCTTCACGCCGTTCAGCACCACCAAGCCCAGGGGCATGGGCGTGGGCCTGTCGATCAGCCGCACCATTGTCGAGGGGCATGGCGGGCGCATCTGGGCCACCGCCTCGCGCTGGGGCGGGGTTGCCTTTCACTTCATCCTGGACCGTGCGGACTGACTTCATGACAACGCAGCCCATCTATATCGTCGATGACGATGATGCGATCCGCCGTTCGCTCAGCTTCATGCTCAAGACCGGCGGACACGCGGTTCGCAGCTTTTCGGGCGGCGCCGATTTTCTAAAGGACGTCGCCGGGCTGGAGCCGGGCTGCGTCCTGCTTGACGTGCGTATGCCCGATATCGACGGGCTGGAGGTGCAGCGCGAATTGCGCGCGCGCGGCATTTTGTTGCCCGTCATCATCATGACCGGCCATGGCGATGTCGGGATGGCGGTGGCGGCGATGAAGGCGGGCGCGACGGATTTCATCGAAAAGCCGTTTGAAAAAGCCGCTCTGCTGGAAGCGATCGACGCGGCGGTCGCGCAGATCGCCGCGCACAAGGATGGAGCGACGCGGGGCCGGGAAGCGCGGGCGCGGCTCAACGTGCTGACCGATCGCGAACGCGACGTGCTCAAGGGGCTGGTCGACGGCCTGCCCAATAAATCCATTGCCTATGATCTGGGGATCAGCCCGCGAACCGTGGAGATTCATCGCGCCAACCTGATGCAGAAGCTCAGCGTGCGCAGCCTGTCGGAAGCGTTGCGGATCGCCTTTCAGTCGGGCCTGGAATAGCCGTTCCTGTGGGATATCAGGACATTTACGGATAGGCGTCGCGGGCGCGCGGCGCCAATCAGTCGGCATGACACTGCATTTTGATCTCGCGCAAACATTGCCCGATGCCATCCCCGTGCCCTCCCGCCAGGATGCCAACTGCTGCGGGCGATGCGATGTGCGTACCCGCGCGATTTGCGCGACGCTGGAAGAAGACGAGCGCGCCGCGCTCAACCGGTTGGGACGCCGGGTGTCGATCAGCGCCGGGCAGACGGTGATGTGGGAAGGCGATGACGCCACCATCGTCGCGAACGTCATCGAGGGGACGTTGAAATTATCCGCGTCGACCGGAGACGGGCGCGAGCAGATCGTCGGCGTCGTCTATCCGTCCGACTTTATCGGTCGCCCGTTCGGCCGCAATACGCCCCATAGCGTCACGGCGCTTACCGATGCGCGTTTGTGCCTGTTCACCCGTTCGGCCTTTGACGGGTTCGCCCGCGCCCATCCCGAACTTGGCCATCGCCTGCTTCAACGGACGCTGGATGATCTGGATCGGGCGCGCACCTGGATGCTGCTGCTTGGTCGCAAGACCGCGCGCGAGAAAATCGCGACCTTCCTGCTCGATATGTCTCGCCGCCTGGCGAGCGAGGGCGCCGCTCCGCTCGACAGCTTCGCGCTTCCGCTGTCGCGCCAGCAGATCGGCGACGTATTGGGCCTGACCATCGAAACGGTCAGTCGCCAGATGACCGACATGAAGCGTGCGGGCATCGTCGCGCTGCCCAACCGGCGCACGGTCGACATTCTGGATCGTGATCGCCTGGCCTGCTGCGCCGAAGCGGCCTGATCGGCCTGTTCCAGCGTCGGCTACAGCGCGATGATTTTGGGTTCCACGATATCCGTCCGTGCTGAGTGGAGACTGAGCTTGTCGCAGGCTCCTATCGAAGCATCGCGCCCAAGGGGGCGCCATCACACGCTAGGGATATTCCCGTACAGACCCTGACCTTCCCTTTTGACAGAGGTCAACGACAGCCGATGTCCGCCCATGCAGGCGGGACGGCAAGGATATCTCCTGGGGGATAGGCATGGAACAACTGGTCATCAAGGCGGGCGGATGGTTCGCGCTCGCCTTGGTCGCGACGGCGGCGGCGGCGCTGGCGGTCGATAGCGGCTTTGCCGCGCACATGACGATCATAGCCGCCACGGGCCTGCTTCTGGCCTGGCTTACCGTCAGCCGCGCCGATTATGGTGCGATCCTGCGGGGGGCGCTCAAAATGCCCGACCAGGGGCGTTATGATGACGACATGATCCGCTGGGGCGTCATCGCCACCCTTTTCTGGGGGCTGGCCGGCTTTCTTGCGGGCCTTTATATCGCGCTCCAGCTGGCTTTCCCGGCCCTGAACCTGGGCATCGAATATACCAGCTTCGGGCGATTGCGGCCGCTGCATACATCGGCGGTGATCTTCGCCTTTGGCGGCAACGCGCTGATCGCGACCAGCTTCTATGTCGTGCAGCGCACCTGCCGCGCGCGGCTCGCCTTTCCGACGATGGCCCGGTTCGTGTTCTGGGGATACCAGATGTTCATCGTGCTGGCCGCGACCGGCTATCTGCTCGGCATTACCGAGGGCAAGGAATATGCCGAGCCGGAATGGTATGTCGACCTGTGGCTGACGGTCGTGTGGGTCTGCTACCTGCTGGTGTTCGGCGGGACCATCCTGAAGCGGTCCGAACCGCATATCTACGTCGCCAACTGGTTCTATCTGGCCTTCATCATCACCGTGGCCATGCTGCACATCGTCAACAATCTGTCGATGCCGGTCAGCCTGTTGGGCTCCAAAAGCTATAGCGCCTTTGCGGGGGTGCAGGATGCGCTGACCCAATGGTGGTATGGCCATAATGCGGTCGGCTTCTTCCTGACCGCCGGTTTCCTGGCGATGATGTATTATTTCGTGCCGAAGCAGGCGGAACGGCCGGTCTACAGCTATCGCCTGTCGATCATCCACTTCTGGTCGCTGATCTTCCTCTATATCTGGACGGGTCCGCGCTCGAACGGCTGGCGGAGGTCGATCGGGTGATTTTCGACAAGACCGGTACGCTGACGCTGGGGCGCCCGGAACCGATCAATGTCGCGCAGCTGACACGGCAGGAAAGGTCCATCATCCTGGCGCTGGCCCGCGCCAGTCGCCATCCGCTCAGCATCGCCCTGGCCGCAACGCTCCAGCGTCAGGGGGTTGTTGCGGCGGTCGTCGATGATCTGGTCGAACGGCCAGGAGTGGGGGTGCGCGGCACTTGCGATGGATGTCCCGTCGCATTGGAGCGGCCATCGGGCGCGACCGCATGGGCCGGGCTGGCGAGCGAGTTCATCTCTGGATCGCGCCGAACGCTCCTGACCTTTGCCGATGCGATGCGCCCCGATGCCGTTGCGACCACGGCCCAGTTGCGCACCATGGGGCTGGAACCCATCATCGCCAGCGGCGACCGTCCCCAAGCGCTTTACGACATCGCCATCGCCACCGACATGCTGGCGACCGGCCGGATGACGCCGCAGGCCAAGCTCGCCATGATCGAACGGCTCAAGGCCCAGGGCCATCGCGTCCTGATGGTCGGCGACGGACTGAATGATGGTCCGGCGCTGGCCGCCGGGCACGTCAGCCTGGCCCCGTCGTCGGCCAGCGATGCGAGCCAGCTGGCTGCCGATGCCGTGTTCCTGGGCGACAGCCTGGCCCCCGTCGCCATCGCCCTGCGGACCGCGCGGAGGACGCTGGCGGTGGTGCGGCAGAATTTCGCGCTGGCGGTCGGCTATAATGTGCTGGCGGTGCCGCTCGCGATTGCGGGCATGGTCACGCCGCTGGTCGCAGCGCTTGCCATGTCGGGATCGTCGATAATCGTGGTCGCCAATGCGCTGCGCTTGCGGAGTGCCGCGACGTGATCGGCCTCACGGTCCTCATCCCCATAGCCCTGCTGTTGGGCCTGATCGGACTTGCCGCCTTTTTCTGGGCGTTGAGCGCGGGCCAGTTCGACGATCCCGATGGCGCGGCGCTACGTATTCTCAATGATGAGGATTAGGCGGGGCGTCCGGCCGGCTGATCTGTTCGCGCGGATCGGCCGGTCACGCACATGCCCCCCGATCGGCTCTTGGGAAACCGACCGGGGGGGGCAGGCAGCAACCAGGGGGGGCTACAGCGCGGCATTCAGACATGTGTCGACTTCCTTGAGATAGTGCCTGATCCGGCATTCGGACTCGCCCAGCCGGTTTCCGTCATAGCTTCTGGAGCGAATCCCCCGCTGCACCATCGGCAACCGTTCGACATCCTGGGCGAGCACGGTGCCCCACTCTTCCAGCTTCGTCGGATAGACACGGGCCGGGCGGCTGGTCCCGGTCCATCCCTTTTCCGCCGACACGGCAAAGGATGCGGGATCCATGACATGCTGTTCGGGATCGCTGACCGGCAGGACAAGGCTCAGCGCCCGATAAACGCATTTTTCAGGGTCGGTCGCGTGCGGCACCCAGCTCTGGATGAGCAGGCTGTGCGAAAATACATTGAGCGTGACATTGGGGAACAGGTGATAATTCCAGTCGTCGGTCACCTGCCCGTCGGTAAGACGATCGAACAGGTCCGAATGGCCATTCCGCTGCGCCCATTTGCGCAGGGTGTCGGCAAAGGCGACGCGATAATCCCCGCCGCCGATCGTGCGGTAATCGTCATTATTTCCTCCGAAGAATGCGATAAAGCCTTTCAGCGCATCGGTAACGATGCTGGGGTCGGCAGCGCGGTCGCCCGAATATCCTGTCGGTATGATCATCCGGCTGACGCCATGATCGTACAGATCATATTGCGTTTTCAGCGTCGATGTAATGGGGATCACCTGTGGATGGGTGTCGTCGGAATGATAGAATTCGATGAACGCTTCCAGAGCGGTCTTCCAGTTGGCGTCGATCGTGCCCTGGACATCGCTATATATCCGCATTTTCGAAAAATCGTAATTTTCAAGATGCGGTACGACCACTCCCAGATGCTCCTTCAACGGGCGCGCATTCGCATCCATATTGATGAAGACGAGGTCGCTCCAGATTTCGCAGCGCACCTCTTTCAGGGATTCCGCACCACATAGGGTTTCCGCATGGAAGGTGTGACGATCCTTGATCGCCCGGAGGCTTCCGTCGAGATTGAATCGCCACCCGTGAAACTTGCAGTATAGCGAAGCGCCATCGCCGATATTGCCGAAATCGTCGGTTACGAGGTAATTGCCCCGGTGCGGGCAGATATTGTAGAATGCCTGGATGCGATCCGGAGCCGATTTGACGATTACGAAGGACTCGCGGCCGATGTCGAAACGCACAAAGTCCCCGACCTTGGCCAGATCCTGAGTCGCCGCCGCCCAGCACCAGGTCCTGGTCCACAGCTTGTCCCATTCACGCTCCGCCTCCTGCCGGTCGAAATAGCGCTGCGGCGCAATGATCCCCGACCCCACATCGCGGTACGGCGCCTTTGCCGACGGGTCGTCTCCGGTAGCCTCGGGATAGATCACATAGCCCTGTTCAAACGTATATTCCCCGTCCATCACACCCTCCAAAGATCATATCCGCGGTTGCTGGCATCAACCTGCTCATGTCGCAGGAGACAGCCCAACGGCTCGAAGGTCTTTGATCGGGGTCAAATGCTCTCGAGATTTTTCGGCCCGCGCATCAGGAGGGGGGTGAAGCGGCGATCGTCGATTGCTTCCCGCACCCGCGAATTCGGCCGGATGGGAACGAGCGGCTACCCCCTGTTGGGGTTTTATCGATGCTCGATACCGGCCGCCTCCGATTCCTGTTCGCTTGCCGGAGCGGCAAGCATGGTTGCATGCCAGCGGACATGTTCGGGCATGAACGTCGATATGAAATAATAGCTGTGGTCGTATCCTGGCTGCATCCGGATCGTGGCGGGCTGGCCGGCCCTGTTGCACGTCTCGGCGAGGAGGTGGGTCTTGAGCTGCTCTGCCAGAAAATCGTCGGCATCGCCCTGATCGACCAGCAGAGCAGGTAGTCGCCCGCCGTCCTCGATCAGCGCGCAGGCGTCATACGCGCGCCAGGCGTTGCGGTCGGGACCCAGATAACCGCCCAGCGCCTTTTCGCCCCAGGGACAGTTCAGCGGGCTGACGATCGGGGCGAAGGCGCTGACCGATCGGAAGCGGCCGGGATTGCGCAGCGCGATGGTCAGCGCGCCATGCCCTCCCATGGAATGACCGGTGATCCCTTGCCGGGACATATCCACGGGAAACTGTGCCGCCACCAGGACGGGCAATTCCTCCTCGATATAGTGTCGCATCCTATAGTGGGTCGCCCACGGCTTTTCGGTTGCGTCGACGTAGAACCCCGCGCCCTGCCCGAAATCATAATCATTGTCATCGGCGACCCCGTCGCCGCGCGGTGACGTGTCCGGCGCGACGAAGACGACCCCCCGTTCGGCACAGGCGGCGCGGAATTCCCCTTTTTCGGTGACGTTCGCATGAGTGCAGGTCAGCCCCGACAAATACCACAGGACCGGCAGCCTCTCACCGGGCGCGTGGTCGGGAACGAAGACGGAAAAGGTCATCGTCGTGCCGGTAGCGGCGCTCTTGTGGCTATAGACCCCCTGGGTGCCGCCGTGGCTGTGGTGGGTGCTGACCTGCTCCATGTCCGTCCTGTCGATCAATCCAATCCGTACGCGCCAATTCTGTTGCCCGTCACATCGCGAAACGATCTGGAGGCCCAAAGGTCGCTCGCGCCGGTGCGGCTAAGCGATCGCACGGCGTTACCGGGCATTATCGCGATGGTTCTTCCCCTCGATGCAATGGCTGTCAGAACACCACCACCGATCGAATGCTTTCGCCGGCATGCATCAGGTCAAAGCCCTTGTTGATCTCGTCGAGCGTCAGGACATGGGTGATCATCGGGTCGATCTCGATCTTGCCGTTCATGTACCAGTCGACGATCTTGGGCACGTCGGTACGCCCCCTGGCGCCGCC
This sequence comes from Sphingobium anseongense, assembly GCF_037725245.1. NCBI lineage: Bacteria > Pseudomonadati > Pseudomonadota > Alphaproteobacteria > Sphingomonadales > Sphingobiaceae > Sphingobium > Sphingobium anseongense. Next base: position 36,515 of record NZ_JBBJUL010000013.1, on the reverse strand, counting down.
GAAGGCCGAACCTTGCCAGACCCGGCCCGTCACCAGCTGGAACGGCCGCGTCGAAATCTCCTTGCCCGCTTCGGCCACGCCGATCACGGTGGAGACGCCCCAGCCGCGATGGCAGGCTTCGAGCGCCTGGCGCATAACCTCGGTATTGCCGGTGCAATCGAACGTATAGTCCGCCCCGCCGTCGGTCATCGCGACCAGGTCGGCGACGACTTCGGCGGTGCTCTTGCCGCTGGGGTTATAGAAATGGGTCATGCCGAACCGCCGGCCCCATTCGGCCTTGCCTTCGTTAAGGTCGACGCCGATGATCTTGTCCGCGCCGACCAGCCTGGCGCCCTGCAACACGTTGAGGCCGATACCGCCAAGGCCGAAGACCACGACGTTGCTGCCCGGCGTCACCTTGGCGGTGTTGATCACCGCGCCGACCCCCGTCGTCACGCCGCACCCGACATAGCAACTCTTGTCGAACGGCGCGTCCTCGCGGATCCTGGCGACCGCGATGTCAGGGAGCACGGTGAAGTTCGAAAAGGTCGAACAGCCCATATAGTGGAAGATCGTTTCCCCCTTGTAGGAGAAGCGCGACGTGCCATCAGGCATCAGTCCCTGCCCCTGCGTGGCACGGATCGCGGTGCACAGGTTGGTCTTGCCCGAAAGGCAGCTTTTGCACTGCCGGCATTCGGGCGTGTAGAGCGGAATCACATGGTCGCCGGGCTTCACGCTGGATACCCCGGCACCCACGTCGCGGACGATGCCCGCGCCCTCGTGGCCCAGGATCGAGGGGAAGAGGCCTTCGCTGTCCAATCCGTCGAGCGTGTAGGCATCGGTGTGGCAGATGCCTGTCGCCATGATTTCGACCAGCACTTCGCCGGCTTTGGGGCCGTCCAGATCCAGTTCGACGATCTCCAATGGTCTCTTGGGCGCAAAGGCGACGGCGGCGCGGGTCTTCATGGCTTTCTCCGTGGAATTTCTGGCTTGGCGATTGCCTTTGGCCGGGGCTGGCTCGAATTACGAACATTATCGACATTCCCGATCGGTTTGCGCAACCGCAAAACAGCCGGGCCGCGCGCCGCGGCCTGTCAACTCGTCGCCAGCAGGGTTCGAGATCAGCTTTCCGAAACGAACTTCACGTTGAGATAGGCTTCCAACCCCTCGCTGCCGCCTTCCCGTCCGTGACCGCTTTCCTTTATGCCGCCAAAAGGCGTTTCGGTGGTGGACACTGAAAAGCCGTTGATCCCGACCATGCTCGCCTCGATCCCCTCCATCAGCGCGGCGATCTCGGCGCGATCCTGGCTGAAGCCATAGGCGGCAAGGCCCGCCTCGACGCTGTTGGCGCGGGCGATCGCGTCGTCCAGGTCGGCAAAGGGCGTGACCGGAGCGATCGGGCCGAATGTCTCGCGGACATGGAGCAGGGCATCGGTGGGAACCCCGCTGATGACAGTCGGGGCAAAGAAATATCCGCGATTGCCGATGCGGTGCCCGCCGCATTCGACCGTTGCCCCGCGGGCGCGCGCGTCGGCCACGGCGTCCTCCATCGCGGCGACCCGGCGCGCGTTTGCGAGCGGCCCCATGGCGACGCCTTCGTCCAGGCCGTCACCCACGGTCACCGCCGCCGCCGCTTCGGCGATGCCGCGCAGGAAACGGGGATACAGGCTTTCATGGACGAAGAAGCGCGATGGCGCGACGCATACCTGACCGGCGTTGCGGAACTTGGCCGCAGCCGATGCCCTGATCGCCGCGGCGAGATCGGCCTGTGCCGTCACGATGACCGGCGCATTTCCGCCCAGTTCCATCGTCGTGCGTTTCATGCCGTCCGCTGCCAGGTGCATGAGGTGCTTGCCGACCGGGGTCGACCCGGTGAAGCTGATCTGGCGCACCGCGCGCTGGGCGATCAGGTGACCGGAAATCTGGGCGGGGCGCAATTCCTTCAGACCCGACAAAGAATAAGGTCGGCGGCGTCCTGGGCGACGGCATCGCCACGCCGTCGCCGACAGCTGGCGGTCCGTCGACCATCCAGCATGACGGCTATATCGACATCGCGGGGAAGGCGATGCCAAAGACCTTGCCATGTCGCGCTCCGTGCACGGACCAGCGTCCAGCGATCGCCCGACGACGATGCCAGACAGGCTGCGGCGCGGGCCGAGCGGTCGCCCGCCGTCGAACCCTGGTTCAGCTCATGCCGATGCCGGTGATTTCCTCGGTCAGGGTCTGTCGCGAGCGGGCGCGATCGACGAAATTGGCTTCGTCATCGGTTACCCACCGCGTGAATTCGGGATCGGCGGCGATGCGCATCAATTCGGCCAGCGCCGCTTCGTCCCTGATCGTATAGACCGACACCGCGTCATAATCGACGCCGCCATCATGTGCGGGGGCCTGGTCGGCATCGGGCCGTCCGACATAGAAATTGATATGGTTCTGCGGATAATAGCGCCTGGACTGGGTGAACAGATGCCCCACCCATTTGGCGACCGTGGGGATGTGGACGGTTTCATAATGTGTCCGGAACTCTTCGAACGATACGTCATCCTTGCGCTTCATGAACATCATCAGTTTCTGCATCGGGTGCCTCCTCATCGCGCCGGGCTGGAGCGCCGGCCAATTATTGCCATCGGCCCGGTCCGCCCCATCATTGCGGGTACGGAACGATCCTCGGCCCATTCGTCGGGGCTACAGGCCAATATATGCGGCTCGTCACGGTCCATGAATGGACGCCGCGTGCCCTCGCTCGCCTAGATATAGTCCTTGAACGCGGTCGTGTAGCCCGAGAAGGTCTGGGCGATCTCGGCATCGGTGCTGCCGACATCCTCGGCTGAATATCTGGCTTCGCCATGCTTGCCTTTGGGATTGTCCGCTTCCCAACCCCGGATCGCCGACAGCGCGTTCGGCGACAGGTCGATGCCGGCGAATTCGTAAACGGTGCGCGCGACGGCCTGACCGTCCCGGACGACATCGCGAAACGCCAGGTCCAGCACCTGGATATGGGGATTGCGCGCCCGCCACGCCATGTGCCGGTCCATCGCGGACGACAGATGACCGAGCATCTTCGAAGCGAACATATGCCTGTTGTCCAGGTCGGAAAAAATGCCCCGCGACGCCATCACCGTGCTGGTCACCGAAGGAACGCACTTCACCGGGTCCCGATGCGTGACGATGAACCGGGGATTTTCGTACGCCGCGGTCAGGAAATCTTCCTGGCCCAGATGGTTGGGATCCTTGAACAGCCATGGCTTGGGCGGCGACCCGTTCTGCCATTGCAGATATTTGATGATGGAAACGAGATAATCATAGGCTGGCTGGAGATCGGCCTGTGCGATCCACGCGGCAAAGCTTGGCGCGTCATACATGCCGAAGATGGCCGGATGGCGATATGTCGCCTCCATCAGATAGCATTCCTCCTCCGGCTCTTGCGCATGCAACGGGTGGCCGACGAGCATGTCAGGCGATTGCCGATACATCCATGCCTCATAGTCCCTGACGTCCTGGATGCGCTGGCCGACGCCGCCGTCGCTGGCTCCGGGCACGCGGGCGAACTTCATCGTCTGCCAGAATTTCAGCGTCTGGAAGTCGCCCGTCGCTCCGAGCATGCGATGAAGCTTGGTACTGCCGGTGCGCGGAAGCGACAGAATGATCAGCGGCGATACTATCTGTTCTCGGGCGATTTCGGGATGGGCCGCCAGATCCGCCGCGAACCACAAACGCTGTACCAGCAGGTCGACGAATTTTTCCTGCAATTTCGACCGGCAACCGTCGCGAATGGCGGCCTCGCGGTCGATCGCGTCGACCAACAGGCAAAATCCCTCGCGAAAATCGTCAGGCCCAAAATCGGTCAGGCCGGTCCGCGCGGACGCCACGCGCAATAATTCGGACGCATCCATGGCATCTCTCCCATATTGTGCCGCATGCCGGTTCGCCGCACGCTCTAGTTGACTGCTACTAGGTACTAAAGCACCCAACGCCGTCAAGCTAATCCTGTCAGGATGTCGGTGCGAATGTGCGCGCGCTACGCTTTACGAGCAATAACAACCGGTTGTGCATTTATACAACAGTCGATCCGCATTTGTGCTGGCGTCGCCTGCTACGCCTTGCGGCGGCACGATCGGGCCAATAGGAGAGTAGCGACTTCATCCTAGACGCTGGCCCGACCGCCGTGCCGACGGATGACAAGTGTTCGACCAATGCCGGCATCGATGCCGGCAATAATTCAAGGGAGAAAGCCATGAGGAAAATAGGCCCATTGTCAGTTGCGTTGAGTGCGCTGCTTGCATCGACCAGCTATGCACAGACGCCTGAGGGCAGCGCGGTCACGACGGCCAGCGACGTTGCTCAGGAGTCCGGCGACATCATCGTCACCGCGCAGCGCAAGTCGGAAAGCCTTCAGAATACCCCGATCGCCGTAACCGCGGTGAACGCCGAGACCGTCCAGACCCTGGGCTTGACCCGCGCCGTCGACGTCGCCTCGATCACGCCTGGCGCCAGCTTCACGACTACCCAGGGCTTTTTCGCACCGCATATTCGCGGCATCGGTTCCGATTTCGTGTCGGTCGGCATCGAAACCCCCGTCGCCATTTACGAAGATGGCGCATATCTGACGCGCACCTTGACCGTGAACGAAATCATCGACAATTTCGACATCGGCAGCATCCAGGTGCTGCGTGGTCCGCAGGGCACGCTTTATGGCCGCAACGCGACCGGCGGCGTCATCATCATCAACAGCGCCGATCCCACGGACCAGTTCGAAGCCCGCGTGCGCGGCGAGCTGGGCAATCTGGAGCATCGCTCATTGGCCGGCATGCTGAACATGCCGCTCGGCGAGGACCTCGCCCTGCGCGTTACCGGCGGCTATAAGCATGATGGCGGTTTCGTTCGCAATCTCAACACCGGCGACAAGAATGCCGGCGGATCGCGCACCTACAATATCCGCGGCAAGCTGCGCTGGCAGCCGGGCAATGCCGATATCATCCTGGGCGGTCAGTTCTACGACACCAAGGCGTATCTGGGTCCGCTCGCGGCTCTGGAACGCCGGGACGATACCTGCTTTGCCTGTAATATCAATCCTGCGGTGCTCAAGCCCAATGTCGGCTATTATGACACCGAAGGCTTTACGATCATCCAGCCGGTTCGCACCAAATATTACGGCGCCAATCTGAACATGACCTTCGACATGGGCAGCTTCACCCTGTCGAGTGTCACGACCTTCCGCCAGCAGAAAACGGTCGACAGCTCTTCCGATCAGGATCTTACGCCGCTGCCCTTGTTCGAATTCTCGGTGCCCCGGTCCGGCGGCAAATCCTACACGCAGGATCTTCAGGTTTCTTCAAAGCTGGACGGCAGGTTCAATTATCTGTTCGGCCTGAGCTATCTGTACGACAAGGGCTATTTCAATCCCGCGTTCCTTGGGGAGTTTTTCGGTGGCAGCACAGATCCTGACACCGCTGCCGGCTTCAAGAATACCGCCATCACGGAATCCTACGCCGCGTTTCTCGAAGGCTATTACGAGTTGACTGACCAGTTGAAGGTGACTGTTGGCGGCCGTTATACCTATGAAGAACGTAAGGCGATCGGCGACAATTCCGCTTTGATCGGCGTGCCTGGTTCGACGTTCAGATTGAGCAACAGCCAACGCGCTTTTACGCCGCGCTTCGTCCTCGCGTGGGATAATGGCCCGACCAATATCTACTACAGCTTCACGCGCGGTTTCAAGGCGGGCGGCTTTCCTGGGCCTTATGCGTTCCCCGTCAACCCCGTTCAGCCGGAAAAGATCTTTAGCCACGAAGTCGGCGTCAAGCAGTCGATGGCTAACAACCGCATTCGCCTGAACGCTGCGGTCTTCTACGCCAAGAACAAGAACCAGCAGGTTCAGACGCTTGACCTGAACTCGGGCGGCACGCTCACGGGCAATGCCGGCGCGATGGAAAATTACGGTGTCGAGGTCGAGGCCCAGTTCACCCCGGTCGACGGGTTCAACCTGGGTCTGAGCGGCGCGTGGCAGCACGCCCGTTACGAATCCTTCCCCAACGCCTCGCTCGTCTGCTATGATCCCACCCGGACCAACCCTGCTCTTGTACCGGGAGCCACCTTGTATCCGTGCCCGATCGATCTGTCGGGAACAAAGCCGCCGTTCGCGCCGACCTGGTCCGGCTCCGCCAATGCCAGCTATAATTTCGCGATCGGATCGTGGACCGCGCAGCTTGCTGGCCTGGCGACCTATCGTTCGGCGATCGACTTCCTGCCTGGCGCCGGCGGCCAGCTGGGCGCAGACCGCGACAACAAGCTGATCGTCGTCAACGCCTCGGGCTATATCAGCCCTCCGGGTGACAATCTGCGCGTCGGCTTTTACGCGAACAACCTGTTCGACAAGAAATATCCGTCCTACATCCAGACGGGCCAGCCCTATGGCGTGTACAAGAACGTAGCGCGGCCTCGCACCTACGGCCTGCGCGTCGAATATATGTTCTAGGAACTGGCCCCGTTGACGGGACCAATTCAACGAAAGGGAAACTCACGGCACTTTATCGTGCCGTGAGTTTTTTCTTGTCCGACATTGGCCGACACTGATCGTCGGCGCCTGCTCAAGCGGGCGTCGTTGCCTTTTCCGACATCGTCATCCGGTTTTTCACGCTTGGCCGTTCCTGCATTTTGGCGTGCCATGCCACCAGCGCATCGCATTCCGCCGGCACGGGCACGTGCAGCAGGCCGGCGAAGATCATGCCGGCGATGACGGTGATGTCCGCCATCGAGAAGCTGTCGCCGGCGACAAAGGGTTGACCTCTCAATATGCCGTCGAAATAGCGCATGCCCCGCAGCGCCTTGTCGCGCTGATACATGCCCCATTCCGCATTCTGATATAGTTCGACATGGGGGCCAAGCCCCGGCGTCGCGTGGTGGAAATAGATGCTGATCGCGTCGAGCAACTCCAGTTCGGCGCGCTTGTTCATCATGTGGATCAGACCCTGTTCCAGCGGCGTTTTACCGGTGAGCACGGGCGCGCTGTCGAGCGTGTCGAGATATTGGGTGATGGCCGTGCACTCCGCGATCAGCGTCCCGTCGTCCAGTTCGAGGACCGGCAACGTCCCGGAATAATTTTTGGCAAGGAATTCGGGCGTCTTGTGTTCGCCCTTTTGCAGGTCGATCGGCACGAATTCGACGCGCGATTGCATGGTCTTTTCGGCCAGGGCGATGCGCACGCGGGCAGGGTAGGGACCGATCGCTGCGTCGTAGATCTTCATGACAACTCCTATCTATCTGCCAGTTGATAGAATTATCTAGGACCGGCATGATTGCAGCGTCAACAGCTATCTGCCATTTGGCAGGCAACGGGTTCAGCGAGGCTGTCGGAAATGAATGCGAACACCAAGGAGCTTATCCTGGCGGCGGCACGGCGCACCGCGCAGGCACGAGGCTATGGCGGATTGAATTTCCGTGATCTTGCGGCGGACGTCGGGATCAAGGCGGCGAGCATCCACTATTATTTCCCGAGCAAGGCTGACCTTGGCGCAGCGGTGGCCAGGCGATATCGCGAGGACAGCGAAACGGCTCTGGAAGCGTTGTCGGTCGAGATGCACGATCCCGTCGCGAGCCTGCGCCTCTATCCCGACATGTTCCGCCAGGCTCTCGAAAACGAAAATCGCATGTGCCTCGTCGGCTTCATGTCAGCCGAATATGACGCTCTGCCGGACGCCGTGAAGAAGGAGGTTCAGGCCTTTACCGATGTCAATGTGGCGTGGATCGGCCGGCAATTGTCGGCAGCATCGCTGGCCACCGCCGAAGAAAGCGTAGCGAGGGCGCGCGCCATCTTCTCCGCCATCGCCGGAGCGCAGCTCATGGCCAGAAGTCGGTCGGACATCGCGTTCTACGACGGCGTGATCGACAGCTATCGCAAGTCGGGCCTCTTGCCTTCCAAATCCGCTGCCGCCCCATCCTGAACACAGGCTCGTGCCGGGCGGATAATGGCAGGCGCGCGGCAGGCGATGGCTGTCATCGTCGGCTGGCCCATGCAAAACGCCCCGCTCATTTGCCCGCGAAGCGGGGCCGGCGCTTTTCCGTCACGGCCTGCACGGCTTCGCCGAAATCGGACGTCGACAGCGTCACGCCTTCATAAGCGACGCCGGCTTCGAAGACCGAACTGAACAGCTGGCGCAGCGCAATGTTGGTCACCGACTTGGTGTAGCGAATGGCCGATTTGTCCAACAGCTTGTAATGGCCGAAATTCATGCGCTTTCCCCCGCGGGCCGGCCCCGGCCTTGCGATATAGCCTATGGCGCGCCGCGCAAATGATCGAGCGCATGGATCGCGAGATGCGGAACGAACCGCCGCCCTGGATGATCGGGCGACGGACGGAGCGCGGGCAGCCGTTACAGCTTGGGGCGAATGGCGATGCGCCACATATGCGGCAGGGGTGAATGCGATCGCAACACCGTGTCGACGAAGTGAGGCACGCGCGCGGAATCCGCGCATGGCAATATCCACTCGCCATCGCCTTCTTCCGCCGCCTGCCAGGGCCCGCGATAATCAGGCCGAACACGTGCCGATCTTTATCGTGGCATCCAGGACATTGCGAGCGCCGCCTTTTTCGTTTTCTCCACCGCAAAGAGTGCGTTCAGAAGGGCGGTCAGCCGCGGATCAGTCCCGTACCAGTTGGGGTTGAGCATTCGATTAGGGGTATAGGAAACGCCCAGGCGGCGCGCCGGATCGGCGAATGCCGTGCTGCCCCCGAACCCGCAATGACCAAAGGAGTCCGGGTTGGATCCGAACCTGGTTTGATCGAGGCGAAATCCTGCCGCGTATCGGCCCAGCTCGCCATGTGTCTGATTCACGCCGGCGATGCGTGCGCGGATGGCCTGTTGCAGCGTCGCCTGGCTGATCAGAGGCGTAACGCCCGGCTGGTCGGCCCGAACGAGATGGGCGTACAGCCTGGCGAGGTTGCGGGCATTTGACGTGCCGCCCGCACCAGGAATCCCATGCCCACGACCTTTCGCCTGATCTGGCCCCCAGAGGCTTGAGCCTGTAATGGCCGACGCTGCCAATGCCGCCGGATTGGGAGAGTCAAAACCCAGACCGTTGGGATCCATCGCCGACACCATCGTGGCGGCGCGACGCTCTTCCTCGGCTGGAAGACCCATGAAGGCATCGATGCCAAGTTTGGACGCAATTTCCTCGGCGAAGAAACGGCTGACCGTTCGGCCATCGGTTCGCCGGACAAGCTCATCCGCAAGCGTTCCAAAGGTCAACGAATGATAGCCAAAGACGCCCGGTCGGAAAAACGGTTCCTGCGCGGCGAGCCTGGCGGCAAGCGCCTTGTGTTCATAGAAATCCTCAACCGTAGCCGGATCGCGGGGCCCCGTGAGTCCGGCCTGGTGAGACATGAGTTCCCCGACGGTGACTGCGCCCTTACCCGCCGCGGCGAATTCCGGCCAGTAGGTCGCCACGGGGGCTTCGTAGTCGAGCTTTCCCCTGTCCACCAACATCGCGATGCACATCGAGGTGAGGCCCTTCGTGGTCGACATGAGCGTGTAGAGCGTATTCTGGGCAATCGGAATCGTCCCGGCTTCGTCTGTGCTGCCGCCCCACAGGTCGACCAGGGGCACGCCGTCCCGATACACGGCGAAATGGGCGCCAAGCTCCTTGCCCGACGCGAAATTCTCCTCGAAAGCGGCGCGGACAGGCTCATATCCTGGCGCAACGGTGCCATGGACCGTGCTGCGCAGGCTCCGGTTGCCTGCGGCGCCTTCGGCCGGCTGAGCGGCCATGGCCGCACCGGCCAGCGGCAGCCCGGCTGCGCCGGCGATGATATCCCGGCGGGACAGAAAACCCGATCCCATATTCTTTCTCCTCAGTTTTGTTCTTCACATTTCAGGACCCACTGAAGTCACTTGGGGGGCGCCATCTTAGGGTCTGGCGTCATCCTATCGGCGAGGTTGCGATTGGGCCAGCGACAAGAATGGCAGCTACCATCCAACGGACCCACGCGACCCACCATGCTGTCCAATTCGGCATGGCGGCAGGCGCGTCACCCCTGCCTTCAGCCGACCGCATATCAGGCCTGTTCCTCTTTCCAATCATGCGCGTGATGCACGGGCGCACGACCGCCAGGCCCGTCCTGGGGCGAACGGATCGACATCCCGCACATTTGCGCCGGGGGCGGCCCGTTACGCGACCGTCGCCATGGCGGCCGCGACCTGGGCCGAATCGAAATAATCCCGCCAGTGGGTGATCAATCCGTCGCGCAGCTCGAATATGCCCATGACCGGGAATTCCAGCCATTTGCCCTTTATCAAGAAGCGGTCCAGTCTTTCGGTCATGACCGCGCCGTCGGCGCCTTGCGCCATATGATAGACGCGCCAGTCGATTTCCGCCGCGTCGCCGATGAATATCGCCAGGCCCTGCCGGATAGCGTCATGCCCGACGAGCGGGTCCCAGGGCATGTTGTGATAGACGCAATCGGGGGCCATGGCCGCCAGGATCGCTTCCAGATCGCGCGCGCTCCAGAGCGCGATGAAGTCACGGACGATCTCGATATTCTGTGCCATATGCTTTCGCTCTCCCATGTCCCGCTTCACCATCGCGCGCGCCGTTGCAACAATGCGCGCTTGCCTTCCACGGCGTCGTTCCTTGCATGATTGTGCGGGCAATTAAAGAATTGTCCATATGCAACTCAGGGGCGAATTCGGGTTGGTCGAAAGCGGCGCGGCCACATCGTCGTGCGCTCTGATCGCCACAGGCGCGCAGCCGGTTGCGGATCAGTCATGCGGGTAAAGGCCCCGTTGCATACTGTCCCAATCGATCGACTGGACCTCATCGGTATGCACGTCGAAACCGATGAGCGGCGCTGACCCGAACGCCGTGGTCAGCGCCGTATCGGTCGCATCGCGTCCCCGCGCCATCAGGATGCGGCCGATCCGCGGGCGATTATGGCGCGCGTCATATATGTACCAGCCGCCGTCGATATAAACGTCGAACCAGGCGCTGAAATCCATCGGCGCGTCGACCGCCGGCACGCCGATATCGCCGAGATAGCCGGTGCAATAGCGCGCAGGTATGTTCATGCAGCGGCACAGCGTGATCGCCAGATGGGCGAAATCGCGGCATACGCCCTGACGTTCCTGATAGCCGTTCCACGCGGTCTTGTCGGGTCGCGCATGATGATAGCCGAACTCGATATGCTGATGGGTGAAGTCGACGATCGCTTCCACCCGATCGCGCGCCGACATTATATGGCCGAACTGGCTCCATGCGACATCCATCAGCCGGTCGGTTTCGCAATAGCGGCTGCCCAGCAGATATTGCAGGATATCGTCGGGCAGCGCCTCGACCGGCATCTGGGGGCCATCGGGCGCCCGTGCGTCCGCTTCGCCATTATCCTCGATCACGAAATCACACGACAGCGTGACGCCGCCCGCAGGCGCCGTCAGCCTGGTGCAGATATTGCCGAAGCCATCCTCATAATTGTAGAGCGGGACATCCGGGGACGCCTCGATCCGCTGCGGCGTCTGCAAATCCTTGTGCCGCGAGGGATGAATGCTCAGCAACGCCAGCATCGGCGTCGGAATATTGGCATCGAAACGGATCGAATAGCCCGCGCGTATCAGCATCGATGAGACTTTCTGCTTGTGCCGGCAATGCGGCTGTTGACGGCCCCTTGATCGGGGAGGGGAAGCGGCCCGGTCGCGGCACTGACATCGACTTCGACCCGCATGCCCAGAAAGCTGCGGGGGAAGCCGGCCCAGGTGCCCGACAGGGGAATGGCCTGATAGGGATCGCGTGCGACGGCGACGCGGATGAGGCCGCGATTGCCGATAATGCCGTTGGTCGGATCGAATTCGACCCATCCCGATCCGGGCAGGAAAATCCTTACCCACGCATGGGTGTTGCCGCCGCCCAGATTGCCTGTCTCGCGCGAGGGGTTATAGACATAGCCCGAAATGAAGCGGGCGGCGAAGCCCAGCGCCCGCACCGCCTCGATCATCAGCACCGCGAAATCGCGACAGGTCCCCTGCCGCTTGTCCAGCGTCTCTATCGGCGTTTGCGTGCCCTTTTCGTGACGCGCGACATAGGTGAAGTCATGCTTGATCCGGGTCGCGATATCGGTGAGCAATCCGACCGTGTCGGTCGCGCCATCATCGCGCACGAAGGCGCGCGCCCAGTTGTCGACCACCCGGCCGGGATCGTGATGCTGGCGCTCGATCGACCGGAGCAGGTCGGGCATGTCCTCCGACGAATAGGTGAAGGGGAACAGCCGGGCATAATCCTCGACATCGACCTGCGCCTGCGCCAGCGGCGCGTGGTGCAGCACCACCTCGCTTTCCACCGTCAGCGCCGTCGCGCGCCTGTCGAACTGCGCGATCGCCACCGAATTGCCGAACACATCGTGCAACCAGCGCAATTCGCGCGGTTCGGGGACTACAGTCAGCCGTGCCTCGACAAGTCGCTGGTCGAAACTTTCGCGCGGACGCATCATGATGCGATGTTCACCGAAGGATACCGGCTGTCGATAGCTGTATTCGGTAAGATGGCGGACCCGAAGCAGGGGCATGAAGCGTTGATCCGATATGAAGATAGTGCAGCAGCATATGGGAACGGGCGAAAACATGCTCGGGACAGATGATCCCGATCCTGTCCTGCTGCATAACGCAGCGGGTCGGTCGGCGTTCCTGCTGACCGGGGATCATGCCGGAAATCATGTTCCCGCGCGCCTTGGCGATCTGGGGTTGCCGCGCACGGAGCGGGACCGGCATATCGGCTGGGACATCGGCATTGGGCCGCTGGGCCGGATGCTGGCCGACCGGCTCGATGCGCCCTTCGTGTCGCAGGCCTATTCGCGGCTGGTGATCGACTGCAATCGCGACCCGGCTTCGCCAGAGGCAGTGCCCGTGATTTCCGACGGCACGGTCATCCCCGGCAATGAAGGGATGGACCAGGAAGGCCTGGCCGATCGGGTCGCGGCGATCCATGCGCCCTATCATGATGCGATCGCTCGGATGGTCGCTGCCCGCGCGGCGGCGGCCAGGCCAGCCCTGTTCATCGCGCTGCACAGCTTTACGCCTGCTTTGGGGGGAGTCCGCCGCCCCTGGGACGTTGGCGTCCTCCACTGGACCGGGGACAGGCGCTTTGCCCTCGCGCTGCTTGCGCAATTGCGCGCGGTGCCGGGGCTGTGCGTCGGCGACAACCAGCCCTATCGCATGGATGCGACCGATTACAGCGTTCCCCGGCACGCGATCGCCGCGGGTCTGCCCTATGCGGAAATCGAATTGCGGCAGGACCTAATCAGCGACAGGGCAGGGCAGGTAAAATGGTCCGGTCAGTTGGCCATCGCTCTGCGAAATGCCCTGGATCGGCAGGATGTTTGACAGTTGGTCGAACAATTGTCTTGCGGCCGACTATGATATTCATCGCCGGTCATCCATTGTACCGTAAAGTGCCGATGCAAAGATCAAATGTATCGGCTGCCACACCATCGTCCTGGGCGAAACCCCAAAAGCTCACTTGCATAATGGCGTGTCCTGATAGAAGAAGAAGCGATATTGCTTGCGGCAATGCTGTCCCTTCTCTCCCTCCTTCAGTTTGAAAGTTCAAATCATGTCCGATGTCGTAAAGCCAGACCTGACCACCCTGACCGTCGATCTGCTCGCGGCCTATGTGACCAATAACAGCATTCCCAGCGAAGATTTGGCGAAGTTGATCGAAGCGACACATGCTGCCCTGGCCGCGACCTTGACGGGATCGTCGCCCACGCCCGAAGTACAGCAATATGTTCCGGCGGTCAGCGTCAAGAAAAGTTTGGCCAGCCGCGACTATCTTGTCAGCATGATAGACGGGAAGCCCTACAAGACGCTCAAGCGCCACATCACGTCGCATGGCCTTACAGAAGCCGAATATAAGGAACGGTATAAATTGCCGTCCAACTATCCCATGGTTGCGCCATCCTATTCGGACCTGCGCCGCGCCGCCGCCGCCCGTATCGGCCTTGGCCGCCGCCCCGCGCCGGTCGCTTCCAGCCCGGCGCCGGCCGTAAAGGAAAAGTCCGGCGGAAAAGCGCGCGGTGGCGGCGCTGCCAAGGCGGCCGCGCCCGGTTCAGGCGAAGCGCCGCAGAAGAAGGCGGCGCCGTCGCCGGCCGCAGCCAAGGCCGAACGGAAGGGGCAGCGCACGTCACGGTCGAAGGAGGCGGCCAGGCCATCGGCGCCATCGGTCGACAAGCCGCGCCGGGGGCGTCCCAAGCTGAAGATCGTCGCCCCTGACGTCTAGGACATTGTGCGAATAATCGGCATCTCCTGACTTCCGTTCGGGCTGAGCGAAGCGATCGGCCAAGGCCCAGCGGTCATGATTAAAGGCTCGATGCTAAGGCATGGAGTGTTTGACAGGTCGCGAAGCCGTGTCAGGATATACGGTGCGCCGGCACGGGACTTCAGGAGACACGATGTCCGAATTCATCAAGACGAATGTCGACAATGGCGTGCTGGAAATCATCCTGTCCCGGCCGGAGCGCAAAAATGCCATCACAGCCGAGATGTACGAGGCGCTGGCTGCGGCGTTCGAAGGCGCGGAACGCGACCCGGCCATAGGCGTGATCGTGATCCTGGGTGGCGACAGCGTCTTTACCGCCGGTAACGATCTGGTCGATTTCCAGACCAATCCGCCCACAGGCAGCGACAGTCCGCCATTCGTCTTCATGCGCGCGATGGTGCGGTCCACCAAGGTCGTCGTCGCCGGCGTCATCGGTTCGGCCGTGGGCATCGGCACGACCTTGCTGCTGCATTGCGACCTGGTCGTCGCCGGCAGCAGCGCCAGCTTCGTGGTCCCGTTCGTCAATCTCGGACTCGTGCCCGAATTCGCCAGTTCGCGGTTGCTGCCCGCCATGCTGGGCCGCCAGCGCGCCGCTCGCCATTTCCTTCTGGGGGATCCCTTCGATGCGGACACGGCACTGGCCTGCGGCATGGTGTCGCAAGTGGTCGATGACGAACAGGTGAACGCCCTCGCGCGGACATATGCCCGGCGGCTGATGGAAAAGCCGCCTCATGCGCTGGCCCGGACCAGAGCCATGATCATTCCCGATACTCAGGAGATCGAGGCGATCATCGGCCATGAAGGGGCGATTTTCGCCGAGGCGCTGAACGGATCGGAATTCGCCGAGGCGGCAACGGCATTTTTCGAGAAGCGCGCACCCCGCTTCATTCGACCCGCAAAGGGCTAGGTCGCACAGGAACGCCGATCCTTTCACTCTTTGACCGGCCTGATCCTCGGTCATCCCGTGCATAAGGCAAGCGGACCTGGACCGGCTTGCGACGCAGGCGGCCGCCTTTTTTTCAAGCCGGCCATGGCGGTCCTTCGCGACCATTTCGTTTCATAAGAAAACGCAGAAACATTTTCGACCGGGCGGGCCATCATGCGCCGGTTCCGTCGGCCGATGGAGGAGGGGGAGGCTTCTGCCTGAAGGGGGCAGGCGAGCTGTGCTGAAGCGCAAACATGACGCCATCCTCAAGGCCAGACAGGGAGTCCTTCATGCATCCGATTTCGTCCGCCGTCCGCCGCGGCTCTCGCGCCGCCCTGCTGCTGTCCTGCGGCATCGCCTCGATGTCCTGCGCCGTCCTTGCACAAGAGCCGGCGGTGGACGAGGAGATCAGCATCACCGTCACCGGTCGGCGCATATCCCAGTCGTCCGAAGCGATCGGCGAGGACAAGATCAGCAATGTCGTGGCCGTGACGCGTGAGGCGTTGCTTTCCGCACCGTCGGGCATTTCGGGCCTCAAGATGCTGGAACAATTGCCTGGCTTCAACGTCCAGACCGACGGCGCGCTTGGCCTTTACGAATTTGGCAACAGCGTTCAGGTGCGCGCCTTCAACCTGGACCAGATCGGGTTCCTGGTCGACGGCATTCCCACAGGCCGCAGCGATGCATTCGGCGGCAGCCCGGTGTTCCGCTATGTCGACAATGAAAATCTGGGCGTGGTGGAAGCCGCGGTCGGCGCAGGCGATGTCAGCCTGCCGAGCTACTCCACCCTTGGTCCGATGGTGCAGTATAACAGCATCGCACCGCAGGAGGAGATGGGCCTGTTCGTGGGGCAGAGCTTTGGCGAAAATGATTTGAAGCGCACGTTCATCCGCGCCAGCACCGGGCAGGTCGGCCCGTTCCGCGCCTTTGTCAGCCGGACCAAGCTGGACACCGATCTGTGGCGCGGCGCCGGTTCGGTCGATCGCGAACATTGGGAAGCCATGGTTCATGCCGATCTGGGCGGGGACAGCTGGGCGCGCTTCAAATTCGTGTCGAACAAATTTTTCGACTATGATTCACCCTCGCTGGGCCGCGCGCAATATTTGTCGTCCACGCCCGATGCGGGCGGAAAAACCGGGCGGAACCGCGGATATATCGCTGTCGTACCCAACAGCACGCCGGGTTTCGAGCCGGTCGCAGGGGCCCCGGCCTTTTCCAACACCAACTACACCTACACCTACAACCTCGCCCTCAACGTGCGCGATGACAAGCTGTATGGCGGCACGGTCCATGCCGGCATCGCCGATGGCGTGTGGGCGGAGGCCACGGCCTATTATGAGGACAAGGGCGGCTATGGCGTTTCGCCTGACAGCTACAGCAACAGCCTGCTGCAATATAACCGGCAAACCGCAGCCGGTCTCGCGCTGTTCGCGCCCAGGGGGACGCAATATGGGCTGTCGACCGTGGGCGGCGACCGTTATGGCCTGACGACGAAGCTGCACTGGGAAATAGGCGCCCATAGCCTGGAGGCTGGCGTCTGGGCCGAAACCGACAGCTACAGCCGCACCCAGGCGCGTTTCAACACCATCGACGGGTCGCCCGCCAGCGCGCCCGATCTGGACGAGCCGGTCTATCTGCGCCGCGCCTACAAATCGGAACGCAACACGACGCAGGCGTTCATAAAGGACCGCGTCTCGCTGATGGACGACAGCCTGATCGTCGACCTTGGGGTCAAGGCGCTGCATATCGACTATCGCCAGACCGGCTATCGCGACTTCAACGATTATTATCGCAACGCCGGAACCGCGCTTGCGCCCGTCTGGGTCGCCGGCTGGGGTCCCAAGACCAACAACGCCAGCTATGGCGACGGCTTCCTGCCGATGGCCGGAATACTCTACAAGTTCGACAATCAGACGCAGATGTTCGCATCCTATGCCGAAAACATGGCGCTCCCCAAGGGCATGGATGACATCTTCTCGGTCGCGCTGAACAGCAGCCCGGCGGTGGTCCCCGCGCCCGCGCCCGAACGGTCGCAGAATTTCGAGCTGGGCATCCGCACCGACCAGGGGCAATTCTATGCGTCGCTGGCCGGCTATTACACAAAGTTCAAGAACCGCATCCAGTCGATCAGCACGATCCTGCCCGGCACGACCAATGTGACCGAAACATTCTTTCGCAATGTGGGCCGGGTGTCGGCCTATGGCCTCGAATTCAGCGGCACGTTCCGGCCGTCGGCGCTGAACGGGCTGGCCTATTTCAACCTCAACGCCACCTATAATATCGCCAAGTTCAAGGACGACATCGTCACCAGCACGGTGACCTTCGCCACCGACGGCAAATTCATCCCCGACAGTGCCAAATGGATCATCAACGGCGGCGTGACCATCGAGCCGGCAAGCTGGCTGGTGGGCAATATCTCCGCCAAATATACCAGCAGCCGCTGGTCCACCTTCACCAACACGCCAGGGTCCAGCGTGCCGGGATTCACCCTGGTCAGCGCCTATGTCGATATCGGCGACGGGTTCAGCCTGGGGCCGGTCAAGAGCTTGAAGGCGCGGTTCAACGTCGACAACCTGTTTGACAAGGACACGCTATCCTTCATGTTCCCGTCGGTAACCGGCGACGGCTTCTTCCGGCCGCTGTCGCCGCGCACCTTCCAGTTCACGATTTCGGGTGAGATTTGATGCTAGGCAAGATGATGGCGGGCGCGGGGGCGGCTATGGTGGCGCTGCTCCCGCCGGTGGCGCAGGCGCAGGGCCAGGCCGTGCCCAGGGCGGTCCAGCGGCTGCACCAGAATTTGCTCACGCTCGACAGCCATCTCGACACGCCTGCCTCGCTCGACCTGCCGGGCTGGTCGATCGACGAAGAACATGGCGTGCATTTGGATTATACCCAGGTCGACCTGCCCCGCATGAAGAAGGGGGGGCTGGATGGCGGCTTCTGGGCGATTTACACGGCGCAGGGACCGCTGACGATCGACGGCTTTGCCAAGGCGCGCGACTTCGCGATCCTGCGCGGGCTGTCCATCCGCAACATGGTGGCGGCGGACCCCGCCAATTTCGCGCTCGCTCTCGAAGCCGCGGACGCCGCGCCCATCGCCGCGGCGGGCAAGCGCGTCGTCTACATGTCGATGGAAAACGCCTATCCGCTGGGTGAGGACATATCGCTGCTCCAGACGTTCCACGCCATGGGCGTGCGCGTCGTGGGCTTTGCCCATTTCGCGCACAACCAGTTCGCCGACAGTTCGACCGATCCGTCGAAAAAGCCGCGCTATGGCGGGCTCAGCCCGCTCGGCAAGGAACTGCTCAAGGAAATGAACCGGCTGGGCATCGTGCCCGATGCCTCGCACAGTTCCGATCAGGTGCTCGACGATCTGCTGGCGCTTTCCACCACGCCGGTGCTGCTGACCCATTCGGGATGCAAGGCGGTCTATGATCATCCCCGCAACATCGACGACCAGCATCTAAAGGCGCTGGCGGCGAAGGGCGGCGTCATCCAGATGAACGCTTATGGCGCCTATCTCAAGGCCGCCAAGCCCAACCCGGAACGGCAAAAGGCGATGACCGCGCTGTTCGGGGAGATGCGCGAAGGCGCGAAGCTGTCGGCCGAAAAGCGCGAGGCGCTGCTGGCCAGGCGGCGGGAGATCGACCGCCTCTATCCCGAAACCGACCGGGCGACATTCGATGACTTCATGGCGCATATGCTCCACGCGCTGAAGGTCGTTGGGCCGGATCATGTCGGCATCGGCGCCGACTGGGATGGCGGCGGCGGCGTTGCCGGGATGGAAGATGTGCTGGACCTGCCCCGGATCACCGACGCGCTGATCAAGGCGGGCTATAGCGAGGCGGACGTCGCGAAGATCTGGTCGGGCAACGTCCTGCGCGTGCTGGCGGCGGCGGAAGGCAGGAAGCAGAACTGAGCGGGCGCGAGAATATCGGAATATGCATGTCGAAACAGGACCCTCCGGCCGCCCGGCGACCGGTCGGCTGACCGCGTCTGCTGGGGAACGCCTTGCTGGCCGACCGGACGGACGGCGGTTGGTCGATCGCGGCTGGTAGTTACGGCGTCGCACCGGGCGACGATGCAGGAAAACTCCGCGACCCGGTCAGTTGCCGGCTGTTGGCGAAGCAATGTCAGAATTAATGACGGCCAGTAATATTATGACGGAATGAGCACTCGTTCTTGATATCCTTGTGCATTGTTGAAGACGAGCGAATGATTATTCGCCATTCACCGCCCATCGGGGCATAATAGTAGCGATTGACTCCCAAATCGGCATATGTGAACCCGACATCGGGAATTGGCGGGCAAATTGACACCGCCAAGCCCGACATTGAGAAGGGGATACACGCCATGGCGGAGATGGTGATTGACGAGGTGAATCAGATCGTCAGGGCGACGCACCTCGATAGTGCGATGCTGACGGTCGATGACGTCAAGCGCTTCAATGCCGATCTTGCCAGGCTGGTGTCAATTGCGGCTGCGCGCTTTGGCAGGGTGCGGGTGCTCGCGGATACGCACAGGCTGCCGATTCTGCCGCCCGATGTTTCACAGCTTTTCGATCCGCCCGACCGGGTGATGCGCGCGGCGGGGGATCGCTATGCGCTCGTGGTCGCTTCCAATCTTGCCAAGCTGGCAGCGCGCCGGGTTCTGGGAAGCGACGATCGTGTCGGCTTGTTCCTGTCGTCGGAGGCCGCCGAGCTGTGGCTGCTCGATGACGCGATCAGCCCCGAAGCGGCCGAGGCGGCCGCGCGCAAAGCCTAGCGCATCGCACTTTTGACGGGATGCATATCCTGCGGCGCCGAACACGGCCCGGCACAGGCTCCAGATCGTGGATGACCTGTCGCAATGGCCTAATTAATGCCGATGCAGCGGGCGCAGGCGATATCTGCCGTCGGCATAGCCGCCGAACATGCCGGCGATGGCCGGATGATCGACCGGCTCGTCACTGTCGTCGGCGATCAGGTTCTGCTGGCTGACATAGGCGACATAGCTCGATTCGCCGTTTTCGGCGAGCAGATGGTAAAAGGGCTGGCCCTTGTCGGGGCGGACGTCCTGCGGGATCGCCTCATACCACTCCTCGCTATTGGCGAAGACCGGGTCGATATCGAATATCACGCCGCGAAAACCGAACATCCGGTGCTGGACGACATCGCCGATGTTGAATCGGGCGTGGGCGATGGGCGGGGCAATGACGCCGGTGCCGATGGAGGAAAGCGCGTTGGTCATGCCTGTAATGTAGGATGGTTGCGGGCGCGCACAAGAAAAATACGCTGTCCCGCTTGGCAAGATTGCAGTCATGGGTTAAGGGCCGCCCCTCGACCGGGTCGGCTCCGGCTCGCACCCTCGCGGAGAGGTGGCAGAGTGGTCGAATGCACCGCACTCGAAATGCGGCGTGCCCGTGAGGGTACCCAGGGTTCGAATCCCTGCCTCTCCGCCACTTACCCGTTCACCGACATCGCCAATGGCCGCCCAAAGCCGCAGGATCAGCGCTGTATCGGGCGGTGAACGGTGGTCGTCATGCGCTTGAAATCGCTCTGTGGCTTGGGTGAAATGTGGCTGACCTGGCGGCGTTCCAGCGCCTGATGATATCCCGGTCGACACGGTGGACTCACCTTATATCATTGCAGTGCATCCCGGCTATGGATGGCAAAGCGCGAAAGCGGGCGGCGCGTGCATCGGCGGATGGAGTCCCTTGTCAACCATCCTGGTGATCGCCTCGGTCGATCGCCGCTGACAGGCGATCGGCCCGAACATGGTCTTACGCTTTATCAGGAGAACTGCCGGTGTCCCGCCTTCACCATCATCCCGAAAGCCACCTCGTCGCACGCATCGGCTGGCTTCGCGCGGCCGTTCTTGGGGCCAATGACGGCATCGTTTCGACGGCCAGCCTGATCGTCGGCGTCGCCGCGGCATCGGCGGCCACCTCCGACATCGCTGTTGCCGGGGTCGCCGGCCTCGTCGCGGGGGCGATGTCGATGGCGGCGGGCGAATATGTCTCGGTCAGTTCGCAGTCCGATGCGGAACAGGCGGACCTCGCCCGCGAGCGGGCCGAGCTTGCCAGTCAGCCCGAATTCGAAAAGGAGGAGCTGGCGCGCATCTATGTCGGTCGCGGCGTGGATGCCGAGCTTGCGCGGCGGGTCGCAGACCAGTTGATGGCAAAGGATGCGCTTGCGGCCCATGCGCGGGACGAACTGGGGATTTCGGATGTCACCGCCGCACGACCCATACAGGCGGCGCTGGCCTCTGCGGCATCATTCGGAGTGGGCGCGGCCATGCCGCTGGCGATGGTCCTGCTCATGCCGCGCGCGTATCTGGTGGCGGGCGTATCCATGGCTTCGCTGTTATTTCTGGCGTTGCTGGGTGGAGTGGGCGCGCATGCGGGTGGCGCAAATATCGTCCGGGCGACTGTGCGCGTGACATTTTGGGGAGCGCTCGCCATGGCGCTCACCGCGGGGATCGGCTCCGTCTTTGGAACGGTTATATGACAGGCCGGCGTCAGTCGTCGGCCTGGGCGCCCTCGTCCGCGTTGGCGGGCGGATTTTCGAACCAGGCTTCAACCGGGCCGTTCAGCTTGATCGTCAGCGGATTGCCGTGGCGGTCGCGGGTCTTGCCGGCGGCGACGCGGATCCAGCCTTCGGAAATCGAATATTCCTCGACATCGGTGCGCACCCGGTCCTTGAAGCGGATGCCGATGCCCCGTTGCAGCGTGTCCATGTCGAAATGGGGGCTGCTGGGGTTGGTCGAAAGGCGGTCGGGTGGCGTATCGCTCATGGCTGGCATCCTGTTGATCTGTGCAGCCGCCTAGCCCTTGCGGCGGCCAACCGTCAATCGTCCACGTCACAGAAGACGCGGCGGATCATCCCGTCGTCCACCCATCCGGCAAAGCGCCGCATCGCATCGGCCATGTCCGCGAACGGATAGGCGACGGCCCGTTCGTCCACCGCGCCGCTGGCCACGACCAGCCGGGTCATCGCCTCCGGGTCGGTGGTCAATATCCGCCCGCGCCGGTCGGTCGAGGCGCTGTTGATGCCGACCACATGCCCGCTTTCGGTAAAGGTCGGTCCGCCGCTGATACCGCTCAGCGGCCCGTCGCCGTCGGGGATCCGGGCGCGTTCGGCCCACGCCAGGACAGGCTGCGTCCTGCCGCCGCCGCCGCGCCGGGCATCGGCCGCGCCGATCAGTTCGGACGTCACCAGCGTCGGCTCGCCGGCGGGAAAGCCCATATGATAGCCGCGCGATCCCGATGGCGGCATGGCCGCCGACAGCGGCAGCCGCGCGCGAATCGCGATGCCGTCGCGGATCAGCGCGGCGTCGCTTTCGCGGCTTTCCAGCACCCGGCTGACGGGGCGGGCATAGCCATCGTCTTCCAGCCCCACGCGCGCGCAGCCATGAGTGACATGTTCGGCGGTCAGCCATGCGCCATCGCCATCGACGGCAAAGGCGGTGCCCATGCTGTCGGCGGGTCCGCCCGGCCGGTCCTCGATCACGAAGCTTTCATTGCCCCATTGCGGCAAGGGCCGCCGGGGCGATCGCGGGTCGAACTGTTCGACCTCCAGCGGTACGAGCGGCGATCGCCCGCCGCCGAACCAGACCGCCAGCACCAGTGCGCCGAGGATGAAGGGAAGGCAGCCGCACCCTTGCCTGGCCATGGCTATCCCGCGACGGCGGCGGCGGTCAGGCAGGCGATGGCGGCCTTCATCATCGCCAGGAAGATCGCGGCGGCGCTCTCATCCTCCTCGATCCGGCGGGACAGCGCGCCCAGCACATAATCGACCGCGCGAAAGGCGATCAGCTGGAGCACCAGCGTGACGCTGCCCCAGATGACGACGTCCCACACATTGACCGACGCGGCCAGGCAGAAGCCCAGCGGCACCGCCAGGCCGATGGCCGCGCCGCCCAGCGAAATGGCGGCGGCGCGATTGCCCGCGCGGATCAGCGCGAATTCATCATGCGGCGTGATCCACAGATAGAGCGTGAGCGCCGCCAGCCACACCAGCGTCGCGGTGGCCAGATGCAACAGCAGGATCGGAAGCCCGGCGAGCAGGCTGTGAATGACGGGCATCGGATCGGTCATGGCCCTTCCATGCCGCAGGACGCGATCGGGTTCAATCGGCGATGACGGGCCGCCCGGTCGGTCCGGGCGGCCCGTCATGCATCATCGGCACACGCGCACGCGGACGGTGTGGTCATAATAGGGCCGATACTGCAATTCGGTCCAGCACCGCTGCCGATAGACGTAGCGATTGGGGCGGGCATAGCCGCGATTCCAGTAGCGCCGGTCATGGCCGCGCCAATGGCGGCGATTGTCCCAGCGACGATTGTCGCGCCGCCAATCGCGCCCGTCGCGCCCGTCGCGATCGCCGCGCCACCCGTCGCGATCGCCATAATATTGCGCCTGCGCCGGCACCGTCGCCGCGCCCAGGCTGGCCGCGGCCAGCGTTACCGCCGCGATGCCCTTCCACAAGATGTTCATCACCGTCTCTCCTTATCAAACACCCGCCGCGCACGACGGGAGGAAAAGGACAATGCGCCAGTGCGACTGAACCGGTCAGGAATGGCGCGGTAATCTATCGTTAAGCCCGTTTACGCCCCGCGCAACGCGGCTTCGGCCTGGTGCATATAATCGCGGGTGATGGGCAGGGCATGGCGATTGCGGGAGAACTGGATCTGGTAATTGACCATGCCGCCGGTCTCGAACGCGGCCGTCGCCCCGGCCAGATAGAATGTCCACATCCGGTAGAAGCGGGGGTCGTACATCGCTTCGATCTCGGCGCGATGCGCCACCGTGCGCTTGTACCATTCGCGCAGCGTCAGCGCATAATGCAGGCGCAGCGTTTCCAGATCGGTGATCATCAGCTTGTTGGCTTCGCTTGACCGCACGATTTCGCTGAGCGCCGGGATATAGCCGCCGGGAAAGATATATTTGTCGGTAAAGGCGTCGGTGCGTCCCGGCGGTCCCATACGGCCGATCGTATGCAGCAACATCACGCCGTCGGGCGCCAGCAGATTGTGGCACAGGCGGAAAAACTCGGCATAATGCGGCGTGCCGACATGTTCGAACATGCCGACCGACACGATCCGGTCGAACGGCCCCGTCATGTCGCGATAATCGATCAGTTCGAACCGGACATGCTGCTGGACCCCGGCCTCGCGCGCCCGCGCCCGCGCGACCTTGAGCTGTTCCTCCGACAGGGTGATGCCGGTCACGTCGACGCCGCAGGTGCGGTGTAGGTACAGCGCCATGCCGCCCCAGCCGCAGCCGATGTCCAGCACCCGCTGTCCGGGCTTGAGCGCCAGCTTGGCGGCGATATGCGCCTTCTTGTCCTCCTGCGCCTGTTCCAGCGTGATGCCGCCGCCGCTCGCTTCGGGCCAGTAGGCGCAGCTATATTGGCGGTCCTTGTCCAGGAACAGGTCGTACAGCGCGCCCGACAGGTCGTAATGGTGCGCGACATTGGCCCGCGACCGGCGGCGATCATTGGCCTTGATCAGCCATCCGGTCAGCGACACGGTGCGCCGCGCCAGCGCATGCCTGCCCTTGTCCTTCCTGGGCCGGTCGCCGGTCCATTCCCATGGATGGTCGTGCCGCATGAAGGTGACGAAATCCATGATGTCGCCGCCCTCGATGGTGACGCGGCCATCCATATAGGCTTCGGCCAGGCCCAGCCGGGGATCGCGCACGATCGCCATCGGCACCCTGCGGTCGTGCAGCCTGATCGTCATATGCGGCCGGTCCGGCGTCGCCACGCCGAACTCGCGTATCTTGCCGTCATGATAGACCAGGGTCAGCCGTCCGGTGCGCACCATGCGGCGCAACGCTTTTTCAAATATCCACATGCGCGCCGGGCTGCTCCATCATAGTCAAATCCCTGCATACCAATCGTAACCGGCATGGTCTTCCCAAAAGCCGCCCTTGCCCTGGCCGATCCCGGCCAGCGTGTCGACGGCATGGATTTCCATCAGATATTTGGCATGTTTGTAACCCAGCTGCCGTTCGACTCGCAAGCGCAGCGGCGCGCCGTTGGCGACGCTGAGCGCCCTGTCGTTGAGCGCGAACGCCAGGATGGTCTGGGGGTGGAAAGCGTCGATCAGGTCGATGCTTTCATAATAGAAGCGCCCGCCGCCCATATCGTCGGCGCAGCGAAAGACGATGTAGCGCGCCCGGTCGCGCAGCCGCGCGGCGCGCAGGACCAGCGACAGCGGCACGCCCCGCCACTTGCCGATCGCGCTCCACCCCTCGACGCAGTCATGGCGGGTGATCTGCTCGCGGTGGGGCAGCGCGTGCAGTTGCGCCAGCGAGAGCGACAGCGGCCGCTCGACCAGCCCCCCGACCTTGAGCCGCCAGTCGGCAAAGCCGGTGCGCCAGATCGCCTTGTAGGCGTCGGTGTTGGGATTGGCGGTGCCATTGGCGCGAAAGATCGGCGAAAGCTGGTCGGGGCGGAACTCGCGTGCCAGCGCCTGCCGGTCGGACAGCGCGCGCTGCGACCAGCGATGGAAATTCTCCGCCGAAAACAGCGCCTCGCGAACATGCGCGTTGCGGGCGATCGCGTCGCATCCGGCAAGGGTCGCGCCCGCGCCCAGGATCAGCGCGCGGCGGGTCAGTTGCGCGGTCATGGCCGTTTCTCCGCCGGCACGCGATAGCGGCCGGTGATCATCGACCGCACTTCGTTGACCGGCCCCGCCAGCAGCACCATCGCCATATGGACGATGAAGAAGGCGGCAAGTGCGAACGCGGCAATGAAATGGATCGAGCGCGCCGACTGGCGCCCACCGAACAGGTCGACCAGCCATGGCCAGGCCGCGTTCATCCCCGGCGACATCGTCAGCCCCGACAGGATCAGCGCCGGGAGAGCCGCGAAGATCACCCCGACATAGCTCGCCTTTTGCAGCACATTATAGCGCAGCGCCGCGTCGCCGGTGGGAAAGCGCAGCCGTGCATGATCCCTGATATCCTGCCAGACATGGCGGGGCGTCAGGTCGCCTTGGCGAAATGCCAGGTCGCGCGCCAGATGCCCGGCGAACAGGCTCCAGCCCATATAGAACAGCAGCGCGAAGGCGAGGAGCGGCGCGGCGGCAAGGTGCCAGTGGCGCGACATCGCCAGGCTGTACTGCGCCGGCAGGGTCAGCCAGCCGGGAAACCGATCCAGTTCCAGCCAGGCCGCATCGAGATTCGCACCATGATGGCCCCAATAAAGGCGCGGGTGGGCGTTGAAGATTCCAAGGCCGCTGGTGAACAGCACATAGAGCAACAGCGCGTTGATCCAGTGCCACAGGCGGGTGGGCAACCGATGGCGCTTGACGATCCGGTCGGGCATCGCGTTTTCGCTCCTGGCAAGGCTGACACAGCCGATGACCGGGGGGGTGTAGCATGGTTGCATCACCCGTTCAAAAACCGGTTTTCATTCATTTGACAGACAGGATCGGTGCGCATAAGCAACCAGCCGCGCCACCCAAGGTGCGGATAGTCAAAAACCCTGGTCGCCTGGCGGCCGCGATGCGATTTATAGAATATAATGAAAATTCGTATCGTCAGCCCTTGATAATCGTAGGAAGAGTTCCGGCTGGATATTAGCCGGACGCCAAATATACCATGAGGAACTTATGAAAACTGTGATTTTCGCAGCGATTGCTGCTGCCGCCATTTCCGCTCCCGCCATCGCGCAGGACGCTGCGCCGTTCACCGGCCCCCGCGCCGGCGTGACCATGGGCTATGACAAGCTCTTTGGCGAAGATGGCTTCAGCTACGGCGTGACCGCCGGCTACGACATCGCCGTGACCCCCAACCTGACCTTCGGCCCCGAAGTCTCGTTCGGCGATTCTTCCATCGAAGACGCCGGCGTCGACGTCAGCCGCGATCTGGCCGCTTCCGTGCGCCTGGGCTATATCGTCAACCCCCGGTTCCTGGGCTTCGCCAAGGTCGGCTATGCCGATACCCGTTTCGAATTCGCCGGCACCAACCTCAACTTTGAAGGCGTGCGCTTTGGCGGCGGCGTGGAATTTGCCGTGACCGGCAACAGCTATGTTTCGGCTGAATATCAGCGCACCGAATATGAAGATGGCGTCGGCGGCCGCGATGCGGCTGTCGTTGGCGTCGGCTTCCGCTTCTGATCTTTCGGATCGACGGACATGGGAAAGGGCGGCCCGCGACGGCCGCCCTTTTTTGTCGGTCACGGCAGCGGCGCGATATCGGGTTCCACCCAGCTTCGCCGCGCTTCGACCGAATATAGCCGGGCGGGCGTCCAATAGGCCAGCGGCCAGTCCTTGTTCCCCAGCGGCGAGCGTATCAGCGCGGCAAAGGCGCCTGCGGGCGTCGCATCGGTGCCCAGTCCCGCCAGCAGGTCGCGGGTCATACGCAGCGAGGCGAGGGTGATCGTTTCATGATAGCCGCCATGATCGTCATTCACGCCGCCCACGCTCTCGTTATAGCGGCGGATCATGCCGGGCATGTCGCGCTCCGCCACCACTTCTGGCCGGTTCAGGATCAGCCACAGCGCCGTCGCGAAATGCGCGCCATGGGTCCATTCCTGCTTGGGCAGCGTGCAATCGCAAAAGCCTCTCGCCAGCCGCGCGATCTGGGCATCGGTCATGGTTGTCAGCCGAGCGCCGCCTGTTTTTCCGCCGCCAGCCGGTCCAGGTCGGCGCGGCTCTTCTTTTCGGACGCCGACTTGAGCTGTCCGCACGCCGCCATGATGTCGCGTCCGCGCGGGGTGCGGACCGGCGCGGAAATGCCGCCCTGGAACACGATGCTGCTGAACGCGCGGATGCGTTCGGGCGTCGAACATTCATAATCGGACCCCGGCCAGGGATTGAACGGGATCAGATTGACCTTGGCCGGCAACTTATACTGCTTGATCAGGCGCACCAGTTCGCGCGCATCGGCATCGCTGTCATTCTTGTCCCTGAGCATCACATATTCGAACGTGATGCGCCGCGCGTTGTTGGCCTTGGGATAGTCGGCGCAGGCCTGGAGCAGTTCCTCGATGCCATATTTGCGGTTGAGTGGCACCAGTTCGTCGCGCACCTCCTTGGTCACGGCATGGAGCGACACCGCCAGGTTGACGCCGATCTCCTCGGCCGCGCGCGCCATCATCGGCACGACGCCGCTGGTGGACAGCGTGATCCGCCGCTTGCTCAGCGCCAGGCCGTCGCCGTCCATCACCAGCTTCAACGCGTCGCGCACATGTTCGAAATTATAGAGCGGCTCACCCATGCCCATCATCACGATATTGGTCAGCATCCGGCCGTCGGGCGAATATTGAGGCGCGTCCTCGTCCTCGTCGGGATCGATGTCGTTGGCGGCGGCCATGTTGCCCTTGGGCCACTCGCCCAGCGCATCGCGCGCCAGCATGACCTGTCCGACGATCTCGCCCGGCGTCAGGTTGCGCACCAGCCGCATCGTGCCGGTGTGGCAGAACCGGCAGTTGAGCGTGCATCCCACCTGGCTGGAAACGCACAGCGTCCCCCGGTCGGCGTCGGGGATGAACACCATCTCATAATCCTGCCCGTCGTCCGACCGCAGCAGCCATTTGCGCGTGCCGTCCGTCGAAACCTGCGCTTCGACGACCTGCGGCCGGCCGACAACGAAGCGTTCGGCCATCCAGCCGCGCATCGGCTTGGCAAGGTCGGTCATCGCGCCAAAGTCGGTCTCGCCGCGATGATAGAGCCAGTGGAACACCTGCTTGGAGCGCAGCTTGGCCTGCTTGCCGTCCAGTCCCGCCTCTTCGAGCACCGTCTTCATCTGCGGGCGCGAAAGCCCCATCAGGTCCACGCGCCCATCGTCGCGCGGCGTCACGGCGCGCGGCACGGGCACCGGGTCGATATGTCCGGGAATCTGCATCGATTAAGCCTCTTTCTGCCCGGCAAACCGGCAATGACGGATGCCATCGACATGTAACAGAAGATCATGGGCAGCACTGCCGCCCATTGGATCTAGGACTATGTCGATGCCCTCCCGTCTCGCGAGTTTTACCGCCGGAACGAAATCGGCGTCAGCGGCGACGAGGATGATTTGCGTAACTTGTCGTTTGAAAGCCATGGAGGCGACATCCAAGCCAAGCCGCATGTCTACACCCTTCTGGACGACATCCAGTTCAAAATCTGCGTCTTCTGGTTCAAACTTTGCCGCATCCGCCAGCCATTTTTTCATGGCTTCCGGTTTCGGTCGCCAGATAAAATCATCGTTGAGGCGACCAAGTCGCAAAGCCACTTTCCGAACGGTTGTAAGATGCTCATGGACTGCGATTCGAAACAGGGCGGTCTCAGTTTTCGACAGATCAAGCGAACGTTTGGAAACCGGCCGATGGACCTTTTTGGTCAATGGAGCGCAATCATAGAAAAAAACACGGTAGAGTTGGTCAGTTTCTTCGGGATGAAAATCCTTAGGCTCCAGATGCTGGCCCGGTAATTCCGCTCCGCTCTTGAGAGCGATATGCCAGCCTGCCAAATATGTTAGACCCCAGGCGATATCCTTTGGATCATTGGAATCGAGATTAGGGAAGCAGGATCGAAAGCGCCTGATAAAGAAAGCGCCATCGACGACAATCGCGGTAGGCATATCGAGTTCGCTTAAAAAGTTGTCCCCGGGAGCGGCCTTGAGTTGATGTCTGCTCTCGCGAGCGCCTCAAGACGGCATGCCGGGGACGGGATTGCTTTTGGATACCGATTGTCTCGCCAAAAGTCAAGGTTCAAGGCCCCGCGCGCATCCCAGCGCCGCCGCGTCGATCGCCGTTGCCGCGCCGCGCAGCGTATAGCTGTCGGCAAAGGCGCGCCCCGCGCGGTCGATGGTTTGCACGCTCATGCTGGTGCCCGACCGGATCGCCGCGACGATCGCCGCATCGGCGCGCGCGTCGGCGGCCCAGGCGTCGGTTGCGCCCGCGACCAGGGTGAAGCGGCGGTCGCCGACATTGAGCGTGACGGCCGCGTCCGCCGCGCGCGCCCGGCTCAGGCGGAAATGCACCTGGCCACGGATGCGCTGGCGCGGCCAGTGGGCGATGGTGGCGAAGCCGCGCGCGCCCGAACGCGACACCGGCTGGGCGATGGCGTAGCAGCGCGGCCCGCCGGCATCGCGAAACGCGCCCCAGCGCTCGAACACGCCAAGCGAATCGCGCGCCTGCGCCGGGGTGGCGGCGAGCAGGAGCAGCAGGGCGAAACCTTTCATATCTCCCGGCAAAAGCCGATATGGGCCGCATTTGCAAGCGCCCCCATGACCAATGCTTGCCCAAGGCGTCACAGCGGCTATGTAGAACAACCATCACTATCGCCCGGATTCGGCCGTTCGCGCCATTCGGGGCAGCAGAATAGAAACGGACGATCAGGGACATGAAGGCCACCATCGAACGCGCGACGCTCCTCAAGTGCCTGAGCCACGTCCAGTCGGTGGTCGAGCGGCGCAATACCATCCCCATCCTGTCCAACGTGCTGATCGAGGCGTCGTCCGACGGTGCGCTCAAACTGATGGCGACCGACCTTGACCTCCAGATCGTCGAAAGCGTGTCGGCGCAGGTCGAACAGCCCGGCGCGACCACCATGTCGGCGCACACCCTGTTCGACATCGCGCGCAAGCTGCCCGAAGGCAGCCAGGTGTCGCTGCAGGCGGCCGAGGGCAAGATGCTGATCCAGGCGGGCCGCGCACGCTTCAACCTGTCGACCCTGCCGCGCGACGATTTCCCGGTGATCGCCGAGGGCGATCTGCCCACCAGTTTCGAACTGCCCGCCGAAACGCTCAAGCAGATCATCGACAAGACCCGCTTTGCGATCTCGACCGAAGAGACCCGCTATTATCTCAACGGCATCTATTTCCATGTGTCCGACGATGGCGCTCCGGTGCTCAAGGCAGCGGCGACCGACGGCCATCGGCTCGCCCGCGTCACCGTGCCGCGCCCCGATGGCGCCGACGGCATGCCGGGCATCATCGTGCCGCGCAAATGCATCGCCGAACTGCGCAAGCTGTTGGACGAGGTCGACGGATCGGTGGGTATCACCCTGTCGGCGAGCAAGATCCGGTTCGGCCTTGGCAGCGCGATCCTGACCAGCAAGCTGATCGACGGCACCTTTCCCGATTACAGCCGCGTGATCCCGACCGGGAACGACAAGCTGCTCAGGATCGATCCGCGCAGCTTCGAGGAGGGGGTCGACCGCGTCGCCACCATCGCCACCGAAAAGACCCGCGCGGTCAAGATGGGGCTGGATCGCGACAAGATCACGCTGTCGGTGACCAGCCCCGAAAACGGCACCGCTGCCGAAGAAGTGCCTGGCGATTTCACCGGCGAAGGCTTCGATATCGGCTTCAACGCGCGCTACCTGCTCGACATATTGGGGCAGATCGACGGCGATCTGGTGGAACTGCATCTGGCCGACGCCGCCGCGCCGACGCTGATCCGGGAAAATGACCGCAGCTCGGCCCTCTATGTCCTGATGCCGATGCGCGTCTAGTCCGAGCCGGCGTCACGCATCCCGGTCCGAAATGGACCGAAATCGGGCGTTTGGGCAAGGCTGTTCGTAATCATATTTCAACGCTTGTCGCGCAATTTGCGCCCATGTCGTCGATCAGAACAAATTTGCGGGTGAAGGATCCTCGGCCCGCCGGCGTCGCTGGGTGCCTGGGATTGGTTGACAGCGGCACGGAGGCCATCGCCAACTGGATCGCCGCCGGTTTCCGGACCATCGGCGCGCTCTGGCCGCTGGTGCTGCTCGCCAAGATCTGCGTCAGCCTGCTCGTCGCTATGCCGCTCCTGGTGTCGAGCGGCGGCCGAATCGCGCTCGCGCTCGCACTGATTACAGTCGACATCGCCATCATCCTGCTGCCTCGCCGCGCCATCTTTCGGGGGCTCAAGGCGCATGTTCAGACATGGGCGATGTTGCCGCTGCTGCTTGCTTCCGGCGCGCTGTTCAGCCTGTGGATGCGCGGCCCGCGCATCCTTTCCGGTGGCGAAACGCTGCTGGCGCTCGCGCCTGAAGTGGCCGTGGCGCTGCTGGCGGTATGCATTTTCGGCGACCGTCGCCTGCCAGGCCTGGTCTATTGCCTCGGCGCGCTGCTGGTCGCCACCATCGAGCGTCCCGGCTTGACCCAGGCCGGGCTGTTCCTCTGCTGCATGCTGGTGATGGCCATCGCGACGCTGCGCCAGGCGACGATCGACCGCGACCGCGCGATCAAACAGCATGAGGAAGATCTGCGCAGCCAGCGTGCCGACCGGCTATTGTACGAATATGAACAGTCCGGGCGCGGATGGTTCTGGGAAACCGACCGCAATGGCTGCCTCGTCTATATTTCCGATACGCTGATCGGATCGCTGGGGGCAAAGGCGGACAAGTTGACCGGCCGTCCGATCACCGACCTCATCTGCCCCGGCGACCGCCAGCAGGGGGACGGCGAGCGCACGCTCGGCTTTCACCTGTCGGCCCGCACCGGCTTTTCGGACATTCCCGTGCGCGCGGCGATGTCGAAAGAGGAACGATGGTGGTCGATTTCGGGCCAGCCGGTATTCAACGACTATGGACAATTTTACGGCTTTCGCGGCAGCGGCACCGACCTGACGGAAATGCGCCGCAGCCAGGCCGAAGTCACCCGCCTTGCCCAATATGATTCGCTTACCGGCCTTGCCAATCGCGTGCAGATGCTCCGCTCGCTGGAACAGGCGGTCGCCGGCACGCGCGGGCAACCGGGCGAATGCACGCTGATGATGCTGGATCTCGACCGGTTCAAGACGGTCAACGATACGCTGGGCCACCCCGCGGGCGATGCGCTGTTGCGACAGGTCAGCCAGCGGCTTCAGCGGGTGGTCGGCGAACTTGGCCTCGTGGGCCGTCAGGGCGGCGACGAATTCAAGGTGATTCTGCCCGGCCGCGTGGACAAGGGCCTGATCGGGCAACTGGCGCAAACGATCATCGCCACCCTGTCGCAACCCTATTCCATCGAGGGCAGCCCGGTGGTGATCGGCGTGTCGGTCGGCATTTCAGCCTGCCCGCACGATGGCGTGACCGCCGACGCGCTGATCCGCAACGCCGATCTCGCCCTGTACGCAGCCAAGGGTGACGGACGCGGCGTCCATCGCTTCTATTCCGCCGAAATGCATGCCGACGCCGAAGATCGCCGTCAGCTTGAGGAGGATCTGCGCCGCGCGCTGGTCGCCGGCGGACTGCACCTGTGCTATCAGCCTGTGGTCAGTTCCAGGACCGAGATGATCACCGGCTATGAAGCGCTGCTGCGCTGGACCCACCCCAAGCGTGGGCCGATCTCGCCGACGCTGTTCATTCCGATTGCCGAGGAAAGCGGCCTCATCGCCCAGATCGGCGAATGGGTGATGCGCACGGCCTGCCGCGACGCCGCGCAATGGCATGAAGATGTGCGCGTCGCGGTCAACGTCTCGCCGATACAGTTCGCCAATCCCGCCTTCCCGGCGACGGTGATGAGCGCGCTCGCCGGCGCACAGCTCGCCGCCGGCCGGCTGGAACTGGAAATCACCGAAAGCGTGTTCCTCAACGACGATGACGGCACCGACGCCATGTTCGCGCGCCTCAAGGCGCTGGGCGTGCGGCTGGCGCTCGACGATTTCGGCACCGGCTATTCCTCGCTCGGCTATCTGAAAAAGGCGCCGTTCGACAAGATCAAGATCGACCAGAGCTTCGTGCGCGGCGCCGCGATCAAGGGCAGCCGCAACAGCGCGATCATCAAGGCGATCGTCAGCCTGGCCGAAGCGCTGGGCATGGACACCACCGCCGAGGGCGCGGAAACGCATGACGAACTGAACCTCATTCGCCAGCTTGGGTGCAGCCATATCCAGGGCTATGTCTATGGCCGGCCGATGCCCGCCGACGAGGTGATGATCGCCCAGCGCAGCCACGGCATCGCCGCCAAGCCGCAGGGCTTTCAATCCAGCCGCCCCGAACGCAAGACGATGCTGCGCACCATCACGGTGCATCATGACGGGCACGCCTATACCGGCCGGGTCCGCAATATCTCGGCCACCGGCGCGCTGATCGAAGGCTTGTGGAACGTGCCGCCCGACACATTGTTCGCAATCGAATTTGCCGACAACCTGACCGTCAACGCCACCGCGCGCTGGTCGCATGAGGACCGCATGGGCATCGAATTCGCCACCGCCGTCGACCTCGCCCAACTGCGCGGCGTGACCATGCCAAAGGCGATTGCGTCCTGACGACAGGCGGCGGACCAGGGACGGCGCGCGAGGACCGCTCTGCCAACGAATGCCGACACGACAAAAGGGCGGTTGGCGGGCGGTCTGCCGACCAACCAAACCTCGTCATCCCCGCGCAATCGGCAATCCACCTATCGCCACGCCGCCGCCTGCGGGTCGACGCAAGGGGGTGGGTGGCGGAAGGGCGGTTTTTAGGGAAATGACCTGCAATAGCTGACGCGGCGCGATATAAATTATTTCCCCTTATCCCCTTGACGCATGTAGATGTTCCGGCCGTTGATCCATTGACGGGGACGCCCTATTCTCAGGAGCGAAGGGGAATAGGGATGGGGTGGACTTATTTCTGGCGCGCACTCGGTATTGTCGCGCTTATTTTTATGACGGTCACGACGGTCATGTTTTGGACAGCGTGGCGTTCTAGCGCCTTCACCCCGACAGCGGACGGAAGCGAAATAAAGAGCGGAATCGACGTCATTGCAATTCAGCTAGACATCCTAAGTCTAGTTGTCGCGATGGTTAGCTTTGGTCTCGCTTTTGCTGGTTTTGTAGGCTACCAAGCAATTAAAGACGCCGCGATGCGAAAGGCAGATGAGGTTGCAACTGCGGCCTTCGCCCTCCATATGTCCAAGAAGGACAAAGAGGGAACAGATGGAGTGACGCAAGCTCCGGTAGAACCTTTGGCTGTCACTGAGCTTACCGAGGAAGAGAAAGGAGAATGACATGGGCGGCATAGTCGAAGCAGACCGTATCATCTCCGCTCACCAAAAGAGCGCGCCGGTCCAGACAATAGACATTGCAGAGGCGCTTGGCATCAAGGTCTACAAAGTCGGCAACTGGCCGGACAATATCTCCGCGATGATCCGCAAAGATGAAGAACGCGGCGGCTCTAGTGGTTACGCGATCTACGTGAACGATAAGCACCCTCGCGTGCGTCGGCGCTTTAGCATCGCCCATGAGATCGCTCATTTCGCTCTCCACCGCAGCCTAATTGGCGACGGGATCACCGACGATGCGATGTATCGAAGCAACATGAGTAACGCTGTTGAGGCGCAAGCAAACCGCATGGCTGCCGACATTTTAATGCCTTGGCACCTTATTCGGGAAGCTACGGACAGCGGACTCAATACGGTAGAGGCGCTGGCGAGGCATTTCGACGTGTCTAAAAGCACTATGTCGATCCAGCTCGGCGTTCCGTACGAGACGAAACAGCCTGCCTAATAGCCTCGCATGTGGTGCCTCCCTTCTCGGAATAACGAGAGGGGACAGCCATGAAGCTACCGAAACGCCTACCCTGTGACCTAGTCATCATCGCGGGGCTGCGTTTTGGCAGTTGCGGCTAGAACACCATCTAAATCAGTGGCAGGTTTCAGGAATGCCGATGATCTAACGGAGTGACCAACAAATAGTCGCTTCAGGTCAGTTCGCTTGAAGGAGGCTCGTGGCTACTTCGCTCATCGGCAAAGCCTTCGCGCGCTGCCTGTGCATCGCATCGACGCCCTCGCACAATGGGCTGTCCTACATCGGCCCGCCCATGCGACAAGGCGGATCAATCCGCTCTTTCGCATCGTCGGCTCTTCACTGTACCGTTCCGATAGGATCAGGACAGCGACATAAAATATCACATCGAGCGTAAGCGGAGCTTGAGCCCCACCTTGCGGCCGTGATCTGGAGCGCGGAGTCTTGCCGTCCTTGGTCGGGCGGAGGTCGCTGGTGCTATGACGATGTCATGTGATGATGCTGGCACTAGCGTTGTTCAGCGGTTCGAGGTTTTCACCGGCGCAGGCAAGCGCCGTGATTGGCCGCCAGAGGTGAAGGTCTCGATCGTAGCTGAGAGCTATTCGGGCCAGGAGACCATCAGCGCCGTTGCTCGCCGGCATGGGATCTGTCCCTCGCAGTTGTTCACCTGGCGCCGGGAGTTGCGCAAGGAGATGGAGGCCCGGGGGGTGACGCTGCCGGTTTCATCGGCCCCGGCGCCTCTCTTCGTTCCCGCGGTGATTGAACAACGGCCTTCGCCCGAAGCAACGCCGGTCGCCAAGCGGCCACGCCGGCGGCGGGGATCGTCTCCGAGCGCGGTAGAACTGGAGATCGACGGCGTGGCAGTGAGGATCGCACGCGGTGCGGATATCCGAGCGGCTCGACGTCGTGCCGACCACATTCCGCGTGCT